>JBGSLW010000378.1:0-25378 GCA_041740495.1 Pirellulaceae bacterium
GGCACAGGGCCGGTGGGGGTGAGGATGCGTTGGCTCAACGCCAATTTTGGCCCCATTCGCCACCAGCTTTGAATTTCAGCCCATCCCCCACCGGCCCTGAATTCCTACGCCATCCCCCACCAGCCCTGAACTCCAACGCCATCCCCCACCGGCCCTGAATTCCAACTCCTTCCCCCACCGGCCCTGTGCCGGTGGTGAACCGGTCTGGCAACTAGCCCCTGCGCCCACACCATGACCCAGACCCCACCGGCCCTGTGCCGGTGGTGAATCGGTCTGGCAACTAAGGACGTCAACGCACGACATTGCACGGTCCACTAAACTACACGCCATGCAACCGATTTACACCACGCAAACCGTCCGGCCCGCGTACCAACTCAACTGGGGCGTTACTATCTTCTGGCGAGTGGATCCGATACCGTTCGACCACTGGCTTCCACGACTACAAGCCCTCACAGAACCCGACGGTGTTCGCATACTACGTTGCTGCGCCACCCCGAACGACGGAGTTCAATTCTTTGTCAGCACCAAGCCCCATGTCTCTCCCGCCCAAATCGTACACAGCCTCAAAGGGCGATTACAACATTCCGTGCGGGACACCATGCCGCAAGCATTTCGGCGGAATTATGACGTTCATAGCATCGGCTCGGCCAACCGCGAGGTGATCCACGACTACGTCGCCAATCAGCAAGGACATCACCGAATGGCGGACCCGATGGTTCAGCAGAATCTGAAACAATTTCAAAAAGACTATGGCATCGATCTCAGCCAAGCTCGCTTTTCCGCTCACGGCAGGTTTATTCATAATCTACACGTCGTTATTGTGAATGACGAACGATGGAACGAAGTGAGAGTGCAGGTGCTGGGTGACATGGTGGGAATGATTGAAAAAGCCGCGGCAAAGCACCACCACCTGCTCGCCAAATTGTCGGCGCTCGCGGACCATCTTCACTTTACGATCGGTTGCGGAATGACCGATGCGCCGGGGGCAGTTGCGCTAAGCTACTTGAACAACTGCGCATACGCTCTCGCGATGAAGCCGGCGTTTCAATACGGATACTACGTCGGCACGTTTGGCGAATACGATCGGGGTGCGGTCACGTAGTCACCAGACCGGCAAGCCACCGGCACAGGGCCGGTGGGGGTTGGTGACGTGGGGATCGATGTGGTCCGTGGCCGCGTTGCTAGTCGCCAGACCAGCCAGCCAAGGGCACAGGGCCGGTGGGGAGGGGAGCTAACCTTGTTTGCCGCTGAAGAGGTGGCGGAGCCGCCAGCGGCCATCGCGGGAACTCGCCGCCTGCTGTTTGGTTTCCAGGATGCGTTGATCGTGGTTGAACTCGATCACGCGCCCTTCCAACTCGGTTCGCATCCGGGCGAGTTGGGCGCGTTCCAGAGAAAGCTCCACTTCCAGTCGCCGCAGGCGAGCCACGACTTGGCGGCGGACATCGTCGTCGTGCAGCGCCGGGTCGTCCGGATCCAGGTGCTCCAGATAGCTGAGCCAATCGATCCCACGTGCGTCATCGGTCGGGTTCGAGACGTCTTCGCAAACTATCTCGGAGCACTCGACCGTTCTCGGATCGGGCAACCGAAGGCCGTGAGCTTCGTCCCCCTGACTCCACTGCTGTAGCAGACGCTCTTTTTCCCGCTCCCAGTCCTCCAGACCGGCCGCATGGCTCTCGCGGGCGGAGCTGGGCGATCCGGATCGTTCCGCACGTTTCGCCGGACCTGCCGCGTGACCATTGACGCCGCCCACGGCCGGGCCGACTGGATGCTTGAGCAACCCATTTGCGACGCGTCCCAATTCGGAATGGAGTACTTCCAACATTTTCCGAAGTTCGCATTCGCTCGCTTGCCGCTTCGATTCCGCTCGCGCATGATCGCGGCGAAGGGCCTCCAGAAGTTCGACAATTTTCTCCGACGATTGGGTGGAGTCGACAACGGTACTCATGGGACCTCTCGGGGCGGACAGAGAACGTGCACAAGGAGCGCAAGACGGCAGTGGACTTGAGCTGGCGACGACGACGGCGATGATCCCTCTCCCACCGCCGACGGTTCGGCGATGCCGGTTCCGCCTGAGACGATCGCGCAAAGTACCTATACTTTTTTTTCCAGGTGGAAGGCGATTTGCCGACCATGAAAACATGAGGAAGGGCGGCAAAAAGTCTCGCGCGCGGTGCGACCGTTAGAACTGGCATAATCGGCGGCGCAAGCGATATACTGGAAGCCGCACAGGAGAGACACCGGACAGGAGAGTCGCATGCCCGCACGCCCTTTCACCCATTTGCATTGCCACAGCCATTACAGCTTGCTGGATGGCGCCAGCTCCATCCCTCGGCTGGTCGAGCGGGCGGTGGAACATGGGATGAACGCGCTGGCGATCACCGACCACGGCAATTTGCACGGCTCGATCGAATTCTATAAGGCGTGCAAGGCCCAGCACCTCAATCCAATTATCGGGTACGAGGCCTACGTGGCGCCGCGGCACCGCGCGGATCGGACCAGCACCGGCGACAACAGTTACCACCTCACCTTGCTCTGTCAGAACGCCGTCGGTTTTCGCAACCTGGTGCGAATGGCCTCGGTCGCCGCCCTGGAAGGGTTCTACTTCAAACCCCGAATCGACAAAGAGCTGCTGGCGGCGCATTCCGAAGGAATTATCTGCCTCAGCGGCTGTATCTCCAGCGAGTTCAACCGATGCCTGCTGCGCGGGAATGGTCCGGACGACGAGCATTTCCATGAAGCCACGGAGATCGCCCGCGGGTTCCACCAGATTTTCGGCGATCGATACTTCATCGAGATCATGAACAACGGGGTCCAGTTGCAAGCCTTGGCGTTGGAACGCAGCGTCGAGATCGCCCACCGCCTGGGAATTCCGCTGGTCGCTACGAGCGATTGCCACTACGTCGATGCGGCCGACGCGGATGCCCAGGATGTGATGCTCTGCATCAACACAGGCCGCTTTCGCACCGACGCCAATCGGATGCGGATGGACGGGCGTCAGTACTATCTCCGCAGCGCCGACGAGATGTACTCGCACTTTCCCGGGCTGGAGGACGCGGTCGCCCGCAGCCAGGAGATCGCCGATTCGGTCGACATCCAACTGGAGCTGGGCAAACGGCATTTTCCGGTGTTCAAGCTGCCGGCGGAGACGACCGCGGAAGAGCGGCTGCGCGAATTGTGTATGGAAGGATTGCGCGAACGGTACGCCGGCGATGCCGAAAAGTGCGTCAACGGCCAGCTGGCCCCACTGATCCTGGAGCGGCTGGAGCGCGAATTGACGGTGATCGGCAAACTGGGGTTCGCCAACTACTTCTTGATCTGTTGGGATTTCGTCGCTGTCGCCCGGCGTCAGGGGATTCCGGCGACCGCCCGGGGAAGCGGCGTCGGCGCACTGGTCTGCTATGCACTCTATCTGAGCCACGTCTGCCCGCTCGAATACGGGTTGCTGTTCGAACGGTTTTTGGATGAGAGCCGATTGGAGGCGCCCGATATCGACATCGACTTCTGTAAAGACCGTCGCGGCGAAGTGATCCGTTACGTCAAAGACACCTACGGCGAGGAAAACGTCGCCCAGATATGCACGTTTGGCACGATGAAGGCGCGGGCGGCGATCAAGGATGTGGGACGCGCCTTGGGAATCCCTTTGGCTCGCGTTAACTACGTCTCCAACCTGGTTCCCCAGCGATTGAACGTCACGGTTGCGGACGCCCTGCAAGAATCCGAAGAATTGAACAAGCTCTACAACGACGACGTCGAAATCCGCGAACTGATCGATTTCGCACAAAAACTGGAAGGGCTCGCCCGCAGCGTGGGGACGCACGCCGCCGCCGTCGTCATCGCCGATCGGCCGCTCACCGAATACGTTCCGCTCTGCCGCGTCACCGGGAACGACGACGTGATCACCCAATGGTCGATGAGCGACGTCGAGGCGGCGGGGTTGCTCAAGATGGACTTCCTTGGCCTCCGCAACTTGACGGTCCTCAAGGCGGCCGTCGATATCATCCAGGCCAGTCGCAGAGTGACGATCGACCTCAACCGCATCCCGTTGGACGACGCGGAGACCTTCGCCTTGTTGCAGCGCGGCGAAACCAAAGGGGTCTTTCAACTGGAAAGCGGCGGGATTCGCGACCTGCTGCAGAAGATGAAACCGGACTGCTTCCAGGACATCATCGCCACCAACGCGCTCTACCGCCCCGGGCCGCTGGAAGGTGGGATGGTCGACCAATACGTCCAGGTCAAAAACGGCCGAAAACCTGCGACCTACAAGCACCCCGTGCTCCAGGACATCCTCCAGGAGACGCACGGGGTGATGGTCTACCAGGAACAGGTGATGCAGATCCTCAACCGATTGGGAAAGATCGAACTCGCCGCCGCCTATTCCTGCATCAAGGCAATCAGCAAGAAGCGCGAAAAAATCATCGCCGCCAACCACGAACAGTTCATCCGCGGCGCGACGGAATTGGGGGTCAAGCCCACCGACGCCCAGGACTTGTGGGACATGATCCTCAAGTTCGCCGGATACGGGTTCAACAAAAGTCATTCCACCGCCTACGCGTTGATCGCGTACCAGACCGCTTACCTCAAGGCGCATTATCCGATCGAGTTCATGGCGGCGCTCTTGACCGGCGACATGGATGGTCGGAATTTCACGAAGAAGGACCCGTTGGCGGAACACATCGACGATTGTCGGCGAATGAACATCCCGATCCAACCTCCCGACGTCAATCAATCGCACGGGGAGTTCCGCGTCGACGGCGACAGGATTCTGTTGGCGCTTTCGGCGATCAAAGGTTGCGGGGTGGCGGCGGCTGAGGCGATCGCCGCCGAACGAGAGAACCGGGGACGGTACGCTTCGATCTTCGACTTTTGCGAACGGCTTCCCAGCACGGTCGTCAGTCGCTCGACGATCGAATCGCTGATCAAAGCCGGCGCGTGCGACAGCTTGGGGGGGCACCGCGCTCAGTTGCTGGGGGTGCTCGACCGCGCCTTGCAAGGGGGAGCCGCCGCCCAAGCCGACCGCCGTCGCGGCCAAATGTCGCTGTTCGGCGGGGAGGAGCCGGAAGAATCGGCAGCGGCCGCGGCAACGCCGCTACCCGACGTACCGCACCTCGAGACCCATCAGCTGCTGGCAATGGAACGGGAAGTCTTGGGCTTTTACCTTTCCAGCCACCCCCTCGCCGAGCATCAGGCCACGCTGGCTCGCTACGTCACCCACGCCTGCCACCGGCTGGAGGGGGTCAAAGATCGGGAGTCGGTCACTTTGGGTGGTATGATCACCGCGATCAAGTTGGCCAACACGCGTCCGCGCGAAGCCAATGCGCCCACCCGCTACGCGATGTTCGATCTGGAGGACACCGACGGACTGATCCGATGCATCGCCTGGCCCACCGAGTACGTCGGGTTGGGGAATCTGATCCAGCCCGAGTCGATCGTGGTGATTCAAGGGACGCTCGACCGCCGCGGCGGCGACGAGCCCAATTTGATCGTCAAACGGATTATTCCACTGGCCGAATGCGATCAGGTCATGTCGCAAGGGGTGAGTCTGCGGCTGACGCAACCTCGGCACGACGAGGCGACCTTGCAGTCGCTCTACGAGATCATTCGCGGCTACCCCGGCGCGAAAGAACTGGAGCTGGAAATCGAATTGGACTCCGGATCGCGAGTGCGCGTCCGCTCGGGAAAGCGAATTGCATTGGACGACGAACTCCTCGCGCGGCTCCGCGAATTCCTGGGCGCCGATCGGCTGGAACATCTCTTTGCCAAAACCGCCGACGCGGCGGTCCCCCACCCCAAGTCGCGTCCCGCCGCCGCATTGGCCCGCGCGGGGAGGTCGTAGCGGCTCGCGCGGGGAGATCGTAGCGGCTCGCCTGGGGAGATCGTAGCCGCACCCTTTTAAAAAGGGGCGTCATCTTCGTCGACATCCTCCCACAAATCGTCCAGATCACCGTCCGCGTCGTCGTCCTCGTCTTCCTCATCACCGGCGCGGTCGGGGTGGAGCGGATTCTCCGATCCGAAAAAGAAATCGCCCAGTCCCATCGGCACGGCATCCCCACCCAAAGTCCGCTGCCGCGTTTGCGCCAGCTGATGCAGGTCCAAAGCATCGGAGCCTAGACACTTCTCGATCGCCTCGGCCCAAACCTGGTCGCAACTGAGCGGGTGGTCCGGCGATTGTCGCAGTCGCTTCATCGCATACCGCAACACGTTGATTCCATCCCGAATCGCGAAATCGAGTCGCAGTTCGTGCGACTGCTGCAGAAAGTCGACGGTCAGCGCCAGGATTTCCGCCCGACCGAACGGGAGATGGTATTCCAGTATTGCCAATTCGTCTTCCCGGTTCGGAAACTCCAAAGTCAAGGTCGGTTGCAGACGGCTGAGAATGTAGTCCGGGATTTCGAACGTCGATTCATCCTGGTTCATCGTCACGGCGCAGCGAAAGTTGGGATCGGCGTGGATGGTGATCCCGGCCACAATCGACTCGACATACCGTCGTTGGTCCAGCAGCGGGGCGAGCGACGCCCACGACTTTTCGTTCATCCGATTCCCTTCGTCCAAGATGCAAACGCCCCCTTGGATCATCGCGGACACCAGCGGCGAAGCATGGTAGGCAATCCGCCCTTGTTCCGACAGAACCGGCGTGACCAGTAAATCCTCGGGACGGGTATCCGCGGTGCACTGGTAGATGTACAGCGGCTGCTCCCGCGTTTGGGCGGCCGTCATCGCCAAGGCGGTCTTGCCGATCCCAGGAGCCCCGACGATCCGCGGCGTCAGCGGCAAGTCTCGAGGATCGACGACCAACCAACACGCCAAGATCTGCTGCAGGATTTCGCGCTGCCCGATCCATCGTCCCGCGGACTCGTGCGCGGGACTCAAGTGCAGAGTGACTCCGTCGAGTCGAACCAGATTGTGGCTGGGAGCATGCATCGCGATACCCTGTGTCGGAATGAACCAGCTCATTCTAGTCGTTCCAACGCCTCCGCCAAACTGCCAGGACGGCCTCGCCCGGCGTTCGCTGTAATTGGTACAGGTGGAACGCGCGGCACAATCTATCGAGCCTTCCTGGATTCCCAGCCCTGATTTTTCCGGCAAACTCCCGAACTTGACGTATTTCTTGCGCGTTCGTCGCCGGGGGAGTTGCCACATGAGCCCAATCCAGTCCGAAACTGCGCCGACGGGGATCGCCCGCTGGTTCGATCGACTCTGCCTGTTGGCGGTATTTCTGGCCTGCGCTTACTCGATGTCCCCAAACTTCGCCGACGCGGACTTATGGGGGCATTATCAATACGGCGTCGATTGGTTGACCAGCGGCGAATTGCCGCGGACCGCGACCTACACGTACACGGCCGCCGGCCACCCCTGGATCAATCATGAGAACTTGAGCGAATTGGCGATCGCGGCCACCGTGCTGCAGTTCGGGTCGCTCGGTCTGGTATGGGGAAAATTCGCCTTGAGCCTGGCCGTGATCGGCTTGTTGTATTGGTTCAATCGCCGCGACGGAGTGACCTGGCCGACGGCGGCGTTGGTTATCGCGTTGGTTGCGGCCAACCTTAGCTATCATTGGAGCTTTCGCCCCCAACTGGCGTCGATGGTCTTCTTCGCGCTCTTGCTGGCTTTGTTGCAGTTCGCGTTTACGGGGTGGCGCGGCCGCTGGCAGTGGACCCACCCTCGAAATTGGAATCGCCGCGACTGGCAACCGGGCGATTGCCAGTTGCAATACTCGTCCCTTCGCCTCCGCACACTTTGGCTGGCGGTCCCGCTCTTTGCGCTGTGGGCCAATTTCCACGGCGGATTCCTGGCAGGACTGTTGATTTATCTGGCCTACCTCGCGCTCCGCGCGGTCGAGGCACTCTGTCAACGCGGTCGAGCCGGTTGGGGACTGGTACGGCGAATGGCCCTGATGGGGCTGGGCGCCGCCCTCGCCTGCCTGCTCAATCCTTATGGCGTCGAATACATCACCTGGTTGATCTACGACGTCGGTCACCCTCGCCCCGAGATTTCTGAATGGAACAGCGATCCGCTTTGGACGTTGGTCGGCGCCAAGTTCTGGTTGTTGCTGGGGGTTTCGGTCGTCGCGTATCGATATTCTCGCAAGTCGCAGGATTTGACGGAGTTGATCATATTGGCGCTGGCGTTGTGGCAAGCACTCTCCCATTTTCGCCATGTACAATTCTTCACCATCTGCCTCGGCTTCTGGCTGGGACCGCAATTGCAAGCGATGCTCCAGCATCGTTGGCACCGTGAATGGACTGCGGTCCGAGTCCCACCGCGTTGGCTCCTGGCGCCGGTACTGGCGATTGGACTGCTGGCGACGCTGCTCGCCCCGCGATTGTCCCAACTGCCGGTCGACGGCAATCAGTTTCCGGTCGCCGCCATCGACTATCTCTACCGTAACCAAATCCACGGCCGGATGGTGGTGTCGTTCGATTGGGCGCAGTACGCGCTGGCGGCGCTAGGCACGGACCCTCGGATCGAACCGGGTCGGCGAACCCGCGTCGCCATGGATGGTCGACTGCGGACTTGCTACCCGCAAATCCTGATCGACGGTTTTTTTGACTTCACGTATGGCCCCGATGCGGCGGTACCCCGCAATCGGTTCGGCGGCCTGGATGAGATCGATCCGGGCTGGATTCTGGAGCTGGGGCAACCCGACTTGGTGTTGATCGCCCGGCACGGGGAGCAAACGTCTCGGCACATGCAGGAGCGTGCCGCCGACTGGACGCTGCTGTACCAGGACGGGGTTGCGCAGATTTGGGGCGCTGCGGATCGGTTCGACGATCCGACCAGCCCCGACTATCTCCCCCCCTCCCGGCGTCCAATAACTGAACATTTGTACACTATCAAATACGCCTGGCCCGCATTGCCGGAAGTGGTCGGTCCGCTTCATAATCAGGCCTTGGCGAGCAATTGAGGAATGACCGTATGCCTGCACACGACACGACCGTTGCGATGACCTCCTTGTTGGCAGCGGCGCCAATGCACTTGCTGAATCCAGGCGAGACCACAGGGCCGACCGAGCCGTGGAGGGCCCAGACCCAGCGGATCCTGGAACAGCTCCACCACGTCCAAGAGATCTGCGACGCCGAGTTGGAGGAGTATTTCTTTGCGCCGGTTTCCGGCCTTTCGATTCCGCCTGGGTTTGTGCTCTCGATCGTGATCCCGGTCTACAACGAGGAGAAGACGATTGCCCGCGTGATTTCGCGGGTGGCCGCACTCCCCTTGAGCAAAGAAATCGTGGTGGTGGATGACTGCAGCCGCGACAAGACGTTTGAGGTCCTTTCCAACTTGGAGAGCGCTCCCGGAGTGAAGATCCTGCGGCATGAAGTGAACCAGGGAAAAGGCGCCGCGCTGCGCACGGGGTTCCAAGCCGCCTCCGGAGACGTGATCGTCGTGCAGGACGCCGACCTGGAGTACGACCCGCGGGACATCCCGGGCTTGTTGGGGCCCATCCTTCGCGGCGAAGCCGATATCGTTTACGGCTCGCGGTTTCTGGGCGAGGAGCACCAGGACAAATCGCTGGTGCACCGGCTGGGAAATCGGTTATTGACCGAGGCCTCCAATCTGTTCAGCGGGCTCCGCTTGACCGACATGGAGACTTGCTACAAGGCCTTCCGACGCGATGTGCTCCGCTGTGTGGATATCGTGCAGAACCGTTTCGGGATCGAACCGGAGATCACGGCGAAGCTCGCGCGGCGCGGCTACCGTTTCGTCGAAGTCCCGATCGGCTACCAGGCCCGCAGCTACGCCGAAGGAAAGAAAATCGGCATGAAGGACTTGTTCAACGCCTTTTATTGCATCGGGCGCTACGGAATCGTCGACTAGCTTGCCCGGCAAACACCTCGGTTTTCTGGTTTTTTCCGAAATTTCCACAAAGTTTCTCAATACCTGACAGGCCCTCGCGAAATACTCCTCGGGTTCGGCAAATTACGTAAAACGAGCCGCTCGCGCACCATATCCGCTGACAGGAGGACTTCGCATGATTAAGAAAACTGTATTGTTCGTCGCCGGGGGAGCCCTCGTGCTGGCGTTGATCTTCGGCAGCCGGCTGGTGCCGTACGCCAAGACGACGCTCCATCAAATCCGCCAACGGGCTCAAGACGCCGTTCCGATCAGCACGCAGATCGAAACGGCTCGGTCGCAACTGAAAAACGTTGACACCGAAGTCAAGAACATGATGATGAACGTGGCCAAGGAAGAGGTCGGCCTGCGGACCGTCCGCTCGCGTCTGGAAGACACTCAATCCAAACTCGACCGCCAACAAGCCCAAATCATGCGGCTGAAGGGGCATTTGGATTCGGGCGAGGAAGTCTACACCGCCAAGGGTCGGGCCTATCCCAACAGCCGCGTCCGCGACGAACTCAAGTCGCTATTCCGCGTGTTTAAGACGACCGAGCGAACCGCATCGGACTTGGAGCAAACATTGAATATCCGCCAACAAGGGCTGGAAGCTGCCAAGAAGCAATTGGAAGAAACGATCGCCCAACGGCACGAGCTGTCGGTCGAAATCGAAAACTTGATTGCCCGAAAGCAAATGGTCGATGTGGCCAAGACCGCCAGCAAGCTGAGCTTGGATGACAGCCAATTGTCCGAGGCCCGCGAAATGATCCAAGAGATTGCAACGCGGATCGACGTCGAAGCCCAGATGCTGCAACTGGTTCCGGAATACGTCGGCTCGCTCCCGACCGAAGAAGATTCGGTCTCGGACGAGGATGACGGCGACATCGTGCAGGAAATCGAAACCTACTTTGGCGAGAAAGCGGCTTCCGTCGCCGCCCGCTAAGTACAGCTCCATGACGCTCTCTCCCGCCGCGGGGGAGAGCGCTGGCCTGTGGGGAATGCTCGACCTTCCATCACTACGAAGAGTTCCGTTCACCAATCCAATGCCGTCCGGGTCCCGAGCCGTCTAGGCGGCCGGGACCCTTTTTTTCGCGCGAGTCACGCGTACCCCGTCCGTGGTTGATTTAAACGATCGGCCGCAAAAGTACGCAGAATCAGTGGCCGGATTGAATCGAATTTCCGTGGTCCAGCTCCTTTCGTCAGCCTCCAGCCTCCAGCCTCCAGCCTCCCGCCTCCCGCCCCGGACGCCTGCGGCTGACGGTTAAATCTTAGGTGCTTGCAAATGTTTTTTGGCCGAACCCAGCTTCGTCGAGCCGAGAAGCTCCTGTCGCAAGGGGAGTTGGAAGCGGCGGCCACATTGGCTTTGCAAAACCGTTTGGCCGAGAAGTCGTTCGCCCGCGTATTCTGCACCGACCTGACCCAGGTATTGTTCCAGCAGGCCCGCCAACAGGCTGCTGTCCGCGAGTTCTCCGGCGCCTGGCAATCGCTCAATCTTGCCAGCCGTCTGGGAAATCATTTTGATGCTCGCCGCGTCGTGCAGGCTCGCCAGTCGCTACTGGAAGAGACGCTCCACGCCGCGGAGTGTTGGCTGCAGGACGAGAATTTATCGGCGGCGCAGGCGGCCCTGGAGCACCTCAGCCGCCAACATATCTTGGACTGTCGCGCGGATCGAATCCATTGGACAATCGCCAAAGTCCGAGAGAGCGAAGCCAAGGCCGACGCCGGTCAATGGAAACAAGCGGTCATCGCTTTGGATGAAGCCGTTAGCCGGCATCCCGAACTGGCTTGGTTGTCGGCTCGGGCCACGCGACTCAAAGACAAGATGCAGCGCGCGACGGACCTGGCGAATCGTCTGCAGAACGCGCTGCTCGGGTCCCACTGGAATGACGTGCGGCAAGTTTCGTGCGAGTTACTGGGGATTTCGCCCCACTATCCGATAGCGGCAGATGCGCTCCGCCGCTGCCAACAAGCCGATTCGCGGCCGGCGAAGCCATCCCGTCAGGCCGCGGCTGTCCCGGTCCCGGAAAACGCCGTGGCCGCGGAGGCCTTAAACCGCGGGCCCGGCAACCCTTCCCGGGCCGAGTCCCCTCCGGGGCCGGTCGCGGCTCGCCGCTTCCTGTGGTGGGTCGACGGCGTCGGCGGGTACCTGGCTTGCACCGGCGGCGAATGGCTGCTGGGACGAGCCGTCCCCGATGCGGCGATCGAAATCCCCATCCAGGGAGATTTGAGCCGGCGCCACGCCAAAATCACACGGTCCGGATCCGACTATCTGCTCACTCCATTTGCCGTGACCCGGCTGGACGGACGGATCATCGACCGACCAACCCTGTTGCGGCATGGCCAGGTCATCCAGCTGGGAGACCACGTTCGCATTTGTTTTTTGCTGCCACACCCCTACAGTGCGTCCGCCAAGTTAGAGGTCCTCAGCCGCCACCGAACCCTCCCTTGGGCGGATGCAATCCTGCTGGTTGCCGACACGGTCTTGATTGGCGCCCGAGCCAATTCGCACATCGTTTCGCCCAGCTTGGATCAGCCCTTGGTCATGACGTTTGACTCGATCGGTTGGCGCTGCCGACAAGGTGGCTCCGCGTTGGTCGCGGGGCAAGCCTGGCCCGCCGGACACCCCCTCCCCACCGATTCCGTGGTTATCGTGGAGGGATTGTCGATGTCGCTGGAAACTATTGGAAAGGAAAAGTCGTATGCTTAGGCAACTAGACAATAGCGCCCGAGTCCGGCTAACTTGAACGTGAATCCTTTGCTAACGAGCGTGCCGTCTATGAGCCATTCCGTGGAAACGATTCGCGGTCGAAAAGTCGCGTTCACCTACGGTAGCGGTGCGCAACCCCTCCCGGGGTACACGATCAAGCGGGGGATCGGTGTGGGGGGATTCGGCGAAGTCTATTTCGCCATCAGCGACGCCGGCAAGGAAGTCGCACTCAAGCGAATTCAACGGAACCTCGATATCGAACTCCGCGGCGTGCGGCAATGCCTCAACTTGAAGCACGTCAACTTGATCAGCCTCTGGGACATCTGCGCCAACGACCGCGGCGAAAGTTGGGTCGTGATGGAATTCGTCCCCGGCGAGAGCTTGCGAGACGTCGTCGAACGCCATCCGCAGGGGATGCCATTGGCCGAGATCCACCGCTGGTTCCGAAGCACTGCCGCCGGCGTACAGTACCTCCACAACAATGGGATCATTCATCGCGATCTGAAACCAGGGAATATTTTTTACGACGCGGACGAACAGATCATCAAAATCGGCGACTACGGGCTGTCGAAGTATCTCTCGTGCAGCCGCCGCAGTGGACAGACGGAGAGCGTCGGAACCTTCCATTACATGGCGCCCGAAATCGGCAAAGGGGTCTACGGCAAAGAGATCGATATCTACGCGTTGGGCGTCATCCTCTACGAGATGCTGACCGCCCGACTCCCTTTCGACGGCGAGAGTGCTCAAGAGATCATCATGAAGCACTTGACCTCCGACGTCGATCTCGATCCAATCCCCGCCGAATTTCGCACGGTCATCGTCAAGTCTCTAGCCAAGGATCCCGAAGATCGCTATCGCAGCGTGGAGCAGCTGATGGCCGACTTCCCACCGCTTCCACCCGACGCCCAAGCCAAATGGGACCAATATCAACCGCAAGTCGCGGCGACCAAGGCAACCCCAACTCGGCACCAACACACCGCGCCGTATCCGGCCCAACGCCTGCACGATTCGGTCGCACCCCCCGCGAGCTTCCCGCTGAACGACTCCGAAATCGTCTTCGGACCGGTCACCGAGATCGTGGAAGATGTCCGCGTCGTCCACCACACGCCACTTATGTTCCTGGAGCAGACAGCCCCGCAAAAGCCTGCCGAACCGATCGCCGAAGCGGTCCGCAGCGGCTGGGGTGGCGTCGTGAACTGGTGGAATAACTCCCAACTAGGCACCCCCCTCAAGGCCGTCCTGCTGGTCGGCGGTGTGATTCTGCTGATCGTCAACGCCGCCTGGTTGGTCCCCGTCGGTGTGCTGCTCGCCTTCTTCTACCTGGTTTACCTGCTGATCCGGACGTGGGTGCAACCCGCCGAGACCCCCGTCCAGCGAACTCGAAAAATCTCGCGCGGTGAGTTCGACCTGTTGCTGCGACAAACGCTCCAGACCAAATCCGCATCCGAGCGCTGGTTCGAGCTGATCGGATCGCTGGTCAGCTCCGGCATCGCCTGCGCGGCGTTCGGCTTGGCTGCGTTCGCCATGGTCCCCGCCCAAGGTGCTCCCGGCAATGTGCTGGGGCTGGCTCTGTGGATCGCCACCACCAGCGCGATTGCGACCTGGTCGATCTTGGTGGTCAGCAAATTCTGGGAATTACTCCCCGGGGATCACCTCTCCCGTCGATTCTGGATGCTGGTCCTGGGTCTGGTCGTCGGCGCCTTGGCGTTCGTTCTGGGGATGGCGTTCCGAGTCGACTTCCCCGCCCTGACCGTTAAGCCGGTCCTGGAGATGCCCCCGTGGGACATCCGGGAACGCCTGATCGACCCCCGAGGATATCCAACGCTCGGCGGCTTCCTCTTGATGTTCGCTCCCCTCTTCGCCGCCGTCCGCTGGTGGCGCCAAGCCGACTCGGCCCGCAAGACTCGGCTCAGTATCATCCGCGTCGGCTTTTGCTGGATCGTCGCCCTGGTCATCGCCGAAGCGATCGGCTTCCCGCAAGTCGCCGCATCGGTGTTCGCTATCGCCACGTCGGTCGCCGTCCAAGTCTCAGCGCCTTGGGTCAACCGCCTGGAACGCTCCCGCATCCGAAACACCGCGCTCGCCAGTCAGAGGCCGTAGGCGGTAGGCCGTAGGCGGTAGGCCGTAGGCCGGCCTTGTAGGCCGGCCGCGTTAACCCGCGCAGCGGCAATCTCCAGCCCGTTCCCAATACACAGTACCCAGCGCCTGCTCTCGGCACATTGTGCGCAGTGCGTTTCGGACGGTACCACTTTCCCCTATTCTTCTGCGTCAGACGACCGTTTCCACACTTCTCATCCGGCTCCCTTCTCCCCCGCCATTGCGCGGCAGAAGTGCCTCTTTTCCGGCTCCCTTCTCCCCCGGCTTTGCGCGGCAGAAGCGCCTCTTTTCTGGCTCCGTTCTCCCCCGGCTTTGCGGGGGAGAAGGGCTGGGGATGAGGGGGACTGCCGTTGCGAAGAATTGCAGTTGCGTGGACTTGCAGGACGTGAAGACCAGCAGGAGGACGAGTCCGCCTGGTTTCGCGAAATCCCTTGGCAAACTTTTTTTCGCACCGCCTTCCGACGCTGTGAATCGAGTGCCCAGAGCGACTAAGACTTCGTATCCACGTCTTGTTTTCCACCTCCGTGTTGAACCGTCAGTCGCAGCGGATCGCGTCACGTGTACCGTCACTCCGGCATCCAATCCTCCCATAGCCAGAAATCCCTGCGCGTGTTAGTTTTTCGTACACGCGAGGCATGGAGGATTGTTAGACTCTTTTCCCCGAGCCGATCGCATTTTTTTCAGTCGTTTAAACGCGCCACCAGGACCACCGGCATGGACTCGATCATCTCTGAAATCGCCTCGTACACGCACTACCACCAGATCGAAAGCACTTTGGCTTACGACACAGCGCGTTGGTGCCTGGCGGACAGCTTGGGTTGTGGCCTGCTGGCGTTGAATTACCCGGCCTGCCGAAAAATGCTCGGGCCCTGGGTTCCCGGCGCTGCGATGGCGGGGGGGAGCCGAGTCCCCGGCACCGCATTGGAACTCGATCCTATCAAAGCCGCATTCGATATCGGCACGATCGTCCGCTGGCTCGACTTCAACGATACGTGGTTGGCGGCCGAATGGGGACATCCCTCGGACAACCTCGGAGCGATCCTGGCGGTTGCGGACTATCAAAACCGAGTCAAGGGCGAAAAGGTCACGGTCCGTGACGTGCTGACCTGGATGATCAAGGCCCATGAAATCCAAGGGGTCTTGGCACTCGAGAACTCGTTCAACCGCGTCGGACTCGATCATGTCTTGCTTGTCCGAGTCGCCAGTACTGCGGTCGCGACCGCCATGTTGGGAGGCACCCAACAGCAGACGGAGAACGCGTTGTCGCATGCCTGGATCGACGGCGGCGCGCTCCGCACATACCGTCATTCTCCCAATACCGGTTCGCGGAAAAGTTGGGCCGCCGGAGATGCCACCAGCCGGGCAGTCCGATTGGCGTTCATCGCGCTCACCGGGGAAATGGGATACCAGACCGCGCTCACCGCGCCGACGTGGGGTTTCCAGGACGTCCTGTTCCGCGGACTGCCGGTAACCCTCGCCCGCAACCTGGACTGCTACGTGATGGAAAACGTCTTGTTCAAAATCTCCTACCCTGCCGAGTTTCACGCGCAGACCGCCGTCGAAGCCGCGTTTGAACTCCACCCGCACGTCGCCGCGCGGTTGGCTGAAATCGATCGAGTCGAAATGGAGACGCAGGAACCGGGCGTGCGAATCATCGACAAAAAGGGAGAACTCAAGAATCCGGCCGACCGCGACCACTGCCTGCAATACATGGCGGCCATCGGCTTGATCTTCGGACAACTCACCGCCGACCACTACGAAGACCACATCGCCGCCGATCCGCGGATCGATGCACTGCGAGCGAAAATGGTCGTGCGTGAAAACGAGTCATTCACCGACGACTACTACGATCCAGAAAAGCGCGCGATCCCGAACAGCATCCAAGTCCACTTCCGCGACGGATCGTCGACCAAGAAAGCCGTGGTCCATTATCCGGTCGGGCACCGGCGGCGGCGAGAGGAAGGGATTGGGCTGCTCCGCGCCAAGTTCGCTGAAAATGTCCTGACCCGTTTTAGCGGCGAACAGGCTCGACAAATCGTGGCGGCGTTCTCCGACCCCCATCAGCTCGATGCCACACCCCTCAGCCAATTCCTGGACGACTACCTGCTCCCCAACCCCGATCCGAATCGGTTGCTGGCCTAACCGACGGAGTCGCCCCACCCCAGATGCCTCGGGGTTCATCCCCGAGGAGTATCACGACCAAGCTAAAGCCAAGCGCCATCCCACCCCAGATGCCTCGGGGTTCATCCCCGAGGAGTATCACGACCAGCCTACGGGCTCCGCAAGATCTTCTCCATCTTCCGTCCATTCGCCAACTCGTCGACCAGTTTGTCCAGGTAACGAGCCTTCCGCGTCAACGGATTCTCGATTTCCTCAATCCGATAGCCGCAGATCACCCCAGTGATCAAACTTGCGTTGGGGTTCAACTTGGCATTCTGGAAAAACTGTTCGAAAGTGACTTTGTCTTTGATCTGCTTCTGCAGGGCTTTTTCGTTGAACCCTGTCAGCCAACGGATGACTTGATGCAATTCTTCCTGGGTGCGCCCCTTCTTTTCGACCTTGGCCACATAATGGGGATACACCGACGCAAAAGTCATTTTTGCGATACGTTCATCGTGGTCGTTGCTACGGCTCATTTTTCCTTTCCCGTTCTCCAGAGTGTTCGTCGAACGACGTGTGCCAATCAGTGTACATGGACAAGAGGTGCTTGGGTTCTTATTGCACGTTTTCAACAACAATTTCACTGTCTCGCGGAATTGACCAGCACTTCGATCGTGGTTGTCTTTCCACGTTTCAATCGGCGGCTACGCGTAAGGCGAGGCTTGAACGCTTGCCGAAAACAAAACACGGGACAGCGACTGCTTAGTTCGATCCGGTCACCGAGTCTGACCGGATTTTCGGTTTCGCTTTTCGAGTCGTATTTTGGCTTGCCCGTTCTTGCATTGGCTTGAGGACTTGTTCACCTCGAAAATCGAGCAAGGGATCGCAATCAGCGCCAACAAACCGAACGAAAATTGGGTGGCCAAGAAATCAAGACATCCGGCGGGAAATTAGTTGTCGTTGCGACGCTGGCATTTCGGGCATTTTTTCTTGAAATCGTCGGGTGGCGGCTCAACGGATTCGCTTCGAATACCCGAAGGCATGCCGCGCCTCGCAATAGAACTTCGACACGAGCTTAGATAGCTCGGCGGGAGTTCAGCCGTGCAGGCCCCCCCCAGACCGGAGGATTCCAACGATGCCCACACCTACCCAAAACACGTTCAGCAGCGTGTAGGCCGGATCCTTTTTGATCACGGCGCACCAGGACAAGATTACGGCATCTATCGTGTTGACCACCCAGACAAACATGAAAGGACTCGCCGGCCCAAGCCAACTGACGAGGGAAAAGCTAAAAATGCGCATCAACACTCCGATCATTTCGAGAGCGCGCAGTTTACCTGCAATCCAGCGATTGATGGAATTGGTCAGTTTCATTTGGAACAGTGGGTTGAATTACGCACTTGGCGGTCTTGCCAAAAGATGCCGACGGTACAGCTGCAGCATTGGTGACTCATCCAGGCCCGGGGGCGTCAGCCCCTGCAGTTCCCGCGAAAAATCCGTCATGTCTCGAACAACAATTCTAAACGACTCAAACGCGTTTAGTGTATCTGTCAGCTTCGTCGATTGATCCACGTGTCCTAGGAACCCGAGGTTCCCCGAGAGTTCGAGTAGTATCTCGTTCGGAGAGCGGTTGCAAACGTGACGTTGCATGCGGGATCGTGAAAAACCCTCCTTGGCTTTTCATGGGCGAGTGAACCAAGGAGGGCTTCGTTTCAATACCAAGGCAGGCTAGTAACCAAAAGATCACCTTTGCTGTGGCAGAGTTCACAAGACTCCTCGCCCCTGCCCACGGTCAATCTGCGCCTTCACGCCAACGCGGCGGTGCCAATCATTCCTGACACCGTATCATTGCGTTCAGCCCTACTAAAGCGGTGCGAAGATCCCCAACGCCATTCCGATGATGCCGCAGCAGATCAGCCATGCAGGGTACACAAACAGAATTTCCCCAAGTGTGACCCACAAGCTCGCGCTGAGGCTCATGCCGAGTAAGCGACTGGCGAGCTCAAAAACTGCAAATGAAATCGCTGGCACGCCGAATTGCACGACGAGTACGCCCAACCAACCGGCAAACTTGTCACTCCACTCTACGCGCGGATCGATGGTCAATACGAACGCCGCGGTACCGATAATCGTATAGAAAGCCAAAGCGGCGGAAACCGGGTCGCGCAATTGTTGTACGCCCACGAATCGGATCGCGTACACGAACAGCACCGGGAAAACAGTGCGTCCTAACGTTCCAAACCAGCTTGCATCGGAAGCGAATGCGATAGCCAACAGTGTGGCCGCGGCGAACGACAACGGCAACATCCAAAGCCAAATCGGCCGCGTTCGTTGTTCGTTGTCGGCATCCATCGACTGGTTCCCCTGCTTTCGATGCGAACTCAGTCTCCGTCGGCGGTGACGGTGATGCTGATGGATAATTCTCCGGTGCCGAGTTCGGTGGCCTGAAATCTCAGCGACAACGCGCCTTGCGTGAATTCCAGTCCCTCGGCGTGCACCCAACCGGCGTTGGTCATAGTTTCTAGGGCGAAGCGACTGAACTCGTCCAATTCCATCAACGCGACGTAGGACTCCGCGGAACGATCGCCTCCCGGGTATTTGAATTTCGGGGGCCGAGGCAGATCACGCGGATCGATGTTGCCGCGATTTTCGATTGTTACGTACACCGTGTCTTCCCCGGTCGCGGCGTTCCCTTGCTGAAAAGTGGCATCGACGTAGTATCCGTTCTTGACCATCGGCAATGACTTGTACGTCGCATCGTCGGATTGAAAAACGGACGGTTCCAGCGTCCATCCGTTCGCCTCAAAGGCCTTACGATGCAAGGCATAGGCTTCGTCGACCGTCCCGCGCGCGGAGTACCGCAAACGGTGGTGGTTGGCGTCGGTGACCTCCGCGCCGGCCAGCTTTTCCGTCGCCACCAGGTCCAATGCCTGCACCAAGTCCTCGCGCGTCGCGGCGGCAGGCAACGCCTTGGCCACCTCGCGTCGTTCCGACTCGACCGAATCTGATTTTTGTCGTTCGGCGGGCATCGCTTGGCCGACGGCGTCATCCGAATCAGCCGCGTCCGGATCGGCGATATCCATAGGTGCAGGCTCGACAGTAGAAGCGTCGACGCCGTCTGGTTGCCCGCGACCGGCGCTGCTCGCCGACTGCCGACCCGACGTCAAAGGCGCCGGCGCCGCAACGTTGGGTGGATCCTCTGTTTTCGGTGCAGGTTGCAGGTCAGTAGCTTCCGCCGCATCCGCCTTATTCTCAGGTTCGTTTCCGGCATCTCGAGAACTGCAACCGATCGCTAACGACCATGCACCCACGATGACGCACACACGACGCCAATCGGTTCGCCGGCTTGCCATGGGACGACTTGAGTTGAAATTCGAGTTCATGTTTGTCACCTCAGACCTCAACAAACGTGAGCCACTTTTAACATGATATACCTGGACTTTAAGGTCCGAGCAACCGTCCGACCGGACGAAAAATAGACGGCAGATCGACGGATATCGAGACACGCCGTCCGCCGCCCCGCGGCCAAAATCTGGAATGTCGGCGCCTGCACGGATTCAGGCTTCGTTCATGGGTAATCCCCGCTTCGTGGGGTCCATGGGATCTTCCGCTTTTCGGTTGCGATATACTATTTCACGGCTGGGACCGAACCAAACCGTCGACTTGGTGGAATCGTTCGTCGGTATCCCAAGTGCGTCCGCACGCAATCGAAACGGAGACATTCTCTATGGTCATTCGGATCTCAATTGGCTCGAAGGCGGTCTTGTTGGCCATTGTGTTGACGTTCGGGGGTGTGCCATCGCGGATTGTGGCAGCCCCTCCTCAGGCGGGCGCCGGAGCCGATGCGCCAGCGGAATCCACGACGCGCGCGATTCGTCGCGATATACCCTTGCCGATTGGAATCAAGCAAGCGATCGAGTCTGGGACGCGCGACCGCAGCGGCAAGCCGGGGCCCAATTATTGGCAGCTGCAGACCGATTTTTCGATCGATGTGCGGTTGGATCCCGCGAGCCATACGCTGACTGGTCGCGAATCGATCGTCATTCACAACAACAGCCCGCACGCATTGGACAAATTGGTGTTGCGGCTGGATCACAACATTTTTCGCGCCGATGCGCAGCGGCTTTCCTCCGTTCCGGCCGAGATCACCGCCGGGATGGTCGTGACGCGGATCGCCGTTAACGGAGTCCAATTGGCATTGCAAACCGCAGAGGAACCGTCCAATCGATTTCGCGGTCGAAGCGAACGCAACACGCCGCGCGAGAATCGCGTGCGCGGGCTGAACCAGACGGTGGCGACGATCGACCTCGCCGAACCGATCCCGGCGCAGTCCGACGCTCGACTCGAGATCGATTGGCACACGCAATTGCCAGGCGGCGACGACGGCCGCGGGCACCGAATGACACAGCGATGGGGTGAGACGTTGTTTCAACCGACTCAATGGTTTCCGCGATTGGCCAAGTTCGATGACCTCAGCGGCTGGGACGATAGCATCTATCTCGGTCCATCGGAGTTTTACAACAACTTTGGCCGTTTCGATGTTCGTATCGACGTGCCCGCCGGATGGATCGTCACAGGTACAGGGACTCTGCAGAACCCGGAACAGGTCCTCACAGAAACCGCTCGTCAACGGTTGGCGAAAGTGCTCGAGTCCGACGAGGAGTTAACGATCGTCGGCGCCGATGAGGTGGGGCCAGGCAAATCGACGGCGGACGGGGACCGCCTGGTCTGGCATTTTGCGGCCGAAATGGTCAACGATTTCGCCTGGGCGACCGCTGAAAATTACGTTTGGAAAGCGACCCGAGCGACAATCCCGGGCAAAGGACCGATTCCGATCCACATGGTGCACCTCCCCGAACGGGCTGAGTTTTTTGAACGCGCCGGCGCAATCAGCCGCCATGCCTTGGAATTCTATTCTCAACTATGGACGCCCTATCCCTTTCCGCAACTCACCATGCAGGATGGACCGAGCGCCGGCATGGAATACCCGATGGTGGTGAACTCCAAACAAGGAGCTGCCGATCACGAGGTTGGACATCAATGGTGGCCGATGACTCTGGGAACCAACGAGACCGACTTTGGCTGGATGGACGAAGGGATCAACGTCTACATGAACGCCCTGTCCGCAGCGGATACGCGGGGACAAGTTGCGAGTTTTGACGGTCGCGGCCAAAGCTATGGGCGGATGAGCGGCAATCTCAATGAACCGACGATGATGTGGTCCGCGAATTACAGCGGCTCGATGTACTCCTTCCAAACCTACCAGAAGGCGACGCTGATGCTTTCGATGCTCGGCGGAATCGTCGGAGATGACGAAGTGCAGCGCGCGATTCGCGAGTACGCCGAGGCGTGGAAGTTCAAACACCCCACGCCGTGGGACTTTGCGCACTCGGTCAGCCGCTCGCTCGATCGCGACTTAGGCTGGTTCTGGTATTACTGGTTGTGGACGACGGACTCGGTTGATGGCTCGATCGAAAATGTGGCGCGCCAGGGGACGACCACGATCGTTACGGTCCGCCAGGACGGCGAAATGCCCTCGCCAATTGTGCTCCACGTGACGTTCGCGGCGGAGGGCCCCGCCCCGCGAACCGTGGAAAACGCCCAAATACTGGAGGATGGCGCCGCCCGCCTGACGTGGCCCGTCGACGTCTGGTTCGACGGCCAACGCAGCTTCGCCGCCGCCTTTGACTTCGGAGAGCGACCGATCGAAAAGATCCAGCTCGATCCAGCAGGCCGATTTCCCGACCGCAATCCGGACGACAATGTTTGGCCCCGGCCCCGGCCCCCTCAAGACGACGATGCCACCCCCACGGGTCGTTGAATTAGCCGCGATGATTTAGCCGCGATGTCGACCACTGAGTTGGGCCCAGGACGTCTAGTCCAACGAAGACGAAATAACAGCCCTCCTCTGGATCGACTCAACGGAAGGGCGAACTCAAACGGGTGGCTCCGCGCATCCGTTTTTGGCGGCGGCCAGCCGGGAGTGCAACCATTGCCGTTCGGCCCGGGGTGGGTTCAAGCTCAAAGCGCGGCGCAGGTGATGTTGAGCCAGTTCGAATTGGCCAACTTGACGGTGCAGTTCACCTAACGCCGCATCGAACAAAAAATAATTGCGAGGGACATCGTCCCAGTTGATGTCCAGGAGCGACTTGAGCCCCGCCTGCGGACCATGTGCATAGGCGAGCGCAATAGCCCGATTGAGCTGATGAATGGGTGTGGGCTGGATTTGCATCAACAAGTCATACCGCTCCACAATCCGCAGCCAGGGTGTCTCCTCGAACCGAGGGGCTAGACAATGTTCGGCTGCGATTGCGGCCTCCAAGTGGTAGGGGCTCAATTCGTCCCCCTCGGCCGCGGAACGGAGCCAGCGAACCCCCTCCCCGATCAACGCACGATCCCACCGCGAACGATCTTGTTTCGGCAGCAGCACCGGTTCGTTCGGCGACTGGAGGCGGGCGGCAAATCGAGCCGATTGAAACACCATCAATGCCATCAAGGCGCGCGTCGGCGGAGTATCGCCCGCCGAATGCCGCGCAATCAGTCCGCCCAATCTCAACGCTTCTTCGCACAAATCTTCACGAATCGACTGGTCGGCATCACAAGAGTTATACCCCTCGTTGAAAATCAAATACACGACGCGCAATACCGACGGCAATTGCCCGGAAATGAAATCCTGCCGCGAAAGCGGGTCGACCGCATTGCGCAGCGTTTCTTTGGCGCGGGTCAGGCGACGCTGCATCGTCTCCGTCTCACTCAGGAGAGCTTTGGCAATCTCCACGGTGCTGAACCCGCAGGTCATACGCAGTGCAAAGGCGACCTGGGATTCGACGCTCAGCTGCGGATGGCAGCACAAACAGAGGAGCTGCAAACGATCGTCGTCAATTTCCGATTCACATGGAAAATCGGCTCGCAATCCTCCGCCAGGAGCGGATTCGTCCATTTGCAACTCTTGCAATGCTGGACCAATTTTTGTTTGCCATCGCTGGCGCCGCCGCAGACTATCCAACGTCGCGTTGCAAGCGACACGGAACAGCCAGCCCTCCGGATCGACCGGCTGTCCCCGTCGCCCCCACGATTGCAATGCCTGCATGAACGCAACCTGAACGGCATCCTCGACGACCTCCAAGTTGTGCGTTCCAAAACGGCGCGTGAGCGTCGCAATCAGCTGGCCCGATTGCTGTCGGAAAAAGTGCTCAGCAAGCTGTATCGGACCCGACATCCTGGACGCCCCCGTGCATCGGATTAGTTGAAACCAGCTAATTCGCGGATTTCGATGCTCCCTTCGCTCATCAGGCAAGGGCATTCGCGTGCGATTTGCAGCGCTTCCTCGTAATTGCGGGCGGCGATTACCGAGTAACCCCCCAGAACTTCCTTAGATTCCGCAAACGGTCCATCGGAGATCAGACCGCCGTGACGAATCACCCGCCCCGACGCCTTCAGGCCGTCTCCGCCATCCACAATATTCCCCGACGCTGAGTACTTGCCGATCCACTGGCCCCAATGTTCCAGTGCTGCCTGAATCTCTTCGGCGGACGGTTGGGCATCGTCTTGCGGGTTTCGATATACAAAAAGGTACTTGATCATGATGCTATTCCTGTGAGACCAAATTTCGCCAAAATCCACTCGGATTTCAGACTTGCACTACCATAACGAACAATGCGAGCCGAACCGGACATGGTTGGAAGAATTTTTTTCGTGATCGCAGTGTTCGCCGCCTGACTGCTTTTCCCTGCGAATTCGGCTGGATTTCTGCCGATGAAGGCCGTCTCACTCGACCGATGGGGGCCGAAGAGAGACATCAGACAAACTTCCTCTCGAACGCTGGAAGCAGACCGATTCGCAGGCCAAGCGAGCGACGAATCCGGGGCGGAATCAGGTCGGCAAATCGAGCCAAGCCGCGGCGCCGCGGCCCGCCAAGCGCTGGGCCAGTTCCACGAGCGTGTTGACGAAGCAACCGCTCGCGCCGCCATCCGCCCAAGGAAGCGGCTTGTCCAGTGAGGAGGGTCCGGCGATATCCAGGTGCACCCAAGGGATGTTTCCTACGAATTGCTCCAAGAACTTGGCGCCGGTAATCGCGCCCCCCCACCGCCCTTCGCCGATGTTCTTGATATCCGCCACCGGACTTTTGATCAACTCGTCGTAATCTGTGTACATCGGCAATTGCCAGACGTCGTCGCCGACATACCTGGCGGTTGAGATCACCTGGTCGCACCAGGACTGGTGGTTGGTCATCGCCCCAGCGACGCGAGTTCCCAAGGCCACCACGCAGGCGCCTGTCAGCGTGGCGAGATCGACGATCGCCTGGCAATTCAGCCCGAGCGCCACGTTCAGCACATCGGCCAGGACGACACGTCCCTCGGCGTCGGTATTGAGAATTTCGATTGTCTTGCCGCTGCGAGCCGTGATCACATCGCCCAGCTTGTAGGCTCTGCCGTTGATCAAATTCTCAACGCAGCCGATCAATCCCACGACGTTCAGCGGAATTCTTAGCGCCGCGATGGCCTGCATCGCCCCGATCACCGCGGCGCTGCCCGCCATATCGACTTTCATGTCCGCCATGGATTCGCTGGGCTTCAGGGAGAGCCCACCCGAATCGAAGGTGACCCCTTTGCCGACCAACGCCAACGGCGCGGCGCCTGGCAGGCC
>JBGSLW010000379.1:0-14937 GCA_041740495.1 Pirellulaceae bacterium
AGCCCAGCAAGATGCGGCCGCGGCTCGCGGCGGTGCTCCTCTCGCCACGGCGGCGCTCCTCTCCCCGCGGCGAAGGTCGTTTAGTTTTCGAATGCGAGGAATTCCCAATTTTCTTCACTCTCCCCCGTCTTCGGGGGAGAGTCGCACGCCTGGATGCGGGCGGAGAGGGGGCCGCAGTTGGCGAACGGCATGCCCGTAGCATCGGGCCCGCGATCGCGCGCGACGATTTTATTTCTTGGCGTGTTTGCCGCGCGAGGCTCGTTTCTTGGGCGCCGCTTTTTTTCCCGCCGCCGCAATTCCTTTTCCTTTTTTCTCTCCAAACGCCTTCGCCCAGTTCACGGAATACTGCCGGCTGGCGCCGGTTCGCAAAATCGTCACTGCATAAACTCCATAACTTCCGATCGTTGACCAATCCATATCAAACCGGATCTGAGCCCTGAGGTCAATTGGAGACGGGCGGGCGCCCCATTCAGGGGCGGTATCCAACCGCAGCGGCGGTCGCTAGAATCAGCCTGTTCGACCCCCTCGGAGGCGGTACGTCGTCCGCAGACAGCCGCACGGACTGGGGTTGGACTGCAGTCAGCAAGGGAGGTGAGCGCGTGTCACTGTTCGGCGATCCCCGGTACCAATACCGCGATACTTACTTCGTGTTGTTTCCGCAGACCCATCGGCCCACCGAGGACCAGGTGCTCCAACTGCTTGCGCAATTGGGGCCGCGGTTCAACGCCGGGGAATCGCGGTACATCAACGGATTTCTCGAGTCGATCACGCTCTTTGCGCCCAGCGACGCCTCGGCGATCGATATCGCGTACGTCGAGGGGGAAGACGTCACTAGCCAGGTCAAGGAGATTCGCAACGAATTTCGTTCGATCACGGTCCGGGAAGGCGATCTGGACAACCTGCGTAAAATCCGCGATTTTGACGCTCGTCTGGACGTCTTCCATTTTGAGAAATTGCACAATGGCGGCGAGGATGACGAGTTGTTCGATCCGGGGGGACTGCTCCTGACATTGGAAGCCCTCACGACGCTGTGCCAGGGCGTCGGTTACGATCCGCAATCCCAATCCCTGCTCTAGAACTACAATTGGTAGTGCGCATTCCAATGATTTCGAAAGAACCGATTGTTCCCTTCAACGAACTCGACTTGAATCGCCCGGTCGCGACGCGTGAGGATATTGAGGCGGTGAACCCGCATCGCTTCGAGATGTCGCTGCTCGACGGGATTCTGTTCGAAGACAACATCTCGGGGCGCTGCGTCGGTTATGCTCGAATTCCGCACGATGCCTTTTGGGCTCGGGGGCATTTTCCCGAACTGACGATCATGCCCGGGGTCCTAGTCGTCGAATCTGCGGCTCAGCTCTGCAGCTACTTCGCGCTCAAGTATCGCGAACTCAGTTCCAATTTGATTGGCTTGGGCGCACTGGAAGAGGTCAAGTTTCGCGGACCGGCGTTTCCTGGCAAGAATTTGGTGGTGATGCTACACCGGATACGCAGCCGTCCCATGTTGATCAAAGTCCGCTTTCAGGCGTTCGTCGACGAAGTTCTGACCACCGAAGGGACGATGGTCGGGATCGTGCTTCCCCCCAACCTCAAGTAGTCCCGGGTGAATCGGGGGCGGTCGCCGCTGGACGTCGCGATCCACACGCCCCGCTGGCCGGGCACGTCCCGCAAGTTCCTTGGCTGCAACCGACGCCGGTGCCGCAATCTGGACCGCAGCCGACTTCCATCGCCTCGACAAATCGTCGGTAGTGGATCTTCGCCTGGTACAGCTCGGAGAGCTCGGCCAGCAGCGGTTCCAGCTCGGAGGGGACTTCTCCTAAAAAATAGAAATAGAGATGCTGGCCGTCGAACGTCAATTCGGCGTCCAACAAAGTCGCCGCGACACCCTGTTCGCGCAGCTTCGTGTCGCAGCTCCGCAAGGCCCGATCGCGATGCCGCTCCAAACGATGCCACAGCAACTCGTCCGCATCGCTGAGCGTTCGCAGAATGGTCCCCGCCACGGTTTGCGCGGACGGATAGGGTTCGTCGCTCAAGACTTCGCCTATTTCCAAGCCGCGAGCGCTTTGACAGACGACTCGAGCCCGCACCGGAAAACGGTGATTCAACGCGGACTGGAACAAACCGATCCAGCCCAAGCTTCCGAATCGAACCATCTGCTGCTGCATGGCGCGCCCGTCTCTCGTTTCGACCGGGATTGGGTCCTTTTACTCGAAGGCATGTCCGTGAAGGGGGGACTTCGCCCCGCGGCTTGGGCACCACCGCTTCGGCCTCGAGCGGGCGCCCCGAGCCCCTGTCTTCGGTATCGTACCGCATCGAATAGGGCGCGGGCAATGTCCAGCGAGAGATGCGATACCCGGCCGGGCCTACGATTGCCGGCCGGGCGTCGGAAGTCGGATGGGGCACGACTCGGCGAGTCGTGCGACGTCAGACGATAGAGAAGTAATTGTCGCAGGCAAAATCGAGCCCGCTGGGGGTGATTTCCGCTGGGATGTTTTTGTACTTGCAATAATTCTTGATTTGCAGCAGCAGATCGCGCGGATGGCAGTTGCGGAACGGTCGGGAGACCGGCAAATAATGCTTTTCGATCAGGTAATCGGTGAGCGCCGGCCGGAACTCGAGTCCCATGCGGTGGGCCATGATTTCGAACAATTGGACGAATTCCTCCCGGCTCGGATTGGGGACCTCGATTTTATAGGGAATTCGGCGAAGGAACGCATCATCGACCAAATCGCGCGGCTCCAAGTTCGTCGAAAAGATCACCAATTGGTCGAAGGGGACTTGGATTTTCTTCCCGCCGCTGGTTCGCAAGTAATCGTGGCGCTTTTCCAGCGGGACGATCCAGCGGTTCAGCAGCTCGCTGACGCTAATTCGCTGGCGGCCGAAGTCGTCGATCACCAGCGTCCCGCAATTGCTCTTGAGCTGCAGCGGCGCTTCGCTGATCCCGGTGACCGGGTTGAAGTTGATTTCCAAATGGTCCAGAGTCAACTCGCCGCCGGAGATAATCGTGGGGCGTTCGATTCGCACCCACCGCTCATCGACGTCTCGGTTGGCGATGATTCCCTTGCTGCGTTCGACCGGCGCCTCGACGTGGACCATCGGATCGAAGAGCCGAATGATATCCCCCTCGACGTACAGGGCCCGCGGAATCCAAATGTGTTTGCCAAACGCGGTAGTCACTCGCTCGGCAATGCTCGTTTTTCCGTTTCCGGGGTAGCCGAAGAGGAACATCCCTTTTCCGGAGTTGATCGCGGGCCCAAGTCGCAGCAACATCTTCTCGCTGATCAGCAAATCGGAGAAGGCTTTGCGAAGTTGTGCTTCGCCGGGGTTTTGCCCCTCCAGCGATTGGGATTTGACCGACGCGATGTAGTCCCGCAGTTGAACCGGGGCCGCCCCGTAGTACGTCGAAACGCGGTTGAACCGCAAGGCGCGTTCTCGCCCCATTTCGCTCAACTTACAGACATAGTCGTTCATCGCCGCCTGGCCGATGTACGACAGGATCTGTTCTTTTTTGAGGCGGGCCAGCACTTCATCCACTTGGATGAACGGCAGTTTGACTTGATCGGCGATTTCGCGCCCGGTTGCCTCACCTGCGGCCAACAGAAACTTGCAGATCAGCTCTTCGACCACGGTCTCGGTCAAGCCGGCCAGCTGCAACGACTTCGGAGCGAAAGGCAAAAACTCCCCGGGAGGGGGAGCGTTCGATTCCTCCTCGACCGGAGGCGGCTCGCTTTCGTGCGTGATTTTGCGAATTCGATCGAGCAGCGCATCGATCGACTCAGACGAGGTGGCGGTGGAAGTGGGGACCATGGTTCGCCGTGGAAAAACGTAATATTTGGAGCGTACTACGTGGCACGGCAAAACTAGTTTATTTTCCCTGCTTGTCAAAAGGCGGTCGCTCCGTCTTTCGACGGCCGGTCCGCTTATAGCGGTTGCGCCGGTTCACCGTTCCACATCGACCAGCTCCGCCTCGATTCGCGCCCCGGGTCGCAACGACGGCGACGATTCGGACTCCGCGGACCAAACCTCCGCTTTCGCCCGCACCAGCAAGGGCGCTGCGTTCGATTCGCTCAACTCCCACCGGGATTTTGATCGAATGGCTTGACGCGCCGGCCCGGGGAATGAGCGAAATGCCGAATCGACGACGGTCAATTGAAAACTCGATAATTCTCGCGGCGCCTCGAATTCCAAGGCCACAAACCAACACATCGGATGCCGACCGGATGGTATGACCTCGCAACGGAGCGGAGTCCTGGCCGCTCCACCGACATCCAATTGGACATGTTGGGTGACGTAACGCCCCAACGATTCCTTCCAGATTTCGCGATCGCGGTCTCCCTCCGAAGATTCCATCGGTTTCCCGGCAACGCCCCCCCCCTGCCCTGCTTCGGCTGGCGAACCCGAATCGATCCCCAACACCTGGGTGACCGTCGCTTCCGTCTGTGTGTTGTATCCAATCGAATACCGTAGCTGAATGAGCTCGTCGCGGACGACGACTTCGCACCACCGCTCCAGCTCTCCATCGGCCAATTCATGGGCCGTTTTAGGCCGACGAAGGGCTCCCATCAGCACGAATAGCAGGCCGGCGCACCAGAACGCCCGCCCGAACAGAACGCGGCGCTTCGCCCCGTCTGGGTGCTCAATACGCAGTTTGCTATCTTTCATCGGCTGCAATCCCTTTGCAAAACGGCAGGCGGGCGCCAGGCGGCCAAATATTCAACAGCCCGTTAGCCCCCCGCGGACTTCCCGCCCGCGCCGCGAACCGGCTGACCGTTGCGATAAAGTTCTAATCGCTCTTGGCAAGCCTCCTTCCGGCGCGGCGGACATTTCTCGAGCGCCGACGTCTGGTCCTGGATCGCGGCGTCGAACTCGCCGACGGCGGCCTTGGCCGCCGCCAACGTATCGAGATGATACCAATTCTGCCGTTGCGATCCGGCCACAGCTCGTTCGGCCAGTTGCACCGCGCGAGCACCGTCCCGAAAGGACTCGTCCGGACAAGTCGCCAGGAACCAGGCGTAGACGTTGAGGGCCTCCGGCAATTCCGGAGCCAATTCCAAGCTCGTCTCAAAGCTGGCCCGGGCCTTGGTAAAATCACCGCGGTCCATCCAAGCTGTGCCGCGATTGCTATAGGTCAGCGCGGCCTTCGGATCGTGTTTCAAGGCCCGATCGTAGTCCTTGATCGCCTCGTCCAAACGACCCTGCTCGACCAACGCCACCCCTCGATTGCTGTAGGCGATACCCAGCGTTGGCTCCAAATTCACCGCCTTGTTGTAACAGCGGATCGCCCCGGGGCTGTCCCCCAATTGGAATTTCAACCAGCCCGCCAGGTTCCAAGCCTTGGCATTCCGCGCGTCCAATTCGATCGCCCGTTCGGCGTTCTTGAGGGCCAGCTCATGCTCCCCTTGGCTCAGTTGGATGTTCCCCAGCCCCACGTAAATCTCGGAGATCCGTGGGTTCAACTTGGCCGCCGCCTCAAAGGCGGCTTTCGCCGCGGTCCCATCCCCTTGTTCAAATAGTACGCTTCCCAAACGGGCGTGGTGCAATGGCTTGGTCGGCTCCAACGCGACCGCTTGTTGCAAGTCGGCGACTGCCTCCGGAAAGCGGCCCAAGTTCGCATAGATCAAGCCCCGGTTCGCATAGGCATCCGCGTATTTCGGGTTGAGCTTGATCGCATAATCCACATCCCGCAGCGCGTCATTCCACTTCCCCTGCGCCATGCACACCATCCCCCGGTTGTTCCAGGGTACGTACATCTTGTCGTTGACCTTGAGGGCCGAGTTAAAATCGCGAAACGCATCGTCCAGCCGGCCTAGTTCGAACAAGATCAACCCCCGCGTCGTGAGCGCCTCCGTGTCCTGCGGCCGGGCCGCCAAACGCTGCGTGTAAAACTTGAGCCCGCTCTCCAGACTCATGACATACTGCAGCGGCACCCAACCGCGCACCCCTTCCAACGAGCACCACTTGTCTTGTACCGCAGCCATCGTCCCGATCTGCCCCAGGTAGACCTGGTCCACCTTCTCATTGCGGATTTTCGTTTCAAAGTTCTGGGTCACCAGGACTCGGTCCCCAACCGATTGCGCCCATCCCGCGGTCCCGCTGGCCAGGCCCACTCCCACAAGGACGCCGAACACGAACACAAAGTCTCGCCAATCGTTCCGCTGCATGCTCTTCACAACCTCGCGATAAGAACCTATCCCAAAACTTGCCGACCCCCTCACCCTGCCCTCTCCCCCGCGGCGGGGGCGACGGTATGGGGATAGGCTCTAAATTCGCCGACAATTCCAGGGCGGCAGCCTTCATTCCAGGGCGGCCGCCTCCATTAGATTAGCCCACCGCGGGCGAATGGGAAGGAGCAATTCTGCCGGATATTCCGCCGGTGGAATGCGCCGTAGCAACCAAAATCGTTCCCGCCAGCCCGGGGACGCTCTGCCAGACTCCTACAAAATGCCAAGCTTGTCTGGAAGATTCAACAACCCGTCAACCGACCGTGCCCTATGGAATCGATCACGCGACCGTCCGACGTGCATTTGGAGGATCGCCCTGCGTCCGTGCCCTGTCCTTTGGGCTGCGGAGAAATGGCCTTCGGCGCCATCGCAGGAATCAAAGTGGTGGCTTGCCCGCAATGCCGCGGTACGCTGATGCAGCGGGATGCTCTGGCCCAGCTGGTGGCGTTTTTGCGGGCGGAATACGCCGCGGCGGATATCGTGCCGCGACCGATCGACCCAGAAGAACTGCAACAGCATCGCCCCTGCCCCGCCTGCCAGTCGCCGATGGAGGTTCACCCGTATTACGGTCCGGGGGCCGTCGTCATCGACAGCTGCAACGTTTGCCATTTGGTGTGGCTGGACGGCGCGGAATTGGCCCGGATTGAAAGTGCTCCGGGTCGCCGCCGCTAGGTCGCCGTCGCTGAGTCACCGCTCAGCCACTTTTCGCAATGGCGCATCAACGGCCCCACGGATTCCTCTTCTTCGCTGACCACGGCCCTTGCGCCGGCCCGCAATAGCCGCGGCGCCGTCAGTTGGAATCGGCAGCGAACCACGATCGTCAATGTGGGATTCGCCTGCCGCAACGCACGGACGATCTCCAGTGCCACCTCGTCTTTCGGGACACAAACCACTGCCAGCCCGCATTCCCGGACGTTGATCTGCTGCAGCACCCCGGGTTCGCGGGCGTCGCCGGAAAACGTATCGAATCCCTTCTGCGCGAACGGATGCAAATTGACCGGACTGAGGTCGATCATCGTCAGAGGTACGCCCCGAGATTCCAACAGGGTTGCCAGCTGCCCGCCAATCGGGCCGATCCCGATCACAAGCCCCCGCTTGCCGCCAGTCCCCGCTCGCCAGGCAGGCGCCGGCGCGTCCGCTTCAGTGGACTCGACCCACCGCAAGCCCCAACGCAACAAAAAGGGTGTGGCGATCAACGTCGCGACCGCGATAAATAACATGCGATTGAACTCCTGGGTCGTGATGATCCCGGCCGCCACCCCTCGCGATGCCAGCAAGAAGGAGAACTCGCCGAGCTGCGCCAAGCCCAAGCCCATCCCCCAAGCGCTCGGCCAACTCAGACCGATCAAACGCAGCGCCAACGCCGCAGCTACCGTCTTGACGGCGACCATTCCCACGAGTCCGACGCCCAGCAGCAGCGGCTCCGACAACGCCTCCCGCGGCTGCAATAACATCCCCAGCGACACGAAAAACACCGCGGCAAACGCTTCGCGGAACGGCAACACGATCGCGTCGATCTGGCGGCTAATCCGAGTCCCGCTCAAGACCAACCCGCTGGCGAACGCACCGACCGCGACCGGCAATTCCAAACGATAGGCGCCCCAACAGATCAACCCCAGCAATGACAGTGTCACCAATACCAGGAGCTCAACCCGCTTGGCCGCGGCCAGACGCGGCACACCGATCCGACCGACCCATCCGTGCAGCAGCAGCACCGCCAGCACAAATCCGATTCCTTTTACCGCCAGCAGGAGATAACTGGTCCACGACGGAGCCGGTCCGTCGCCGCTCACCAGCGGGATCAGCAGCAGCAGCGGAATCAGCGCCGCGTCTTGAAACAGCAACAAGGCAATTCCCCGTCGACCATGCGGCGAATGGGTTGCCCCGCTTTCGGACAACGCGCGAAAGACTAGGACGGTCGAGCTGAACGCGCCGGCCAATCCGGCCAGGATTGCTCCCGCCGGCCGCAATCCCAACCACCAGGCCACCGCCGTCAACGGGATCGCGGTGAGCACCATCTGCACGGAGCCCCCGACGAAGAAAAACCGCCCCATTTTGGACAGTTCACCTAGCGAAATCTCGATCCCCACGGAAAACAGCAGGAACAACGCCCCGATCTCAGCGATTTGCTCCAGGTCGTGCCCGGGGTTCGCCACCAACCCCAACCCTCCGCGGCCAATCAACGCACCAACCAGCAAATAGCCGGCCAGGAGAGATATCCGAAACCGCGCGCAGATCATCCCCGCCACGGCGCCCGCCGTGAGTATGACGATCAAGTCGACAGCCAGCCCTCCCAGATGCATGCGTTCTCACTCCTGCGCCTGCGCCCATTCCCACTCCGGCACTCACTCCCACTTTGACCCTCACGCCCACACCGAGTTCGCCAAGCCAGGCGCAATTTTTACCACGCCGACGGAATCGCAGAAAGCCGTCCCGGCTGGGTCCGGCCAATCATCCCCGTGGAATCAAGTGGATCGCCGGCGCCTTGACGCACGCGATCACCGTCGCCCCCGGCGCCAATTGCAGTTCCTCGCACGCTGCGGACGTGACCAGCGCCGACAGCGGAAAGCCGCAATCGAGTCCGACGCGCACCAACGGGCCTTCGCGCTCCACCGCCACCACGCAAGCCGCCAGCCGATTGCGAGGACTCTGATCTCCGCCCGCTCCCCGTTGCAGACTCACGGTTTCGCTAGGTATACATACGTACACTAATCGGCAGGCTTCCGCCGGGGCCAGAGCGGTCAACCGCTGGTCGCCGACCTGGACCACCGCCAGGCCTTCACGCGTTGCCACGATTTCGCCGGGGACGACGGTTTCCACACCGACGATGCGAGCCACCGCCGGATGGGCGGGACGGCCCATCACGCTCGCCACACTGCCGGTTTGCAAGACTCTGCCCGCTTCCATCACGACGATTTGGTCCGCCAAAGACATCGCCTCCCAGCGATCGTGCGTCACCAGGACCACCGGGATGTTGCTGGCTTGCAACACCTGTCGCAGCTGTCGACGCGACGTCTCACGCAGGCCGGCGTCGAGCGCCGCCAACGGCTCGTCGAGCAATAAAAGCCGAGGGCGGCGGGCCAACGCTCGGGCCAACGCGACGCGCTGCTGTTCCCCTCCCGACAATTGTGCGGGGTAGCGCCGTGCGACAATTTGCAGTTCAAACCGTTCCAGCATTTCGGCGACCCGCTCGCCGCGAGCCGTGCGACCCAGGCTCCGTACCCCATAGCCGATATTCCCCTCCACATCCAAATGCGGGAACAAGGCGTACTCCTGCAGGCAATAACCGACGTCGCGTTGCTGCGGTCGCCAGAATACCCGCCGCCCCGCGTCGAACCAGACTTGGTCTCCCCAGCGAATCGAACCTTGCTCCGGTCGCTCCAAACCGGCCAACGAGCGAAGGACCGTCGTCTTCCCGCACCCGGACGGTCCGAACAGAACCGTGATCGAAAAGCGATCGGCCGGCAGCTGCAGCTCGACGCAAATGGTCGGTCCGGAGCGAAATCGCTTCTCGATTGCCACCGCCAACGATCGGTTCATCGGGTCCCTTTGCGCTGGGTCAAGAATTGCACGGCGGCCAGCGCGGTGATCGCCAACACCAGCAACCCCCAGGCGGTGCGGCCGGCCGCCGCGTAATCCAGGGCTTGGACGTCGTCGTAGATCGCGATCGACAGAGTCCGCGTCACTCCCGGAATGTTTCCGCCGACCATGAGGACGACCCCGAATTCTCCGACCGTGTGCGCAAACGTCAAAACCATGCCGGCCAGGATCCCCGGCCAGGCCATCGGAAACGTGACGCGCCAAAACGTCGCCCAGCGTGATTCACCCAAGCACCACGACGCTTCGCACAAGCGGCGCGGCACCCCGGCGAAAGCCGCCGCGAACGGGCGCACCGCGAACGGTAAGTTGGCGATGACGCAGGCGAGCAAAATCCCGGGAAACGAAAACGGCAACGAAGAACCCGCTACCCGCTCGTAGGCCTGACCGGCAGGACTCTGCGGCCCGCTGGCCATCAACAAATAGAATCCCAGGACTGTCGGCGGCAGCACCAGCGGCAGCGCCACCACCGATTCGATCAGATGCCGGCCCCACCACGAAGTCTGGGCCAGCCAATGTGCCAGGGGCAAACCGATCACGGCCAGGACCAGCGTCGTGGCTGCGGCCAAAATGAGCGTCAGTCGCAGCGCCTCCCAATCCACGTCGCTCACCTCGCGGTCCGGTCGGACTCGATCACCCGAAAGCCGAATTTGGCCAGGCCAGTCCGCCCCGCATCACTCTGCAGGAAACGGCAAAACGCCTCGACATCCTCTCGGTTCTCCGCCGATCGAAGCATCACACCGACTTGATCCAGCGGCGGATGAGAATCCAGGGGGACGTCCACGAACTTTCCGCGCGATAACATCGGCGGTGCAACCGCCAGCGATCGGGCGATGATTCCCACGTCTGCTCCCCCCACATCGGCAAACTGGGCTGCCTGGGCCACATTCTCCCCGAACACCAAGCGCTCGGCAACTTGGTCCGCCAAGCCCAAATGTTCCAACGCCGCCAGGGCGGCCCGACCGTACGGGGCATGCCGCGGATTGGCCAACGCGATTTTCTGGACGCTCGGATGCAGCACGATACGGACTCCCTCCCGCTCCAGATCGGCGGACAAGGGCGAGTCCGCTCGGACCCAGACGACCAATTCGCCGGAGGCATATTGAAATCGCGAATCGGGCCACGCCAAGTCGCGTTCGATCAGCTGCTGTGGATAGTCCGCATCGGCGGACAGAAAAAGATCGAACGGGGCACGCTGCTGCAGTTGGGCAAAGAGGTTCCCAGACGACCCGAACGTGGTGCGGACCTCTACCCCCGGATGCGCCCTCTCGAACTCGGTCGCCAACGCTTCCAACGCGTACGTCAGATCAGAGGCGGCGGCGACTCGGACGATGCGAATCGACGACGGATTGCCGCCGGCATCCTGCCGGGGCGAACTGCAACCGATCACCCAAAGCAGACTCAGGGCCAGCCAGCGCGTCGCGCTCCACTTGCCTCCCCCAGGCTCGCCGGCGATTAGCCTCCGGCGTCCTCGGCGAACATTTCTTTCTTGTCGAAATCGTAAAAGCGCCGCGCTAAGTGTTCGCACAACTTCGTCAGATAGTATTCTTCGAATTGCCGATCGTTGTTCTGAATCGACGGCCGGCCTGACTTCGGAAAGCTGTATTCTTCCGGTCCGCGTCGGAACACGACGTCTCCCTTCTCCATATCATAGACGGTCGAAGAGACAACCGCGCGACCCTTGTACATCGTTTGCCCGTCGTACAGCGAGTAATTGGAGACTTCGATCGCCAACACCATATCGGCCTCGACCCCTTTCCCCAATTGATAGAAATTTTCTTCGTTCCAGGCGTTGTTGTCTTTCCAGTCGTTGACCTTGGTCTGCGGGATTACCACCACCTTTTTGACGTTGGTCTTGAGTCGATCGGCGATCTGCCGTTCCACCGTATACGTGAGGTTGGTGGGCCCATAGGCACTGGCGTCCGAAACGCAGACGACGGCGACTTTCTTCCCTTCGAGCCCTTTGAATTCGGCCGCAACCCTCTGGCCGTACAACACCCACATCAGCTGCGTGGGAATCCCCACGCACCCCCCCACCAGGCTCACCAGCAGGAACATCCCAGCCAACATTCGCACACGGCTGCCATCCATGGCAATTCCTCGTTTATCGCAAGTTCAAGAAGTTCCGATGATTCGCACGATCCAATGCAGCACCCCCAACGAGCCCAGCCCGACGAGGATCCTCAATCCCATCCCGGTGGAAGGCGCTGCGAATATCCACCGCCCGCGAATCCCCGAAATCAAACACCAGGGGGCGATCAACGCCACCGCCACCGCCAGTTCGCAGCCGAAGGGATTCGCTCGCCAGGCCGCCCCCCATTGTCCGCGCACCATATGGGCCCACGCCGTCGTCATGCCGCAGCTGGGACACGGCAGTCCGCTCCATTGGAGAAAACCGCACGGCGCCAGCCAGGCCAATTGACGATGCGTGCCGTAGCCACGCTCATCCGGAGTCAACCGCGCGGCGACAACAAACGTCGCCAACAACAGCAGTCCACCCCCGATCAGCACCAGTCGCCCAAACCACGAGAATCGCAAGGCGTTTCCCACAGCAGGTCCCCGGAGTTCCGAGATCGGCGGAACGGTATCAACTTGCATCGCATCTCACAAGTGCGTTCTGGTCACTGCTATCACACCCCAGGGGCGTCAAACCGCCGGGAGTTGCCACGGATCGCGGCGGGGGACGTCCAGCAGCGCATTGTCCGCGGGGTCGACGAATTGCCAGGTCTCCGGGTTCCAGCGGAACGAACGCCGATGCCAGTAAGCCAGATTGCCCAATTGGATCAGCGAGACGGTGCGAGCTCCCTTTTCCACGTCGGCGACCGGCCGCTCCCGCGAGGCGATGCAATCGAGCCAATTGCGGTGGTGCCCCGGGGTCGCCGGCAGGTGTACTTCGCTCTCTCCCAATGGCTCGTTGGCCAATTCGGGCGGGTCGCTCTCCAAGACCCCTCGGTCGATGTGCAATGTCCCCAGCTCCCCATGGAAGACGCAACCCCCGGGACCGCCGTGTTCGAATTCGATTCCGTTGGCAAAGCGATAACGGACGCCGGTTTCGGCTTGGTCGTCGGCCGGTGGAATGATCTCGGTCGGCCCGGTCCCGTCCAGGTCCAAGGCCCACAGCGCGATATCGTAGTGGTGTGCTCCCATGTCGGTGTGTCCCCCGCCGGAATACTCCCGGTAGGAGCGCCACGCCGGAAAGTGGGTGTGCACGCCGCGCGGGCTGAGTACCGAATGGTACGGTCGCAACGGCGCCGGTCCCAGCCACAGGTCCCACTCCAACCCTGGCTCCAACATCTCCTCCGGCAAGTCGCACGGTTTACTCGGCCCCCCGACCCCGATCGTCACCCGATGGATTTTCCCCAGCCGGCCGCTGCGGATCCGCTCCACCGCCTCGCGGAACGGCCCGAAGACATTGGACCGCTGTTGGCTCCCCGTCTGCACGATGCGCTGATACTTCCGGGCCGCCTCGACGCAACGCTGAGCCTCCAAGATCGACAGCGTTAGCGGCTTCTCGCAGTAGACGTCCTTCCCGGCCCGGCAGGCTTCGATCAGAGGAATCGCATGCCAATGGTCGGGGGTGGCAATGCAGACGGCGTCGAGATCGTCGCGCGCCAACAGCTCGCGAAAATCAGAGTAGGCCTGGCAGCCCGCAAAATCTCGCCGGGCGTCGGAATAGTATCGATCGACCCGTTGCCTGGCCGCTTCGCGCCGCGTGCGATCGACTTCGCACACAGCGATGACTTGCGTGTCGGGCTGACCCAACAGCTCCGGCAGGTGATAGTCCCCCGCCATTTTTCCGCAACCGATCACGCCGATCGTGATCCGCTCCAACGCCGACCGGCGGCGCGGACCAAGTTCCCCACCGCGGATGATCAAGGGGGCAGCCGCCGCAGAGGCGAGAAACGAACGGCGGGATAGTCGAGTTTGCATCGCGTTCAAGCTCCCTGTTGGATGTTGGATTTGACCTTCTCAAAGCGTCGGTCCGGGATCAACCAGAGAATCGCCACTGCCACATAAATCGCGATCGCTCCCCGGCGGAATACAAACGACAATGGGATCGCCACCGCGTATAAGACCAACGACAACTTCCCCTTGTAATCACGCCCCAACGCCCGCCGCAGAGTCTCGTGCTTCTCGTCCTGGGCCAACATCCGTTGTAGTATCCACCACGCCCCGGCACAACCAAATAACACGATTCCGTAGAGGGCCGTCGGCTCCTCTTCAAATTCGTTTTCACGCGCCCATCCGGTGGCGAACGGGATCAACGACAGCCAAAACAACAAATGCATGTTCGCCCACAACACCCCGCCCGACACGCGTTCCGCCAGGTGCATCAAGTGATGGTGGTTGTTCCAATAAATCGCGACGTACAAAAAGCTCATCACATACGCGGCGAATACCGGCAGCAGCGGCCGCAACGCGGAGACGTCGGTCCCCTGCGGCACTTTGAGCTCCAACACCATGATCGTGATGATGATCGCGATCACCCCATCGCTAAACGCTAACATTCGGTCCGAACTCATCGTGGAACTCGCGTAGAACCAGGCGGACCTTCCAGAGAACGGATCGAGTCCTCAGGCGCCGGCGGCCCACCATGACTGTGCCCCGGAATCAACTCGATCGCCGCCGCCACGAGAATCCCCAGCAGCAAAGCGACCGACAAACGAGCCCGATCGTGCCGATGGAAATGCAGCTCGGGCAGCAAATCTCCCAACGAAATGCAGAGAAAAACGCCGCCACTCAGGGCCAACGCCAAGCCGGCAATCCACCCCAGGTTGCCAAACGACAAAGAACCCAGCAGGAAGAGAATTGCCCCTAGCGGCGTGACCAGGGCAAACATCAAGTTGACCGCGGTGATCCATCCAGGGCGATATCCCCGAGCCGCCATGAGGCTGGTGATCGAAAAGGCATCCAATGGCTTGTGCAACGCGATCGCCAGAAACACGCTGAAGCCGGTGGCCGACCAGTGGCTGTGCGGCTCGCTGGCCACCGCAGCCCCCAAAGCCACGCCGTCCAAAAGCGAGTGCACCACCATCCCGAAAAACAATCCAAACGCGGAAACGTCCCGCGAACATAATTCCTCCTGCGAATGCTCGCAGTGCGCGTGTCCCTCCCCGTG
>JBGSLW010000380.1:0-17932 GCA_041740495.1 Pirellulaceae bacterium
CGATCACCGGCGTGATGGCGCTCGCCTTTGCCGGGGCTGTCCACCACGCCCACGAGCGGCATGCCCGGCTCGAATCGGCTCGAGTCGCCCGGCGCAACGCGGAGAAAGTCGCGGCCACGCGCATCCTGCTGGAAAACGCCATCGATGACTTCGCCGAATTCGCACTCGACCATGACGGCCAATTCCCCAGCCAATACGAAGGGATGCTGCTGGCCGTCCAACATCAGGACGCATGGAAAAATGACTTGCGGTACGACATCGACTCCGGCAAGTGCCTGCTGCGTTCCGCCGGCCCCGACCGGACATTCGACAGCCGCGATGACGTCGTCCACGAAGTCGGGCTCGCTCCGGTCGAAGCCAGCTTCGGCTCGGCCTCGCAAATTCGTGTGGAATCCGCGGTGGAGGCGGAAGAGAGCAACTGAGGACAGTTGCTCTACGCTAAAACGTAGAACAGTTGTCCTCAACTGTTCGTGCCTGAGCAATTAGAGCGCAAGAAGCGAGCAACTGAGGACAGTTGCTCTACGCTGTCTTACCAAAACACATAGCGCAATATCTGTTCGGCGCCCCGCTTTCGGCAAAGCTTGCACGTCGCGAATCAAGTAGCGGTTGTCTTCTGTGTCGATAATCAGCTTGCCGCGCTCGCCGAAATCGACGGCCTGGCTCTAGTCCAACGCATGCAGAATTTCATCGGGCCGCGATCCCCGTCGTCCGCACGTCCAGCCAGTCGCTCCGCGGATTCCCCTGTAGATCAAGATCGGACGCGATCCGCAATAACAGCGCGGGGAATTCGTTGCCCGAGGCAATATTCGGCGGGCTGGCCAGGGTCAAGTCGGCGGCGTGGCCAACCGCCCCAGATTGCGACAACGCGGCCATCGAGTATGAAGGTGAACGAGAATTGCTGATCAATGCGAGTCGGCTTCCAACGTGTTCAACGGGCGGTTAGAGATTTGAAAGTCTACGGGGGGAGTCGCCAAAGAAAAGAGTACTTTTTGCTGCTCGGCGCCAAAAAATTCGGCAACAGACCTGCCGAGGGGGACGTGAACTCCTCCGCAGGCAGAAATATGGCAGACCGGAGATCTTCAACGATGACCACTTCGATTCGCGGTTCGGTTGGACGCGGCGGCGTGAACTCCCGCGCCGATGTCACGACCGTTCAATCATTGCTCAACGCCAAGATCCAGCAGATCGCTCCGCTGGCCGCACTGAAGGTCGACGGCGTCGTCGGTCCCAAGACGATCGGGGCGATCGAACGCTACCAGAAAATGGTGGTCGGTTTTCCCATGCCCGACGGACGCGTCGACCCGGGCGGCAAGACGATCACCTCGCTTCTGTCCGGCGCTCCCGGTCGGCCAAACTACCCCGGGGCGCCCCCGGTTCCCCCGCCGAATACGGCCCCGGGGAAGCCGACCGCGCCCAAGGCCAGCGTCGGCAACCTGCAGCTCAAGGTCGAGCGATTCCAATCCAGCGATAAGTCGATGATCGGCAAGCTGTACCTCAACGGCAAATATATCTGCTACACGCTGGAGGAAGCTTGGCGCAACAATGCGAAGGGCAATAGCTGCGTCCCCGCCGGCACGTACAACGCCTATCTTCGCTATACCAGCACCAAGAAGAACCGCGAATGGTGTTTTGAGCTCACCGACGTCCCCGGCCGTACCGCGATCCAGTTCCACATCGGCAATGACCCCGGCGATACCGAGGGGTGTATTCTGTTGGGGACGTCCTACTCGACCGACTTTGTGGGCAACTCGACGGCGGCGTACCAGTTGTTACAGGACGCCGTCTTCGGTCCTGGGTTTACTCGGCAGCAGATCCGCGATGCGAAACCGCTCCACGGCAAGATCAGCGCGGAGTTCGTCAGCCCAGCGTGAGTCGAGTGATTGACAAATAGTGTACAAATGTACACTGATTTGCTGGGGCGTGGGATTCGTGATTCAACATGATACAAGCCGGCACAGTGTAGAACAGTTGTCCTCAACTGTTCCCGCGCAAGAGTATCGACAAGGTCGCCCTGCCAGAGACGCAGAACGCCTAGAAATTACGCCGACTCCCGTTCCCACATTCCTCCCATTCTTCCCCTTCCACCCATCGCTGCCAGCCGCACTACGCGATCACCTCCGTCAAGACCTGCCCGTGGACGTCGGTCAATCGTCGTTCGATCCCGTTGTGATAAAACGTGAGCCGCTGGTGATCCATCCCCAGCAGGTGCAGGATCGTGGCGTGGAAGTCGTAGACCGTGGCGACATTCTCCACCGCCTTGTAGCCGAATGCGTCGGTCGCGCCGTAGCTGAATCCTCGCTTGGCGCCCCCCCCGGCGAACCAGGCGGTGAACCCTGCCGGATTGTGGTCTCGTCCGCTGGCGTCTTTTTGGAAAGTCGGCATCCGACCGAACTCGGTGCACCACACGACGAGGGTTTCGTCCAGCATCCCGCGTTGCCGCAGATCGCGGATGAGCCCAGCCACCGGCTGGTCCATGACCGGCCCGTGGATGTCGTACTGGGTCTTGAGTTGTTTGTGGCCATCCCAGTTGCTGACGCCCTCGCCGCCGGTTTGATACGCGCCGTTGAACAACTGGATGAAGCGGACGCCGTTTTCTGCCAACCGCCGAGCCAAAATGCAATTGCGTGCAAAGGCGGTCTTGAGCGGATTCGCCGCGTCGTCGGCGCCGTACATGCGCAGGATGTGTTCAGGTTCGTCGTCGACGTCGGCCACCGTCGGCACGCTCAATTGCATCCGAGCCGCGAGTTCGTAGCTGGCGATCCGGGCCGCCAACTCTTCGTCCCCGGCGAATTGCCGCAAATGGCGCTCATTTTGTCGCTGCAGGAAGGCGCGGGTGGCGGCGTCCGTTCGCGGATCAATCGAGCTGGGCCGAGCCAGATTGCGGATCGGGAGTGCCGCGTTGAAATCGGTCCCCTGAAACGCGGCGGGCAAAAAGCCGGGTCCCCAGTTGTTGACGCTGGCCTGCGGCTTGCCGCGCGGGTCCGGAATCGCCACGAAGGCAGGCAAGTTGGAATTCACGCTCCCCAGCCCGTAGGTCACCCAGGCTCCAATGCTGGGGAACCCGTCCAGCGTGAACCCGGTGGACATGAAGTTTTCGCCGGGGCCATGCGTGTTGGTCTTACTTGTGAGCGAATGGATAAAACACAGCTCGTCGGCCAGCTCCGCGATGTGGGGGACCAGGTCCGAGATCATCTTGCCCGACTGCCCACGCGGCCGAAACGTGTACAGCGGCGCCGTCAAGTTTCCGTTGGCGCCTTGAAAGGTCACCAACTCCCCGCCCGGCATCGGTTGCCCGTCGCGGGCAACCAGTTCCGGCTTGTAATCGAAGGTGTCGATCTGGCTGCAGGCCCCGGCGCAGAAAATCATGATCACTTGCTTGGCTCGAGCCCCGAAATGGGGTGAGCGCGGCGCATTGGGATTGCCGGCTTCGATGTTCGGTCGAGCTTTTGCGCTGCCCGGTTCCTGGCCCAGCACTCCGCTCTCGCTTAGCAAGCTCGCCAAGGCGATACCTCCCAACCCTGTGGAGGTATCGCGCAAGAATCGCCGGCGATCCATCAGCAATCGAGCGCCGGCAGGTAGCAGTTGACGGCTAGAAACGATGTGCATGCGGTCTCTTTCTATGTATAACAATTGTCCTCAATTGTTCGGTCCCTTGCGCTGTACCGAACAGTTGAGGACAACTGTTCTACGCTGATTGTAGAACAATTGTCCTCAATTGTTCGGCGCACAGGTGGCGGTCACCACGGGGAGGAACAGTTGAGGACAACTGTTCTACGCTGAACTGTTCTACGCCGAACTGATTTACGTTGAACTGATTGACGTTGCGCTGTTCCACATTACTGGATGAATAGAAACTCGTTGCTGTTCAATAAGGCCCGGCAGAAGGCGGGCCAACCAAATTCATCGATCAGAGCGGAAGTGTCCTCGACTTCCTCCGGGGTGGGTGGTCGAGCATAACAAGCGCGGAACGCTTGCGTGATCGCGGCCGTTCGGTCGGCGCCGAACTCCAATTCCAAGCCTTGGGCAAACGCCGCCGCCTGCTGCTGCATGAACGGACTATTGAACAAGTTGAGTGCCTGGAGCGGGGTCGTCGAGCGGTTGCGCCGCGGCATGGTCTGGTTGCCGTCCGGACAATCGAGCGCCCCGAAGACGTCATCCTGCTCCTGCCGCAACTTGGTCATGAACACCATCCGCCGCTTCTGATTGGCGTCGAATTCTTCGACCGGGAAATAGTGCCAGACGGTTTCCTTCTTGATGTCGAACAAGAGGAACCCTGGCCCGCGGCGAGCCGTTGGCTCCAGGTTCAATTCGCCGCTGACCGCCAGGACGCAATCCCGAATCGCCTCGGCTTCTAAACGTCGCGGCGGGAACCGCCACAGCAGGCGGGCTTGCGCATCCCGTTCAATCGCATCGGCACGGGGGAAACTCGCTTGCTGATAGGTCTTCGAGTTCAGGATCAGCCGGTGCATTTGCTTCAGCGACCAACCCTGTGCGACGAACTCGCTGGCCAGCCAATCGAGCAACGTCGGATGCGACGGGAGGGTCCCGGCCGCACCGAAATCGCTGGGCGTGTCGACCAGGCCTGTCCCAAAGTGGTAATGCCAGATCCGGTTGACCATGACGCGCGCAGTCAGCGGATTTTGCGGGCTGGCGATCCACTCGGCCAACGCCCGTCTCCGTTCGGCTTCGACCGTTTCACGATCCAAGCCGAGCGACCCCATGACGGTCAACGCATCGGGGGGAACGACTTCGCGCGGCGCCAGCGGATCGCCGCGGTACAGTCGATGCGTGGCGGGGGGCGATTCGAACGTCCCTACATAAGCCGGCGGGCCGGGGGCCTCCAACTCCCACGCCAGCTGCATTTGATCGCGATAAGCATAGTAGATCTCGCACATCTTGGCAGCATGCTCAGCGGAATGGCGCCCCAGCATTGTCCTCAAATCCGCGTCGGAGACATCCGGCGGAATGCGATCCGTCGAACTTGCGATCGTCGTCCACTGGTCCGGTTCGACAGCGATCTCGATCTGATAGTCGATAGGCAGGCGATCGGTGTACTGCCCCAGGCGATCGCGCGACCAGACGATGCGATGGATATCCTGCACCGTCGGGAGTTCGATCTGAACCCAGGCTCGGTTGGACGTCTTGGCGATCCAACTGCGGGCGTTGCCCGGTTGGCCGTCGTTGACATGTTCCAACCGATGGATCGGCTCGGCGCCGTCGCGGTAGACGCCGGAAGCGGTCGCAATGGCTCCGTGCGACGCCAGCCCCAGATTCTGCGGCGTTCCGGCGGCGTCGGATGGTCCGAAGATCTCGAGCTCATCGATACAGGGCTCGGCCGAATTCGTGCGCTCGCTCGTGAAGCGGACATAGCGTGCCGGCACCGCCGCAAAGGACTCGAGGTTTTCCCGCGGATTGACCGGCGGGCGCAAACCGAAGCTGCCGAGTTCGCTTTGGAGGCGATCGACCTCCGCTCGCGCCTTCTCCAGACGCTGGCGACGGGCCATCGCGTCCTCGGCCGCCACAGGTCGCTCACCATGTTTCACGCCGGCAAAAACCGCCTGGAGCGCGTAGTAATCCCGTTGCAGGATCGGGTCGAACTTGTGGTTGTGGCAGCGGGCGCAGCCGACGGTCAATCCCAGGAAGGTCGTCGCTGTGGTGTTCACCATATCGGCCAACTCGTCCTGCCGCTGCATCAGTGTCAAGTTGATGTCGGGACTCTTGACGATATCGTAGGGGCCGCCGACTAGAAAACCGGTCCCGGCATCTTGCCCCAGCAGATCCCCGGCCAGTTGCTCGCGGATGAACTGATCGTACGGCTTGTCGGCGTTGAGCGCGGCGATCACGTAATCGCGATAGGGGTAGGCGTTGTCGCGAACGTGGTTGGTCTCGAATCCGTTCGATTCGGCAAAACGGACGACATCCAGCCAGTGCCGCGCCCAGCGTTCGCCGTAGGCGGGGTTGGCCAAAACCTGCTCGATGCGTTGCGTCACCGCGTCGGGGCGGTCGTCGGTGACAAACGCGTCGACTTCCGCGGGCGTCGGCGGCAGCCCCAGCATGTCCAAGTACATTCGGCGAATCAGCGTCGCGCGGTCGGCGGGCGGCGACGGAGTCAAGCCGGACGACTGCAATCGGTCAACGATAAAGGCATCGATCGGATTGACAGGCCAGTCGCTGGTAACCGCCGGAACGGCTGGACGCATCACCGGCCGGAGCGACCAGTGATCGCTGGTGAGTGCCGGGGCGGACTCCATTTGCCCGGGCCACTCGGCGCCGGTCTCGATCCAACGACGGAGCACGTCGATTGTTTGGGGCGACAACGGTTCGGCGTCTCGCGGCATCCGCAGCTGGGAAATCTCGCCGGAAATCAACTTGATCAAATGGCTTTCGGCCGCGTTCCCCGGCAGCACAGCCGGCTCGCCCGAACCCCCGCCGCGCAACAACGCTGCCCGGGAGTCGACTCGAAACCCGCCCTCCTGCAGGTCCTCCCCATGACAGACCGCACAATGCTGTTCCAAGATCGGTCGGACGAGCGAGTCGAAATCAATTCGAGACGCCAGATTCGACTCCTGCGCAGCCAGATTCCCTGCAGCCCCCCATATCATGGCGAGCCAAGGCAGCGCCCACGGGTGGCACTTCGCACTTCGCATTTTCACTCTCGATCCAAAGTTAACCATGGTCGATCGGCTCACGGGATTTTACCTGGCAATTTCACCCCCCGATAGCGTCACACATTTCCGGCATCTGGGCCCACGTTGCATTCCGTCGACGTCTCCCTTGGCTATAATTGAAGATATTCACAATTTGCGCGGAAGTATTCCATGTCAGAGTTGATTTTCTTAGTCGAAGAGTCGGCTGAAGGGGGGTTTACCGCGCGCGGGTTGGGTGAGTCCATTTTCACCCAGGCGGAAACGTTGGCCGAATTGCGAGACAACGTGCGTGAGGCGGTGGCATGTCATTTCGCGGACGGAGCCGGTCCGCGCTTGATTCGTCTGCATTTCGTCCGCGATGAGATTCTGTCGCCGTGAAGTTGCCACGCGATCTTTCCGGCGGAGACCTCATTCGCGCACTTGACCGAGTGGGTTACCAAATCACGAGGCAGCGCGGGTCCCATGTTCGGTTGACGACAACTCGAAACGGGGAGCACCATGTGACCGTGCCGCTTCACGACCCGCTTCGGATCGGTACGTTGGCCGGCATTCTTCACGACGTCGGAGCGCACTTGCATATGGATCGAGATGCGTTGATCCGCAAGCTGTTTGCCTAGAGGCCTGTTGAGTTATGAGCCGCGTGGCTCTAGCCAGTTATTTCAATTCTAGAAAGGCCATTCCAGCTCGGACGACTTTGTCGGTTGAGAGTCCGTCCCATTTGAGTTCGAGTGGGCGGTCGGCGGCGGCGGCGAGTGCGGTCTTCCAGTTCTCTCCTTCACCCTGCAACATCAAGTTCAGTCGGTTGCAGCTGAAATCGATCGGCTTGCCGTCGATCGCATAGTCCAGATGCGTGTCGTCGGACTCGCCATCCGCAAAATTCAAGCGGGGGCTGGCCCAGGCGAGCCACGGCGGTTCGGCCTTGGCTGGTTCGACCAGAATCTGGAACGGATACCCCGTCGGAATATCGTCGATCGCGAATTCTCCGGACTCGTTCGTGCGAACCTGCGCGATGACGCTCGACGACGGCGGGAGCTCCGGACCGGTGAGCGAGACTCGAATTCCCTCCGGCCGCCGGCCATCTTCCGTCACCACCATACCGCGCAACCGAGTCGCCGGCAGCAGCACAAAGTCGACCGTCTTGGGCTGATCCGGCAACACCAGATTGGCATGATCCTGGTCCCCGCGACCGATCTCGCCGGATGGTTTCTCGAGCGCCGCCATCAGATCTCCCTGCCGTCCCAGATTCTTTTCGAAGTGCCCTGGCAGGCGCGCGGAAATAGTCGCCATCTGCAGACTGTGGCGATCGGCCAGTAGGATCCCGGGCCCAAACTTCAGCACGTATCGGCCGTTCGCATCGGTCCGCGTGGTGCCGGTTTGTCGCAAGGTCCCCATCCCGCAATGGGCGTCGACTTCGACCCCTTCCAGCGGTTGTCCGTTTCCATCGGTCACCGTGCCATGAACACTCCAGGGGGTGTCATTTTCAGCGTCAGCATGGGGAGCATCGTCCAACGATGTCGGTCCGTCCGTTCGGATCTCGATTCTCGCCGTGGAAAAAGCGTTCTTGACGATGTCGAGATGCTGCGGCCAGACTGCAACCGCACGTTGGTCGGCGGCGACATGGACCCAGCCCAGGTCGGTGTGGCCCAGCGTAGTGACCTGCCGCTTTGGATCACCCGTGCCCAAGGCCTCGGTTTCGCCGCGTGGAATCGGCGTAAACCAGACCTGAACTTCTGCCGCGTCCCGTTTCAAGTTTGTCGGCGTGAAACTCAGGGCCAAGGCGTCGTACACCTGGTGGGCTCGCCAATGTTCCGGCAAGTCCTTGGCCAACTCGCGGACCAGTCGCTTGAGCGGACGCTGTTCCCCTGCCCCAAGTTCGACTTGGATCGAGTTGGACTCGGGAAGCGAATCGGCAAATCGTTGCGGCGCGACCACCTGGATCCGATAACTTCCTTCATCCAGCAAGTACAACTCCGACGCGTCGACCGATTCCCATAGAACATGCGTTGCTCCCGGTTTCAATTCGACCGGGCCGCCCGCCGTTTGCGGTGTAAGTCCGATGAACTGATCCCGAGTTCCATCGAGGTGGTTGACGCGGAGGACGCGAAAGGGCGCGTAATTCTGCGGATCGAAACTCTGCGGCGTATCGCCAAAATTCTTGATCTCCAGCTTCAACCGCAACGGGTCGCCGACTTTGGGTTGCGGGTCGAGCGTGGTGAGTTTCATTCGGAGCGAACTTTCGGGCGGCTGCGGACCCCATTCATCCGCACGGACCGACAGCAACTTTTGGAAGTCCGGCATCGGTACGGGATCGGGAGACTGCTGCCAGCGGACGAACTCGACTTTGCGATAGCCTGCTGCCGCCAGGGGCCGCAACAGCGACGTGATCCATTCGGCTTGGGCGCTGTCCGCGCAAACAAACAGCAACTGTGCTTCTGGCGAGTATCCGTGCTGTTGCAATTCGGCCACCACGGTTTCAGGTTCGACCGAAAACTCGCGATTCAGTGAGCGACTGGGAAACTCCCCGACCACATGTTCCACGGCTTGCACCCAGAGCAGGGCGGTCGGTTCCAGCTGGTTTCGCAGCCAGGCGACTTCCACCCATTCGTCGACATCGAGCCCCCCGCCCCACCATGCGGCATGGTGGATCGCGCGGTGCGCAGCGGCGAGTTCTTCGGCGTTCCACGTCATCGACCGAGTCGTCCAACAGCCGTGCTGCAGGCAGTATTCCAGATAGTCCGCGGCGGATTCTTCCGTATCCGCGGGCTCGAAACGCTGCACCACGCGTACGGGAAATTCGCCGACAAACGCCAGCGGGCTGAGCGGGAAATCCTGTTCGTTCTCGTCGTAGCTGACGAATCGGGCTTTGCCGCGCAGTGGGCTGCGCAGCGGCGTGGCCAGGTCGCGGGATTCGAACAGGATGCGACAGAGCGCCACGAGCTGTCCATCGAGCTTTTCCGCGCCGATGGAACGGAGCACGGCGATTCGCTGCGGCTCGTCCAATTGCATGAGCTCGTTTGCCAAATGCAGATATTCGGTCGAACGAAAAGGGAGCTGCGAATTCGCCAGCCAGTCCCCCAGCTTGCGCGCAGTCTCGACCAGGTCACGCGGAACATCGGAAACGCCGTCGCTCGTCTGACCGGATGACTCGGGAGGGGAGTCGGCCGCCCGCTGGGCTTCCTCGGCCAGGCGTTTGAGGTCGTACCTCCACTTCATCTTCATCCGCACCGGCTGGGGCTGATCCTGAGGACTCGGCAGTATTTCGTAACGAATGGCGCCGTGCGGCGGATCCCCTTCGTCCGCCGGTGCGCCGGTATCGACGTTCATCCGAACTTGCACGGGCGGATGCGGATATTCCGGGGAGGGCTCAATCCGCTGGGTGCGGAGGACCATGGTGACTTCGCCGCTCTCAACCCGGCATTCAGCCACCAGTTGTTCTGCTCCGCCGTCGGGAGACGCGGTGGCTCGCACGACACCGCCGGCATCGATCAATTCGAGCTTCCCGTTCGTGATCGTGACTTGCACGCACTCCTTCTCCGGTTGGATTTCGACCTTTTCGCCGCTGAATTCAGCTCGTAGGCCAGAGCCCTCGGGAAGGTTGAAGCGAACTTCCGCTGCATCCATCGCATCGCCCAACAGGTAGTTCGGCTTCTCCACGGAGACGAGCGTCTCCATGTTGGTAATGCTCCCACCGGTCTCGAACCTGCGGTCGGGGCGTGCTGCCATCAAGTGCTCGATCATTTCCCCGGGCGAACGGCCTCCGGGGATGCTCTGCGCCGCGGCCCGCGTTACCCGCTCACCATCTCGTTCGACCACAACGATTTCGGGCAGCAAGGAAGTCGCGGGCTCTTGCGCGAGAGGCTGCCAACCATCCGGTCGCGGCAACGGCGTCCCATCCGACAGTTTCACGTAGCGGTAGATCAACTCTCGCGCACGGCCGTCGGTCGCAAATAACTCGACCGCGATCTCCGGAGTCCAATCGACGGCAACCACCGAAATCGTCTGCCAGGTCGGTTCGCGTTTGTTCCAATCGAGACTCCATAGAGTCTGTTTCGTCGTCGCGTCGACCGCCACGATATCGGAGAACAAAGTGTTGTAGACAATCCACTTGTCGTGCTGCACACCCTCGTCGATCGGCACCTCCGCGCCGCGAAGCGTGACCCAGCCGGTCGACTGTCGGCGGTTGAGGTTGTACGTATGGGAGGCCAAAACGCGCACGCCCGGCTGGTCGATCCGGGTCGGTTCCGGATCATGACCACTCCGCGTCATCCTCATCGCCCCGGGATCGCCGGCAGCGCTGGGCGGAACACGCTCCGACAAATCACTGTTCACCGCGCGGCCATCTTCGTCCTGTCCATTACTCGCATTGCTCCCATCCGTCCCATACTGGTCATCGCCTTTTTTCCCTCCCTCCGCCATGAAATAAAACGCCCCCTCGGCGGCGTAAAACCAAAGCCCTTCCCCCCGATCGCCGCGGACGCGGATGACCCAGTCGCCCCCCAGCACTCCGTAATCGCTGTTCTCGTCGGCCAGCACCAACGCATTGACCGGCCCGAACCGTGGACCGACACCCAAATCGACGGCGTCAATCCGCACAACTTGAAAGCGATGTTGCCCCGTGGGATTGACCCCGTAAAACGACAAGTGCCCCGGGACCCAAACCGGATCGTCGGCATAGGGAACGATCTGCACGCCATCGGCGACCGGTTCCGTGATCTGATCGACGGTTACGGTCTTTGGTCTGCCTTCAGGTTCGGGCGGCGGGGGTGGCGGTGGAATTTTCCCGCCATCGATTCCCGGCACCAAAAGCACCTGTGCCTGAAAGGGTTGCGGTTTGGGGGGCGGCTTATCGCCGAAGTCGATCTCGCCCAGCGGAACCGCCTGCAACTCGGCAGCGACCCGCTCTGGAATAAAAGAATACGGCATAAGATTGGAATACATCATGTCCAGGCTCGCGATCCGCGAGGCCTTCCCGTTGTGGCGCGAGTCCGTGACGCCGCGCAGGCGGATGCCGCTGAAGACGCCGCGTTCGACGCTGGTTTTCGAGTTGCTGCGTTGGACTTCGTATTTTCGTTTTTCGAACGGTGCGTCGACGGCCGGCCACTCCGTCCCGTCTTGTGGCAGGATGGCCGCCGATTGCGGCGGGGGATTCCGTTCGGCATCGATCGAGTCGGAGCCGCTGGCCTGTGACGCCGCCAAGGCCCACCAAGCCCCGGCAGCAGCAAAGTCCCCGCCGCCAACGCGGTTCCTACCGCGGCTCGCGCCGGACGATCACACGATTCGTCCGCCGCCAACCGGCGAATTCGCGCCAACAACGAACCGCCATTGGCCGCCAACGCCAAGCGTTCCTCGCCGCAACGCAGTTCTTCCATGCGAGCCAGGGCCCGAGCAAACGCCAGTCGGTTCCCGCACGCCGCCACCGCCAGGTCGTCGCAACAATGTTCGCGCTCCGCCCGAATCCGCTCGGACATCCACCAAACCGCGGGATGGTAGAACAACACCGTCTCCACCAACGTCTGGAAAATGTTCACCAGGTAGTCGTGCCGGCGGATATGCGCGAGTTCATGGGCGAAAATCGATTCCCACTCCGACGGAGTCAATCCTGTCACCATGCTCGCCGGAACCAGGATGACCGGACGAAACCACCCGACCACGGCGGGGACCGACATCCGCTGAGAGAGTCGCACGTCAATCGATCGATCCAGGCGCATCCGGACCGCGAGACTCTGAACGAGCTCCAAAAGCGCACATTCGGTCATCGGCGCTGCATCGCGCCGCCATTGAACAATCCGCCGCAGGCCACCCGCCAAACGAATTGAAAGGGCGAAGACTCCGCACAACCACACCACAACGCACATGGGCAAATAGGGTTCCACTCGCCCGCGCCAGGCCGCCAGGTCAAATCGGTTCGCCGCGGCTGCCGCACCCAACGCGGTCGACGGGGCCCCCGGTTCCGTGCCCGACATCGGCTCGACAAGATTCGCCGGCGCTATGGACGAACGAGTGAAAGGCTGCGGACGAACGACCAGAAGTTCAGGCGACGTCGGATCCGCGGGGAGGCCGGAACGCTGGGCAACCGAGCTCCGTTCGTTGAGACGAGTTATGCCGTCCAACGCCGGATGGGTCAGCAACCAGCAAAAGGTCACAACCGGTGCGCAGGCCATCAACCCGAGCCCCAGGCATCCAACGGCATACCGCCATGTCGGCGCTTGCCGTCGCATGGTCGCCAGCGCCAGTCCACAGACCGCGGCGATCGCCAAGCCCTGCCAGACGAAATGCACCAGCGCCCAACCAAGTGCCTGAATCGCCGGGTGCGAAATAAGCGAAGTCGACAGCCACGCAGTCATCGCGATCCCCTTTCCAGCTCATCTAATAGTTTACGGATTTCCGCCAGCTCGGCAGGCGTCGAAGGCTTGCTGGAGAGCGCAGCCAAGACCAGTTGCCGAGCCGACCCACCAAACGCCTGGTCGAGCAACTGGCCAACCAGCTGCTGCTGCGTCCGGTCGCGACTGACTGCCGCCTGGTAGATATGGGTTCGCTGCGAGTCATCTCGGCGCAACAACCCCTTCTCCAACATGATCTGCATCAACTTGAGCGTGGTCGTGTAGCCGGTCCCCCGCTCCGGTTCCAGTTCCGCCTGGACTTCGCGAACCGTACAGGGTCCCCGCGCCCAAAGCACTCGCAAGATCGCCAACTCCCCTTCGGTTGGCTTCGGCAACGTCGATTTCGCCATAAGTTCAATTCCTTGCCATCGTTATCCCGCCCCCACTCTTTCATCCCGCCCCCACCGAGCCTGCCTCGGTGGAGCGTCGGTCTGGCGACTACGGCGTTCGGTCATCATCCCGCCCCCACCGAGCCTGCCTCGGTGGAGCGTCGGTCTGGCGACTAGCACGCCTTACTTATACGAAGTCATTCGTAGTTTGTCAACGAAGGTTTTCGTAGTAAACGCTAAAAAGTCAGAAATCCCATGTGCCCCCGACTTTCAAAACAAATTGCCCTCTTGGAAAACACCGCAAGGGAGACATCCCCCGCCCGTTCGGTCCGACCGGGCGGAATCCGCACAATCCCGGGCAGCGATTCGACTGAAACGGCGTTTGCCCTGCGGGAAACGCCGATGGAATGGAGAATTGTTCAACGGGGCGGGTGGTCGCTACAATCAAACAGTTGGAAATCTCCCCAAGCCGCCTTCATCGGGCATCGGATACAGTCGCCGGCGGAACGCGCCCGAGCCAGGACGGGCTGGCGTGAGTGTGGGGAATTCGGAGTGGGCGCAGCATAGACGGCCAATTGCATGGACTTCTTCCTGAAATACTCGCGCTACGTCCTGCTGGGCGTCCTGATTACCCTCCCGATTCTGGGGATCGGTGCTGCGCGGGCCGTCAAGAGCAACAACAACCAGGTCGAGGATTGGCTCCCGTCGAATTTTAAGGAAACGCTCGATTTGAGTTGGTTTCGCCAGCATTTTGCCAGCGACCAATTCGTCATTATCAGTTGGGATGGCTGTTGTCTGGGGGATCCGAACGGGACAGGCTTCGATGCGGAAGATGACCCGCGGATTGAGGCGTTGGCCCGGGCATTGGTGCCGGATGTAACGGACTCGGGAAAATCCGCTCCCAACGGGGTGGAAACCCAGGACGGCGAAGGGCTCTTTCCCGCGGCCTATACGAAATCCGAGCCCGAACCGGTGTACTTCAGTTCGGTCACGACGGGACGCCGGGTTCTGGACGCCTTGATGAAGGCCCCCAGTAGCATCTCGCGCGAGGACGCGATCCGACGGTTGAAGGGGGCGTTGGTCGGTCCCGATGGCCGACAAACCTGCGTGGTGGTGACCCTCACCCCAGAAGCGACGAAAAATCTGCGCGGGTCGATCGGGCGAGGAACGACTCGCCGTTTTCTCCGCTTCGAACGTCTCCCGGGAATCTTGTGGGACAAGGTACGGGCCTGCCATATCGACCCCGAAACCGTGCGAGTGGGTGGGCCGCCGGTCGACAACGTGGCGATCGACGAAGAGGGGGAAAAAACCCTGATGCGTCTGGCGGGGCTTTCGATGCTGCTGGGTTGGACGTTGGCCTGGCTTTCGCTCCGCAGCTTCCGCTTGACTGCGATCGTCTTCGCATGTGGGATCATCAGTGCCATGTTGGCGATGGCGCTCGTCAATTTCAGCGGCCAGAAGATGGACGCGATTTTGATGTCGATGCCGCTGCTGGTCTACGTGCTGGCGATGAGCGCTGCCGTGCACCTGGTGAGTTATTACACCAGCGAGTTACCCAAGGGGGATCTCGACCGCGCCGCGATGCGGGCCGTGCGGCATGCCTGGAAGCCTGCCCTGCTCTGTTCGGTCACCACCGCAATCGGTTTGATCTCGCTGTACGCCAGCGAGCTGGCTCCGATTCGCAAATTCGGTTTGTACTCGGCGATGGGCGTGATTGGGCTGTTGGCCGTGACGTTTATTTTCCTGCCGGCGGCGTTGCAGTTGTTCCATCCCCGGCCGGCGAGCGTCAACTTGTTGCCGCCTGAACCTGGCCCGAACAGTCCCTCGAATTCGGCCGGCGATCCGCGGCGGCGCCGCAAACGTTCGGACAAGTCGAAGGCATTGGCTTCCGCGGCCGTCGTCCCCCCACGCAAACCCAAACGGCCGTTCGCTGAGCGACTTTGGTCCGGCTGCGCGCTGTTCCTGATTCGCAACTCGACGATCGTCGCCACCAGCAGCATCGCGATCGTATTGCTGACCGGGGCGGGGGCGATCAAGCTGCACACTTCGATCGATCTGCTGAAGTTGTTCGAGCCGCACGCGCGGATTCTGAAAGACTACACCTGGTTCGAGCAACATCTGGGCCCGCTAGTCCCTCTGGAGATCGTGGTCCGCTTTCCCGACGCGGAGCAACAAGAGACAAACTCCCCTGCCGCGACGCTCGAGTTCGAGGGGATTGCGCTTTCGGGGCCGGACGATTTGAACCCTCCGCTAGCCAGCGACAATGGGGTGAATACCCCGGAAACGCTCAGCTTTCTCGAGCGCGCAGAACTCGTCGCACTCTGCCAGGACATGATCGACCGTCGCCATGGAGTTTCCGGGGAAGAGCTGGTCGGCAAGTCGATGTCCCCCGTGACGTTTACCGCCCCCCTTCCCGCGGGGAAGAACGATGCGGTGACCATCGCCCAACGTTCGACCACCAGCGACCTGTTGTGGAACCATCGCTCCGGTTTCATTTCCAGCGGATTCCTCCGAGTCAATCCGGACGACCAGGCCGAGTTGTGGCGGATCAGCTTGCGGGTGAAGGCGTTTGCGGGAGTCGACTTCGGCTCCTTTCTGGAGGAAACGCGCGCGACGTTGCGTCCCGTATTCGCGGCGCACCTGGCGCGGAAGCGCATCCTGGCACTGATGAAGGAGGCGGGAGCGCTCGAAGCCGGATCGACCGCCAACGCCGTGGTGATCTGGATCCCTGATGCGGGGGGCGAGTTGGAAAAACTCCCCGAATACCAACAGTACTTTTTGCGTTCGCTGCGATACCTTTTGACGCGCGAAGGCGTTCGGCTCCGCGTCCAGGAAGTCAAACCGGGAGTCGCCATCGAAGAGTCGCTGACGCGGCAAGTCGCCTTGCACGTCAGCCTGTTAGAACTGCCCGCCGAATTGCAAAAGCAACTGGCGAGCGTTTCGACCCCCGTCCTGGGGCTCGATCAAGCCGGCCAAGGGTTGTGCGTTCCAGTCCGCGGCGAACGCGACGCCTGCGCCGGCGATGCCTTGTCGACTCCCCACGCCGTCGATGCGGTCTTCACCGGCGTCGTGCCGATCGTCTACAAGTCGCAGCGGAAACTCCTGGATGGACTGATCCAGAGCACCGTCTGGTCGTTTCTCACCATCACACCACTGATGATGTTCGTCTGCCGCGGGATTCTGGCGGGACTCGTCGTGATGATCCCCAACGCGCTCCCGGTGCTGATGATCTTCGGCGGGATGGGCTGGCTCGGTTGGCCCGTCGATATCGGCTCGATGATGGCGGCCAGTATCGCGCTGGGAGTGGCGGTTGACGACACGATCCACTATTTGACCTGGTATCGCGAAGCCCTGGCGGCCGGCCATCCCCGGAAAACAGCGATCATTCGCGCGTACGGGCACTGCGCCTCGCCGACGATTCAATCGGCGCTGATCAGCGGATTGGGGATGTCCGTCTTCGTCTTCAGCACCTTCATGCCGACGCGGCGGCTGGGGATCCTGATGCTGGCGATTTTGATCGCGGGCTGTCTGGCGGAACTCATCATGCTGCCGGCGATTTTGGCAGGGCCGATGGGGAAAGTCTTCAGCGCCACGCGGCGCAGGACAACCTCGACTCCGCCGAGCGATTCAGCGAATGCGATCCCCTCCGGGTCGGTGCGCGAACTCCCCTACCCACTCGCGTCGGCCAGCTCGATTCCCGCCACGACCGAATTCCAACGCGTCGACTTGGGCGAAGCAGTTTTGGTCAACGGAAAACCCCTTCGAAAATCCCGCCGCCGGGGCGCCCTGCGGTGAAGTCGCTCCTCGCGCCTCGTTCCTCCCCCACCGAGCCTGCCTCGGTGGAGCGCCGGTCTGACAACTACCACCGCCGTCCACCACACGCTCCCTCGCCCCCACCGAGCCTGCCTCGGTGGAGCTCCGGTCTGACAACTCCCTAGCCTGTCCACCACACCTTCCCCCGCCCCCACCGAGCCTGCCTCGGTGGAGCGCCGGTCTGAAGACTATGGAATCCACGCTCGACGTTTACCTTCTCCCCCAACTGATCCCTCCCGGCGCCTTGCGCGATCGCATCGTCGTGATCGTCGACGTACTCCGCGCGACTTCGACGATCGTGACCGCGTTGGCCCACGGCGCCGCGCGGATCTTACCCAGCGACGCAATCGAACGGGCTCGAGTCCTCGCCGCCGAGCGGACCCCGCACGCTTTGCTGGGCGGGGAACGGCAAGGGATGAAGATCCCCGGCTTCGACCTGGGGAACTCGCCGCGCGAGTACACGCCCGAGGCGATCGGCGGCCGGGAAATCGTCCTCGCCACCACCAACGGGACCTGTGCGATGTTCGCCTGCCACGAGGCGGACGAAATCCTGGTCGGGGCCTTTGTGAATCGCGCCGCCGTGCTGAGGGCGCTATCGTCCGCGCCGCACATCGCGGTGGTCTGCTCGGGCACGGATGGAATGGTGACCGCCGAGGACGCACTGTTCGCCGGCAGCCTGGTCGATTCGCTGTGCGACCACGGTTCGGAGCGGAAGCAAAACGACCAAGCCCGGCTGGCCCGCGCGCTGTGGGACTCGACCTGG
>JBGSLW010000381.1:0-27729 GCA_041740495.1 Pirellulaceae bacterium
CGTGGGGGCAGCGATCGGGAAGCTCGACCCGGCGATCCCTCGACGACGCGGCCTCGGCCCACCGCGGTCGGATGGCGTCTCGTGCCCTCGGAAGCATTGCCAGGGAGGATGGTGACTAGGTTGAACGTGAACCTCCCCCGAGATGAACTCGGCGGCATCCGGGTGGGGTGAGGTTTCGGACTGCGCTCGGCTGGGGCGCTGCCTGTGCGGCGCCGGCCCCAACTACTTGACATGACATTTGTTTACATGTAAAATACAAAGGTCCGCTTGTACATCCCAGGAATTGCCGTATGGCTGCCCGCCGATTGCAGCAGGAATTAAAAAAAAGAGAACCGTTCGAATCCCTCGAGCAGGAGGCTATTCTGAATATTCTGCGGACCAGCGATCAGTTCCAGAATCGCTTGGGACGGCTGCTGCGCGCGTTCGAACTGACCCCCTCCCAATACAACGTGCTGCGGATCCTGCGGGGGGAGGGGAAACCCCTCCCCTGCCAAGAGATCGCTTCTCGCTTGATTCAAGTAGTCCCGGCCCTGACTGGCTTGCTCGACCGCCTGGAGCGGCAGCAGCTGGTGCGGCGAGAACGGGCGGCGGACGATCGCCGGGTGATTTACGTCGCCCTGACCCATCCGGCGCAACGCCTCTTGACGAAAATCGATCGCCCCCTCGGCGACCTACACCGCCAACTGATTGGGCACCTCAAGCCTGCAGAACTGGCGACGCTGTCACGACTGTTGGAAAAGGCTCGCGACAACTTATGATTCGTTTCCGAAAATCTACCGAGCGCGGCTACTTTGACCACGGCTGGTTGAAGACCTACCACACCTTCTCGTTCAACACCTATCGCGACCCGCGGCATGTCCACTTCCGCGCGCTGCGCGTGATGAACGAGGACTGGGTTGCCCCGGGGCAAGGCTTCGGCACGCACCCGCACGCCGACATGGAAATCGTCACGTACGTCTTGGCCGGCGCTCTGGAACATCGCGACTCGTTGGGGAACGGCGACGTGCTGCGGGCGGGCGAGTTTCAGCGGATGTCCGCGGGGACGGGGATTGAACACAGCGAATTCAACCCGTCCCCCAGCCAACCGGTGCACTTGTATCAGATCTGGTTGTTTCCCGAGCGGAAAGGGATCGACCCGAGCTACGAACAGAAACGCTTTCCCGCCGAGCGGTGGTCGGGCCGCTGGGGATTGGTGGCTGCTCCCGACGCCGACGACGGTGCACTGAAGATCCACCAAGACGCACGGATTTTGCTTAGTCAGCTCGATCCCGGACAGGAACTGGTCTGCGCCCCGGCGCCCGGGCGGCACGCCTGGTTGCAGGTGATTCGTGGCGAATTGGAGTTGGCTGGAAACGAACTGGCCGCGGGGGACGGGGTCGCCGCAAGCGATGAAGTCTCGCTCCGACTCGCCGCGCGCTCGCCGGCCGAGATTCTGTGGTTCGACTTGGCGTGAGATACGATCAATCGGGAATCGAGATGTCGGATATTGTCGTTCCGGGCGGGGTCGCCGAATTCACCCCGAAACCAGATGGAGCAGCATGCCAACGCGAGTGGATTCCTGCCTGCGCAGGAATGACGCTGCGGAGTGGGAAGGAGCGCAGTAAGCGTTCACGGGGCGAACAACAGAATGGTTCACTTTGAGGGGGTCAGACCCATTTTTCGGAGTTGGCGTACGTTGCAGCTTGCCCTTTCAAGCCGAAACATGCGTCAGACCCCCGGCGCGTGAACGGTTACAGGAGCGCAGGGAATGAGTACGAGTCAGCGCGAGAGTCAGGAGTACGAGTACGAGTAAGAGCAAGAGTACGAGCACAAGTACGAGGACAAGTACGAGTACGAGTAAGAGTAAGAGGAGGAGGAGAGAGGGCGAAGGGACGCTGAAAGGCGAAGCTTCGGCGAAGTTGGAGGGAGACAAGACTTGGTATGGCTTTTTACTTGAGAAAAAGGGAGCAACGACATGCAAGCGATATGTGCGGTAGTCGGTCGGATCATGATTGCGTTGATCTTTGTGATGAGCGCCGTCGGCAACAAGATTCCGAACTTCAGCGCAGTGGCTGGGTACATGGCGGGTGAAGGGGTCCCGCTTCCCCATGTCCTGCTGGCCGGGGCGATCGTCTTTTTGTTGGTCGGCGGCTTATCGGTGATCTTCGGGTTCAAGACGCGGATCGGGGCGTTATTGCTGTTGATCTTCCTGATCCTGGCGACCTTTTTCTTTCACGACTTCTGGAATTTTGCAGGGGACGAGCGTCAGGAGCAGATGATCCAGTTCATGAAAAATCTCTCGCTGATGGGTACGATGGTCTTCCTGATCGCGATGGGCCCAGGTCCATTGTCGTTGGATGCCGTCCGACCGCGAAAGGCAATGATCGAGTGATGCACTGATTTTTGGGAGGATCGCCGGGATGTCGAATCGTCACGGCCCATGGGGGTTACGGTTTTTCTGGTTGTATGCCGCCGCGTACCTGGGGTTTGTCATGTGGAACGCGTTGGCGCCGGCGACGATGGAGCGGAGCGTCGCGGGAGGCGTGAGCCTGGCGATCCTGAGCGGCTTGGGGATCATCGCCCTGGCGGTGGTGCTCGCGCTGCTCTACGGACTGCTGTGTCGGGAGGAGGCTCGCCCTGCTGCGGATCGAGGGGCGGCGGCGGATCGGGGGGAACGCCTTGAGGAGCCGGGCAACTCATGATCCACCCATTCTCACTTTCGGCGACCCTGGTGTTCCTGGCGTTCGTCGGACTGACGCTCGGTCTCAGTTTCTACTTGGGACGGCGGGTCGGCGGTTCTCAGGGCTACTTCGCGGCCCACGGCCAGATTCCTTGGTTCGTCAATGGGATCGCTTTCGCCGGCGATTACTTGTCGGCGGCGTCGTTCCTGGGAATCTGCGGGATGATCGCCTTTTATGGCTACGATGGCTTTCTGTATTCGATTGGCTATCTGGCGGGCTGGGTCGTGGCGCTGTTCCTGATCGCCGCGCCGATCAAGCGGCTGGGCCGGTACACCTTTGCCGATTGTCTGAATTCGCGATTTGATTCGCGCGGCATCCAGTTCGCGGTGGGGCTGAGTACTTTGGTGGTCAGCATTTTTTATTTGATCCCGCAAATGGTCGGGGCCGGTGTGCTGGTGCAGCCGCTCTTGGGACTTCCGCATTGGGTGGGGGTCGTCCTGGTCGGCTCGGTGGTGATCTTGATCGTCGTGACCGCCGGGATGGTCTCGACGACGTGGGTGCAATTCATCAAGGGATCGCTGTTGATCGTGTTCAGCACCGTGTTGGTCGCGGCCGTCTTAGGGCGTGGGATCACCGCCCAGTCCGGTGGGAACGACGGTTATCGTTTTCAGAAGGCGGGACCGATTGAAATGAGCTGGCTGCCGAGCGGTGCGGGAGACCTTCCTCCGATGGCCGACGCTCCCTGGAGCGGTTGGGAGCCTGCACTGCGGATCGACGCGGTCCTCTATCCGGTCTACCGGCCGGTCGATTTGGTGCCGTTTCGCGACGACGACGACCGCCTGCATGTCTATAGCGTTGAACGGACCGAAGGGGCGCAGTGCCTGTTGCGGGAGGCGCAAACGCTGTGGACATCCGCGACGGGGAACCTTTGGATCAACGGTCGGCCCCAGGGAACGGGGGCGGGGGCGGGAAAGGAGGCGGGGGCGGGCGACGGACGGCTGCACCCGGGTGGGTACGTCGAGCAACTCCCGGGCGGCATAGATGCCACGGGCCCGCTGAGCCCGTGGCGTTTCCTGGCGGTCATGCAAGAGAGTCGAATCATCCGTTGGGCCTCCCGCAAGTTGACGCACCCCGACGGTTCGTTCGCTACGATTTATTGGCAAAAGCCGACTGCCGGGAGCCAGCTTTTGCGACCGGGAGAGTCCCCCACGTTTGCGGGGATCCGCGGTACGCGGTGGTGGGACAAAGTCAATTTTCTCTCGCTGATGCTGGCGCTGTTTTGCGGCACCGCGTCGCTCCCGCACATCTTGATCCGCTACTACACCGTCAAGGACGAATCGGCGGCCCGCAAGAGCACGATTGTGGGGATCACCGCCATCGGCTTTTTCTATGTACTGACGTTGTTCCTGGGATTGGGGGCGATGACCAGCGGTGCGCTCGATGTGAGCGACAGCAACTTGGCGGCGCCGCTCCTGGCCAAGAGCATCAACTCCTGGTTGTTCGCGGTGATCACGGCGATCGCGTTCACGACGGTGCTGGGAACGGTCAGCGGTTTGATCCTGGCATCGGCCGGAGCGGTGGCCCACGATCTGGTGCGGGGGAGCGGGTTCCACGGTTTGTCGGATTACGAGACGCTGCGGATTGCCAAAGCGGCCTCGATCCTGGTTGGCCTGTTGGCAATGGGGCTGGGGATTCTGTTTGCCAAGCTCAACGTCAACTTCCTGGTGGGCTGGGCCTTCAGTATCGCCGCGTCAGCCAACCTGCCCTCCCTGTTGATGATGTTGTTTTGGCGCGGCACGACGCGGCAAGGGATTATCGCCAGCGTGCTGGTGGGAATGCTCAGTTCGCTGGCCTGGATCTTGTTGAGCGAGGATACCTTCGTCCACGTGTATGGCTTGCCGGCGGACCAGGCCGTGGTTCCCTTTAGCCAACCGGGATTAGTGACGATCCCCTTGTCGTTTGCAACGCTGGTCGTCGTGTCGCAGCTCAGTCGCCGTGGCGACTAATCGTTCACTCCACGTAGGCCGGCCATAAGGAGTCCTTGCGACGATGTTCCGGCGATTCGTGTCCAGGCGTTCGAGAATGCTTCTGCCGGAACCGCGAAGACTTGTTTCGGCCTACACTAATCGTTGACGTGGGTTTCCAGAAAACGGGCCAACCTGTGGAAATCGCTGCCCGGTTGGATGAAGCGGACTCGCGTGACCAGCGTCTCGGGATCGATCAACCGGTCGAACGGTTGGTAGAACAGTTCCAACTGGCCGCTGACGGAGACCATCACCCCGCCGAGTTGTTTTTCGGCGAGGGCTCGATAGGCGCCAACGCCGAGTTGGCTTCCGAGCATCACGTCGAAGGCGTGGGGTTTGGCACAACGCGATTCGTACCCCAGTTGCAACCCTTTGACTTTGCGTTTGCGGCCGGTGGTCTTGGTGTACGCGGTTGAGACCAGCTCCGTAAAGATCGAATACAAATCGACCTCGGAGATCGAGATATGCCCGTGCTCGTCGCGAGAAATGCCGCGGACATATTGCAACGGAAGGAACTCGGCCAACCCCTCGGCCAACACGATCACGCCGTAGGATTTCCCTTCGGCTTCGCGGGCCAACATGGATTTGACGATCCGGTTCGCGACGCGCTGGATATCCATGATCGGTCGGGTGACCTGTTCCCCTTGGTCGTCGGTGTATGTCTCTTCGATCAAGTAGTCACCCGTGATATCTTCGACGCTGATCACCAGGCTCGCTTCGCCGGCGATCGCGGCGCCGTAGGCCAACCAGCCGGCGCTGCGGCCCATCGTCTCGGCGATGAAGTAGGACTCAGTCACCTCCGCATCGTAGATCAGATTCCGCAGTTCGCCCCCCAGGAAATCGACGGCGGTGAAGAAGCCGAACGTGAAGTCGATGCCGTGGTAATCGTTGTCGATCGTCTTGGGGAGATGCACGACCGGGATCCGCGGTTCGCCGGCGGGGAGCCGATCCTGGTACAGCATCAATTTGTTGGCGGTTTTGAGGGTGTCGTCCCCGCCGATTGAGATCAGGGCTTCGATTCCCAGGGACCGGAGCGCTTGGTAAACCACGGCCAGGGGTCGACAGCGATCTGCGTCGGCAAAATCCGCGGGGGAGCCGAGATGTTTTCCGGGGTTGGACCGCGCGGTCCCGATCAGAATCCCCTGGGAGTTGCGGGTTCGTTTGAGAATCGCATGCGTGAGATGGAGGTAGTCGACTCCCTCATTCAAAGGCCGTTCGGGGGTGAACTCGATCAACCGCGAGTAACCATGTCGAATACCGATCACATCGGAACCGGCCCGCAGGAACGAGGCCGCAGCGGCAGAGATCACAGCGTTGGCGGCCGGCGCCGGTCCACCGGCAAATAAGATCCCTACGCGTCCGAAATGGCGCGCTGGTTTGGGGGGAGGTGCAAGAGAACTAGCCACGCGGGGCCTCACGTCAGCCGATCGGTCTTCCCGAGCGATTCTACGGACTGCCGGAAGCGACACCAAGGCCAATGCACATGCTCGATTCGCGAGAAAAGAGGCGGGTCTCGCGCGAGTGCCGTTTCGATTCCGTTAACACAAGGTTGCGGGCAGATTCCCCCTCGCAAAGCCGTCGGAAATTCCGAACGCTATCTGTTTTCACCCGGCAGGCTTGCTAGAATCGGGTACAATCCGTCCCACACCCAGCGGCGGCTCGACTGGGCGACCGGTCACCGGCACCGTGATGGTCCGCAGTCATCGTGGTTGTCGGCCGTCATCGTAGTTGGCGCTAGGCAACGGGTCTAACAACACCAAAGGGCGCGAAGAACCAGGCAGCGGATGGATACTATCGCAGGCAAGGTGACTGCCATCAACGCGGCGGGTGATCTGGTCACCGATATCCGCGCGGAGGCAGTTACGGAACTCGTTGGCCGCACGGATGTGGAAGTGCGATTTGGCGATCACTTCACGCAGGGGATTTTTCCTCGAGACCATCTGGAGCCAGCCAATACGTTGATCGCGGTGGTGGGCGAGAGCGGATTCCTGGAAGTGGGAATTGTCGGCGTGAACGTCCATGAGATGCTAGCGATCCCCCCCGGCCAAGCGATTCAAATTCGCTGGCCGGTGGCGCCGAACTGAGCGGTGCTGCGGCGGCGACCCGACCGATAGCAAACCCCAAATATTGCCTGGATGGCAAGATTTAACATTTTGGGGTGAATTTGCGATTGGGTGACGGTCGATCTTTGGAATACACCGAAGCCCTGATCGCGGGCGGTCTGCGCTGCATTCCCAGCCGCGTCCTCTCCGGGCTACAACCGCGGCGGTTGCGCTCCTTGGATTTGAGGGCTCCCGCGCTGAGGTTTCCGCCAACCTGGAGGCGATTTGCCATGAAAATTCAGACGACCCGGTTCGGCACCGTCGATATCGCCGCCGACGACATTTTGTTCTTTGCCCAAGGCCTGTTCGGGTTCGAGCACTGCCAGCACTGGGTGTTGTTGGCGGATGCGGACAATCCCGCGGTGGCCTGGTTGCAAAGTATCCAGCACGGGGACACCGCCTTGCCGGTGGTGGCGCCTCGTCGGTTTGTGCCGGATTACCAGGTGCGGCTGGATCCGTCCGAGGTCGAGCGGTTGCGGCTGGCCTCGCTGAATCAGGCCTACGTCCTGGCGGTTGTCAGTCGCGATCGCGAGATGTTGACGATCAACCTCCGTGCGCCCGTGATTATCAACTTGGACCGCAGGCTAGGGTGTCAGGTGATCACCGTGGATTCACAACCGATCTCGCACGAATTGGCGATTCTGCCGATTAGTTTGCGCAAATCGGCGTAAGCGGCGCGTTTTGAAGTTGCGCTATTCGGCGTGTTCTTCCGGGCAAACCCGGTAAGGGGCCAAAATACCAGCACGAAGCGCAAGTTTTTTATTTGCGCCATTCCTCGCAAAGGGAAAGTAACCACCTTTCAATACAGTTTTCGTACTCGTACTCAGCCATCGGCGGTACTCGTACTCGTACTCGATTTGTACGACCCGAGTACGAGTACGAGTACGAGTACGAGTACCATTTCATTGAGTACGAGTACGATTTTGGGCCAATGAGCGCAATATAAAAACTCGCGCGTCGTGCTGGTATCCAACGCGCACTTCAAAGCGGCGCGTTGGGTCCGTTGCGTTCGTCACAAGTCGAACTTGCCAGCATTCTATGCACGCGGCGGCAGATCACTTCCGATAGGGCAGTAGCGGAGTCTGTCTCGAACTGAGACTCGCGAGTCGCGCTGTACGGCGAGGATCTGCGTTGGGTTCCGTGACGATGCTATTGCTGACTCCTCAACGTTGCCAACTCGGATTGCCCCCGCACCCTGGAGCCCGTCATGTTAGTCCTCTCTCGTTACCGCGACGAAAGCATCATGATCGGCGACAACATCGTGATCACGGTAGTCGACATCCGGGGGGACAAAGTTCGGTTGGGGATCGACGCCCCGACCGAAGTCCCAGTACATCGCCAAGAGGTCTACGAGGCGATCAAACGTGAAAACAAAAAGGCCAACAAACTGGGTCCGGGTGAGACGAAGGAGATTGGCCGATAGCCCGCTGCGCGGGTTCGCGACTTGGACGAGATCAACAAGGAGTAGCCATGTGGCGTGCATTTTTCTTCGCGTTGGGGATCTACGCGATTATCCTGGGGGTTGAGTGTCTGATTCTGGACAAGGTGGATCTCAGTCCCGCAGTGGCGGGCAAGACGACGTCCAACGCCGCGTTTCAGGCGAACAACGGCGCCGTGTTTCAGAATTCGGTGTATCAATACCAAGCGACGCCGCAGGCCGCGAAGAGCAAGTCGTTCCGGCCGCGTGAATGGATGCCATGGAGCCTGATCGCGGGCGGCATTCTGATTGTGGTGTATACTCGCTCCTACCAAAGCTCTGGCTCGCCCGCTTAGCCTCGACCCACCGCTCCCCTCCGCATGTCGCGTGGTCAAACACTCGCTGACACCCTGGCCCGTCGCCGCGATCTTGCTCCACGCCATCCGGCGTCGGGAGAAGAACGCTCGAACTGGCAGACGGTCTGGGGATGGATTGGGCGTTTGCCGCTGCTGATTCTGGCGATTGCTCCCGCCTGGTGGAAAGGAGGAGTCCACCTGGCAGAACAGCAGTGGATCGGTCCACTTCTGCTGATCTCGCTCGGTGCGTGGAGCGTGCAACTGCTGACCAGTGGTGCGGCCCGGCAAACCAGTCGTTTGCCGCTGCTGGTGGTCCCGGTTTTGCTGGGCGTGTTCCTGGGTCTTGTGCAGCGTGTTCCGCTCCCGAATGACTGGGCGCCGCGGTTGGCGCCGCGGCAGCATGCCTTGTTGGAGGAATTGGCGTCCCCGGCGGGAATGCCGCAAGCGCCGCCGACGCCGGCAACGCGAATCGGGGTCGACGCCTACGGCGGCGAGCATCAATGGACATTGCTGCTCTACAGCGGCGCGATGTTGCTGCTGGGCGCCAGGTTCTTTATCGCGGACGGGCATGCTTGGATTCTGCTGCTGGCGACCGCTTTGAACGGGGCGGCGTTGTCGGTTGTCGGTGTGTTGCAGCGGACCGGCTGGGATCAGGGCTGGCTGCAGGTTACGTCGGTTTACCGTGGCGAGCCGTTTGCGACGTTTGTCAACCGCAACAACGCCGCGGGCTACCTGGTGCTTTGTTTTGCAGCCGCGTTGGGGTTGTTGGTCTGGGAATTTTTGACCGTGCGGCGGGGAGGCCGGCCGTACTTGATCGTGTCCCGGGAGATCCCGATCTGGCGGCGAGCGGCTCAGAGCGTCTCGGGGTTTCTGGCACAGCTCAACCGTGGCCGCATGGTTTCGTTGGCCTTGGTGTTGCTGGTTGGCCTGGGTGTCTTCGCCTCGCTCTCGCGGGGGGGAGTGGTTGCATTCTTCGTGGCGCTGCTGATCACCGCCGTCGCGTTTGGATTCCGCCGGCATTCCGCGGATGCGGCGTTCGGCATCACGGCCCTGGCCGTGCTGGCGATACTCGGTTTAGCGCTCTGGTTGGGGATCGGTGAATCGCTGACGCGGCGGTTCGCGATGCTGCAAACCGGTTCGGCCGCGACCGATCAGCTGCGGTTTAGAAACTGGGTGGAGACCTGGCCGGCGGTCGGGGATTTCGGACCTCTGGGCTGCGGGCTCGATTCGTACCACGCGGTTCACCGGCTGTATCGTCAGGATGCGGAGTCGAGTTACTTCCAATACGCGGAGAACATCTTCTTTCAGACGTTGGTGGAGATGGGCTGGTTCGGCTTGGCGCTGTTGCTGGCGGCGGTCGGCCTCTCGGTCTGGTCGTCGATCTTCGTTTCGAATCGCGGGAACTCGCCGCGCACGGTCGCCTTGGGGGCGATGTCCATTTTCGCCATCGCGGGGACATCGGTCGCATCCTGTTTTGACTTCGGCCTATACTTGCCGGCCAATTCCTTACTGTTGGCCTGTCTCACCGGCGTGGCGGCGTACCACGGCCATGCGCTGGCCCAACGACTGAAGGAACGCTATCTGTTGCGCCACAATTTGGCGGCGTGGATGACTTGGCCGTTGGTGGGGTTGGCGCTGGCCGGCGTGGGTTGGGGAAGCTGGCGGATGGCTGCCTGGGCGGAGCAACGCGCCGCCGCGGGGGATTGGCTGTTTCTGGAGAGTCACGTTTCGTTGACGTCGGAGCAAACCACGGATCGAATTGAGCACCTGCGGCCTTTGTTTGTGCGAACTCCCACCGATTGGGGGGGGCTGCGATTGGCCGAGTTGTACATCCATCGGTTCCGTTTGCAACGATGGGACGAGCTCCAGCGGTCGACGGCAGATGCTCCGGAAACCCTGTGGACCGGGACGAGTCTCCTGCGCTTCCGCGAACAAATCTACTTGGACAATCGAATAGGAGGGGAACGCCGAGTGCGCCGTTTGTTGCAGCACCCCGCGGTGCGTGAGAATTTGATCCCCGCCTGGAATTGTCTGATGATGGCCCGCAACCGACAGCCGTTAAACTCCCAGATCCAGTTACTGCTCGCGCAGTTGCAGCCCGCCTTGGGGGATCTGGAGGACCAGGTCGGTTGCGACCGGACGCTGGCCACTGCGCCGACCAACGCCGAATACTGGTTTGTGGTTGGTGCGATGCACCTGCAGGCGGGCCGAATCGACGAGGCCTGTCGGACGTGGCGGCGTTGTTTGGAGCTGGATTCCTACCAGCAACTCGATCGCGTGGTGCAATGGATTCATCCGACCGAGACCGCCGCCTGGAAAATTCCGTTGGAACGCGTGGTGCGCGAAATCCTACCCGATGCGCCGTTGTACTTGTCGCGGTTCGCCCGCCAGCATTTGGGGGGAGCGGACTGGGCGGACTTGCGGAGGGAGCTGCTGCAGCGCACCGATGAGTTGTTGATGAATCAACCGGCGGAATCCGACCCCGAATGGGTTGGGCTGGTGGCGCGGGTCAAAAGGGATTTAGGGGATTTGCCGGCAGCGATCGGCAGATTCCGGTGGTTGCAACAGTTGCAACCGGAAAATTTGATTGCCCGCTACGAACTGGCCCGCGTTTTGGCCGACAACGGCGATTACGAGGCGGCGTGGATCGAGATTTCCTGGCTCATGCAGCACGATTCGCAGCAAGTTGGGAGATACCGCGTATTGTACGACGCCTTGCGACGGCGTTTGAAAAAAGATTAACAGACCGAATTAGGGCTTAGGCGCGGGCTGCTCCTGGATTAAAATAAGAGGTGCCCGTCTCCTTCCCGACGACCCATCGCTGCTGACTAAGAGACTGGCCCTGGATTTGGATTGGACTGTGGAGATACTATTTACCGCGATTGCTGCGCTACTGGGGACTCTGGTTCTGATCCCCTGGCTGGGTGCTGTGGCCCCGGCGTTGCGGTTGGTCGATCACCCCGATGAGAATCGCAAGTTGCACCGGCAACCGATTCCTTTGGTGGGAGGGATCGCGATATTCTTGGCGACCGCACTGGCGTTGGTCGCCACGTTTTGGGCCTGGAACCGCTGGCTACCCGGTTGGGAAGGCTGGAATCTGGACTTGTCATTGGGGCCCGACGACATCCGCGAATTGTGGGGGTTGGGGCTCGGTTGCGGCTTCTTGCTGCTGGTCGGGGCACTCGACGACAAATACGGCATCCGCGGACGGCAAAAACTGTTGGGTCAGATCATCGCTTGCTCGTTTCTAGTCTTTGCGGGCTTCCAGTTCGATTACCTGGAACTTTACGGCTGGAAGTTGGAGTTCGGAAGCTTCAAAAAAATCGTGGCCTACCTCTGGCTGTTGGGCGCGATCAACTCGGTCAATCTCTTGGACGGCGCCGACGGATTTGCCGGGACCGTGGGCGCGATCATGGCGGTGGCCTTCTGCGTGATGTCGCTGTTCACTGGAAATCCGATCGACGCGCTGATCACGGCCGCGTTGTTCGGGGCGATCGTCGGGTTTCTCAAGTACAATTTGCCCCCGGCACGCGTCTATCTGGGAGACGCCGGCAGCATGGTGATCGGACTGTTGTTCGGCGCGTTGGCGATTCGCTGTACGTTCAAACAAGCTTCCGCCTACGCCTTTCTGGGACCGCTGGCCCTGCTGACGATCCCGTTGTTCGACACCACGGCGGCGATCTTGCGGCGGCGATTGACCGGCCGCAGTATTTACGCGGTCGATCGAGCCCACTTGCACCACACGTTGGCGGGGCACGGCTTCGGACCGACGCGCAGTCTCCTGCTGGTCGCCGCACTCTGTTCGATCTCCAGCTTGGGCGGCGTCATGACCATCCTCACCAAGCAGAGTGAATGGGCCGTGATCTCGATGGGGATCGTCGTCGCGTTTCTGGTCTCCAGCCGGATCTTCGGTTTCGCCGAATTCCAGTTGCTCTGTACCCGGCTGAGCAGTCTGGCTCGATCGTTTTGGTCGATTGGTCGTCCGGCCCAGGGGACGAGCCACCATTCGGCGGTGCAACTCCAGGGTATTCGCGATTGGGAACTGATCTGGCAAAACGTTCGCGAGTTCGCGGAGAAACACGATTTCAAGACGTTGAAACTCCATTTGCATCTTCCCTGGCTGCACGAGATCTTCCACGCGCAATACAAGAAAATGGGCGCCGATCTGGTCGAGAAGCAGAACGAGTGGTACTACAGCGGTCCGCTGGTCGCACAGAACCGCATCATCGGCGAAATCGAAGTGGTCGGATTGGGCTCGAACGAGGAATCGCCGTACGAGGCGATCGCCCGCTTGATCGAATTGCTGGAGGACCTGGAGCCGATGTTCGTCGAAGTCATGGAATCGATCGACACCCAGGACTCTCCGGAGGCTGCCATTCCGGCGGCAAATCCGATCGACACCCCCGAGCTGGCGCCGGAACCGTCCGCTGAATCGCAGGTTGCCGCCGCACAGTCCAGTCCGCGCCCACCGGGGCTAAAGCGATCGACCGCCGCCCCCCTCTTGAACCGATAGCGTCGTTATTGCACTTGACGTCGCGGAGCCATTGGACTACTTCCTGCCAGCAATTCCTCGTGTTCGGGCTGAGGGCTTCGCTGGATGACCTGGATTCGCCATTTTCTATTGCCGGTGTTGGCAATCGCGGCCGCGCCGGCCCCCACCGCGTGGCTGGCCAACGCCACCCAAGCACAGAGCGTGGGGTACGATGACCCTCAAGTTGTCGTGCTCACCAATCTCAGTGTGATGCGGGGGAGTGTGACGCTGACGGAACGCGGAATTCGACTGGTCGCGAACTCCGGCTCCACGCTGGATCTGGACCACCGCCAAGTCCTGGCGTTGGCCGAGTCGCTGGATGAAGCCTACCCTCAAGTCCTCCGCCGGATGAACCTGGACGACGACCAGGAACTACAGCGGCTGTTTCGGTGGTGTCTGCAAAACCACTTGCCCCATCGCGCTGCGGCGATACTGGCCTCGGCCCAGTTGGGGTCTCACCCACCCAAGTTGCTGGACGGGCTCCAGCGCCAATTGGCGTTGTATCGTCCGCCGGAACCGCCGGCGGAGGTCGCATCCCCCATCCTGTCCGACGCGACGGCGGCCGCCGTCGCATTGAACGAGCGACAATCCGCGGCCCAGTTGGAAAAACAAATCGATACGGCGCTGGCTCAACTTCCCGACAACGCCGAGCGCTACTTCAATCGCGAATTGCAGCCGAAATTGATCGCAGGGTGCGCCGCCGCTCAATGTCACCATGCACAACGCTCCGGTTTGGCGCTATGGCACGATGGCCACGGACATGTCGGGATCCGTGGTTACAGCCGCCGCAACCTCTTCCAAGTGTTGCAATGGGTCGATGTCGACCAGCCGGCGGAGAGCGAATTGTTGCTTCGTGCCCGCACCGCGCACGGCAATCCACCCTCGCAGCCGTGGGTGGTTGACTCCCAAGAGTACCAGCTCTTGGAGTACTGGACCTACGCCCTCAGCCGAGATCCAACCCGATACTATGCGGAAGTTGTGCTGCCTTCGGTCGTCGCGGCAACACCGTCTCCGCCAGAGCCTGCCGTCGATTCGAAATCGACGCCGACCGCGGAAATCGCGACCGTGGGCTTTGAAGAGGCCCCCAGCCCGGTCTCGCCCGATCAGTTACTGGAGTCAGGCCGTCCGCTTCCGCTCCCGGCGCAGCTGATTCCCTGCGACCCACTCCCGTTCAACCGCAAGTACCATCCCCAACGGCGAGAGAATTAGTAGTTCGCTTGGACGCCGAAGACCGCCCCGTGAAACGATGGGGTGTTCTCCACGAACAACGCCCCGCTGCTGTTGTTGGAGTTAATGAACTGAACAGGCGCCAGTGCGACGCCGTCGATCCACATCGCCTGGTAGCCGATGAAGCCGACGCAGGCCGGACCCAGCAGGTTGAAATTCAAGCGGCCGCCGAGCTCCCCGACGAATGTGCCGGTGTTCTTCGTGCGTTCTTCTTCCAGCAAGTCTTGGATTGAGGTCTCCGATGTCAGAATAGCTCGCGCGTCGTTGGCGAAGCCGCCGACCTTGACGAAACTGCTGACCGACAGGCCGCTGCTCAACAAGAAATCCCACTCCAATCCAACTTGACCGCCGAACATCGGGTTGCGAGTGTCAATGGTGTTTTGCGTCAGAAAGTCGACGTTGTCGAAGGGAGGCGGGAAAAGGATCAACGTCTCCGAGCTAAAGTCGACATGTTCCTCCAGCGAGAGGAATCGAGGACCGATCAGAAAGGTCAGTCCCGGCGTCCATTGCTTTCGATAATTGAGCTCGATGCTAAACAACTCGGAGTCGTAGTTGTAGTTGACCGCGTCCGGATTGAGACCTGGCAAGAAGGGTGTGGTCAGGTCCGGCCCCACCAAGCCGATCGAATTGTCCCAGCGGCAGAACGTCGTTTCGACCTCCCAATGTCCCCAATTCTGCGTCTGGAAAGTCACCCCCAGATCGACGGAAGGAGCGGAGCCGAGGCTGGTCGCTTGGTAGGAATCAAAGACCGGCGCCAAAGTCAATTCGTTGGAAACCAAGGGGATGCGGTTGTCGTCACCGGCCCGGGTCAGGATCGCAGTCGAGGCTTCGATGGAGAATCGCGGACAGTTATTGTTGAACTGATCCCACTGCGCTTCGATTCGACCCAGGACCAAACACAGGATTGTCGCGGTAAGAGCTGCGACCTTAATTTTCACGATAACACCCTCCCGTGCGGTTGGCATTGCGACACGCAAATCTGAATCGGAAGGATTAATCTGAATAATTAGCAAGGAGCGCAAGGGCCGAAGGGTTTTCCCAGCCGCGTTCTCCGTTCCAGACTTCGCATTCGGCCCAAACGACGCATTTTGGCGCCGATCTTAGAACCCTTTTCCCCGTGTCCGCGCGCGGGGAGCGTGGGCGGGTCGTCGGCCCTTGCGATCCGCATTCGATGTCGATGCTCAGTGCACCGAGCCCACGATGACAGCATCGCTCGCTGCGGAGTCGTATTCCGAGTCGATGATGAAAACAATCTTGTCGTTCGGTCGGATGCTAGCGTCTTGGGCGGCGAATTCGTTCACCAACTGACGGAGCTTCTCGATCGAGTGACACTCGGGGGCCAGGAACGGGACGATTCCCCAGTACAAACAGAGGCGGCGAAAGACAGCCGGGTCGGGAGTGACTGCGACCGTGGGGACGACATCGCGCTGATTCGACTTGAGCAGTGCGGACCTGCCGTCGGAGGTGGCGACGACGACCAGCCTCGCCAAGACGCGGCTGGCGATCTTGGCGGCGCCGTACAGGACGGCAGCTGCGACGCTGTCCAGCGGATCCGGTGCGGTTGCCTGCAGCTCGCGCGGCGGCCGCTCGGGGAGAATCCGTTCCGTCTCGATCATGACCTTCCGCATCATCCGCACAGCTTGAGTGGGAAACTGGCCGATCGCGGTTTCTCCCGACAACATACAGGCATCGGCGCCGTCCAGGATGGCGTTCGCCACGTCACTGACCTCGGCTCGCGTGGGCTGCGGCGAATGGTGCATGCTCTCCAACATCTGGGTGGCCACGATCACCGGTTTTCCCTGAGCGCGGGTGGCGTCGATGATCCGTTTCTGGGCCATGGGGGTCTTTTCAACGTCGATTTCCACGCCCAGATCGCCCCGGGCCACCATCACTGCATCGGACGCCGCCACGATCGACTCGAGTCGCTCCAGGGCCTCGCGTTTCTCGATCTTCGCCACAATCAGGGCTTCGCTCCCCTGCTGGCGGACGACCGCGCGCAATTGCTCCAACTCGGCCGCCGCCCGCACGAAACTGAGGCTGATGAAGTCGACCTGCTGGTTTGCCGCCCAGCGAGCGTTCTCCAGATCCGCCGGACCCAGCGCCGGAACGCTCAGCTCGACCCCTGGCAGGTTCACTCCCTGCCGGCTGCGAATCTCGCCGCCGTCGACCACCAGACAGGTGACGCGATCGGCGTGCTTCTCCGCGACATGCAAGCGAATCAAGCCGTCCCTCAACATGACCCAATCCCCGACGCGTAGCTCGTCGACCAACCGCGGGTAGCTGCAGACCAGCTCCAGCGGCCCGCCCGCCGTTTCTCCGCGGACGAATGTCAGGAAGCTCCCCGGCTGGCATTCGAAAGGATCCTTGACCAATTGTCCCAGCCGGATTTTGGGGCCGGCCAAATCGATCAACACGCCGACCGGCCAGCCGGTCTCGCGTTGTGCCGCGCGGACGTCGTCCAGCACACTCTGGTGCGCGGCGCGATCGCGGTGCGCCATATTCAGGCGGAAGATGTCGACGCCGTGCTGCATCAGCTCCGCCAGCCGGGCTCGACCTGCACAGGCGGGCCCGACCGTGGCGATCGTCTTGGTCCGAGTCAACTCGGTCAACGATCGCCAGCGACTCCCGCCCAGCGGCGTGGCGGAGGATGGACTTGGGGCGGACGAGCTTGTCATAACGATTTTTCCGCGAGGATCTGACTTGACCCGATTTGACAAACTATCCTAAATTTGAGGTAGGTAAGCAAGAACGCAACACGGTAGGTGCTTGCCATGTATGCAGAATCGAATTCTCCACTCTTCCGCTATTTCGCTGGACTCGCCGAGAACACCTTTCAGATCCGGCTGGGGATCGCGGACCCTCCCCTCCTGGACTATCTGAGCGATCTGCTGGTCCGTTTTGTCCGCAGCGATGCGTTCCACCGGATTCGCAGCGTCACGGGCCGGCCTTTGCTGAGCGTGGGTGAGTTGGCCAGCGAAGCCGACGAACGCCTGGGGGATGCCAAGCGAGAATTGCACCGCGCGATCGGCGATTTCACGCTATTCTGGGCGGGCGTCTATCCCGAAGCACTCCGCCGCTCCAGCGACCGATTCGAGGACTATTGCACCCACGGCAAGCGGGCTTACCACATCGCCAGTCTCATCGAAACGTCCCACGACGGCGCCGCCCCCAGCGTCATTCTCCAGCGACTCAGCGACCAATTCGAGCTGTGCGCGTACGGATTGCGGGAGGTTCGCCGCGAATGGGAAGACGGCAACGACGAGACCTTCGGCCCCGGCGCAATTCTGTTCAATTGACCGGAAGGCCCACAGCCTATCGAAGCCTCGCAGCGCTCGCAGCGGAACCCATTCTACCAGCTCGACGCGCCAGCATATGGGTCCACCGCCTCCTTTTGTGAATCACCGCAACACATTTGCTTGCGCCGCGTGCTAGGCTTTGTCCCAAAACACAGTTTCGCGTCCCTCAAGATTAGCCGCATGGCACTAGCCTGCCGTTTCCGGTATTGGATGCGCGAAGAAACCGCGGGCTAGCGCCAGGCGGCTGATGTTTTGGGACAAAGCCTAGTATCATTGAAACCGTTCCCACCCCGCAAGGTAACTGCCGTGTCTGATTTTCAACTTGCATGCTCGCTGGAACACTTGATCGAAAGCCAAATCGTCGTCTTCGAAGCGGACGATCGCATGGTGCTGGTGGCTTACTGCGACGGGCAGGTGTATTGCCTGGACGATGTTTGCACGCACGACGGCGGAACCTTGAGCGACGGCCAACTGGTCGGTTGCGAAATCCAATGCCCGCGGCATCTCGCCCGATTCGATTTGAAGACTGGCGAAGCGCGGAGGATGCCCGCCACCGAAGCGACCCAGACGCACGAAGTTCGGGTCGAAGGAAATCAAGTCTTCGTCAAACTGTCCAGCTAGCCCCAGGCGCCGACTTCGCCGTGAACCGCAAACTAAACGTGCCGGCGCCTGCGGCTGGGCGTTAAACAAGATACTGGGAGGGATGGTGCAACAAAAACAGCCGCGAACGCGTTCGGTTAACGGTAAAACATCCCCGGACCATGGACGGTTGTCGCCGCCTGGTGGTTTGTTCCCAAGAACGGCCAAACCGAATAAAATGAGATCACCGCCACTGGAGAAAAGACTAATGACGATCTGCGAAGAAACGATCCGCGAACAACTGAAAAAGGTGATCGACCCCGAGTTGTTCGTCAATATCGTCGACCTGGGCCTAATCTACGGCGTGGAGATGCAACCCAGCGCGGAGCCGCCGGGAGCGATCGACGTGAAAATAGAAATGACCATGACCAGTCCCATGTGTCCCGCCGGCCCGCAATTGGTCGCCCAGAGCAAACAAGCGGTCCAGGAATTGGAGGGGGTTGCCGATGTCGACGTGAAAGTCGTGATGGATCCACCTTGGACGCCCGATCGAATGACCGAAGACGCCCGCGATCAACTCAATATCTTCTGAACCAACACTGAATTTTTGAATCGAAGCTTGGGAGGAACGCTGCCGATGACCACCCGGACCCCTGCCAAACCGAGCCCGCCACCCCACCCTCAACCCGGGTCCCACCGATCGGACCCGCTCCGGTTGATCGACGTCGATCACATTCGCTTCTATGTCGGCAACGCCAAACAAGCTGCCTATTTTTATGCCCAGTGTTTCGGCTTCCAGATCGAACAGATCAGCGACCTGACGACCGGTGTCCGCGACGCCGCGACCTACCTGCTGACCCAGGGCAACATCCGCTTCCTCCTGACCACCGGCTTGGCGGAACGGCATCCCGCCCAACAGGAAGTCCTCCTCTACGGCGATGGAATCAAAGACATCGCGTTCACGGTGGACGACGCGGAATTGGCCTACCAGCAAGCGTTGAAAAACGGCGCCGAATCGGCCTACGAACCGTATTCCGTCAGCGACCAGCACGGCACGGTCGTCTACGCCGGAATCCGCGCGATGGGGCGCGTCGTACATTCGTTTATTTCGCGGAGCGGCGAATACGCACTCGACCGCGTCAAGCAATCGGGGAACTTTCTCCCCCATTTCCAAGCGGTCGAGGACTTGGCGATCAACCGCTACAACCAGGAGCACCCGGTCGGATTGATCTACGTCGATCATTGCGTCGCCAACGTCGAATTGGGGCAGATGAACCGCTGGGTTCAATGGTACGAAGACGTGTTGGGTTTCAAGTTATTCAAGACCTTCGATGACAAAGACATCTCGACCGAGTATTCCGCGCTGATGTCGAAAGTCATGGACTCGGGTCGCGAGCTGATCAAGATCCCGATCAACGAACCCGCAGCCGGGAAACGCAAGAGCCAGATCCAGGAGTACTTGGATTGGCACCACGACACGGCGGGGATCCAACACCTGGCGTTGCTCAATAACGACGAGCTGAACACGGTCGAACGGTTGCGACAGCGCGGTGTCGATTTCTTGCGGATCCCCGATGAATACTACGAAGCGGTCTGGGAGCGCGTCGGCGAGATTCGCGAAGACCGCTCGAAGATCCAGGACTTGCGGGTCTTGGTGGATCGGGACGACAAGGGGTATCTGCTGCAAATCTTCACCAAGCCATTGCAGGATCGGCCGACCTTGTTCTTCGAGATCATCTGCCGCCGCGGCAGCGAGTCGTTCGGCAAGGGGAATTTCAAGGCGTTGTTCGAGTCGTTGGAGCTGGAACAAGCCCGCCGGGGCAACCTCTAGTCCCTGGCAAATTGATTTGCCTGCCGCACGTTGAACCGTCCGCCGCGGGCGTGCGCGTCCAGCCGCAAGGTTTGCCTGATCGATACCGTTGACCCAGGGGTGGCTGGACCGAGGCCTGGCCGCCACGATTCTTTCAGCCGCGGGCGGCTGTGTTCGATACGATATCGACATGGTGCAGCCCAAACGGAAACTCGTCGTGGTCCCCCGCAACGCGAGCGTGGGACCGCGCGATGAGACGCGCTGGTTCGCTCGATTTGTCGACTATCTCCGCGGCGAATGCCGCCTCTCGCCCAATACGGTCGCCGCCTACGAGCGCGATCTGCGGCGGTTCTCCACCTGGCTGGGCGCCCGGCAATTCCAGCAGCTGACGATCGTCGTACTTTCCGAATTCGTCGGCCACCTGGGAGAACAAGCGTTGGCCCCCGCGTCGATCGCGCGGCACCTGGTCACGCTCAAGATGTTCTTCCGGTTCCTGCAACTGGAGGGAGTCCTGCAGGAAAACCTGTGCGAGCTGCTGGGGAGCCCTAAGCTCTGGCAACGCATCCCCGAGGTCCTCTCCCCACGCGAGATCGACTGCTTCCTGCAAGCGCCGCGGCGGATGGATCCGCTGTTCCACCGCGACCGGGCCTTATTGGAGGTCCTCTACGCCACAGGCTGCCGCGTCTCCGAGGTCGCCCATCTGCAACTGCGCGATGTGCACTTGGACGAACGCTTCTGCCGCTGCACCGGTAAAGGGAACAAGCAACGCATCGTGCACCTGGGCCGCTCCGCCGTGGATACGCTCCGCGCCTACCTGGCCGAGCTAAGGCCGCGGCTGGCCGCCGGCTCGCGCACCCAGAGTGAATGGGTCTTCCTCTCCCGGACCGGCAGGCCGCTGCGGCGCGAGGCGATTTGGGAACTGGTCAAAAAATATGCGTTGCTCGCCGACGTCCCTGCCGGGATCAGCCCGCATACCCTCCGCCATAGCTTCGCCACCCATCTCCTGGCCGGCGGCGCCGACTTGCGCCAGGTCCAGGAAATGTTGGGGCACGCCAGTATCGCGACGACCCAGATCTACACCCACGTCGACGCCTCGCGACTCAAGAAAGTCCACCAGCAATTCCACCCGCGCGCCTAGAAGCGATTTGAATACTAGGCTTTGTCCCAAAACATCAGCCGCCTGGCGCTAGCCTGCGGTTTCTTCGCGCATCCAACACCCGAAACCGCAGGCTAGCGCCAGGCGGCTGAACTCCATGGGACGCGAAACTGTGTTTGGGGACAAAGCCTAGAACCCAGCGCGAGCAAGTTCCAAGTCGGCGCACCTTTCCCTCCCCGGCCGCATCGTGCGTCCGACCCTCCCGCGGGTTCAGGGGCGCCCCCAACGATCCGCGGGAGGGTGAAATACGACCAGGGTCGTGCGGTAGATGACGGCGCGGGGTGTAGCCGCAAGCGTAACCATCCGCTCGGCAAGCGAGCCGCATTTGCCCAATAGGCCGACGATGCTGCGAGCAAACTCAGATGCCTCGGGGTTGATCCCCGAGGAGAGTTCACGTTCAACCTACAAACGCTGCCCTACCCAGATCCCATCCGTCCATGGTGATGCCGCGGGGTTGATCCCCGAGGAGGCTTCACGTTCAACCTAACACCAGACAATCAATATGGTACTTCCCCAAATGCCTCGGGGTTGAACCCCGAGGAGGATTCACGTTCACCCTACGGACGCGCGCCGCCCTTCACTCATCTTCGGCCGAGCCGCCAACGTGCCAACACAGAGCGGCATCCCGAGGCCGAAACGAGTGGTGCGTCGGTGCAGCGACGCGTCCGCTCGACCGGCAGCCGACCCGTACCAACCGCAGATCATCCAGATTCGCGCGGATGACGCACCGCCCAACGCCAACTGCAGCCGGTCCATCGCGCTCGCGACTTCGCTGCGGCTGGACACCGTCGAATGGCGACCGCTTGACCACGAAGAACATGATGAGCACGAAGGAATCAGAGGGCGAATCGTTGGATGCCATTTTCCGTTTGTTCGCACGGGCGTTGTTCAGGAATCCAGTACCCCCCGCCTCCCCGATTCGAGACTTCGTCCAATTCCCTCTTCGTGCTCTTCGTGTTCTTTGTGCTGACTGGTTCTCAGTCGAAGTTTGCTGGGGGGCGAACAAAGTTTATATAGGCGTATACCTATGCACGGTCGAGAGAGAAAAAGAGACCGCAGATCATCTTCTGACTTTCCTTCTCTCTCTGTTTCCTCCGTTGGCTCCTGTTCCAATCTACTTTTCTTGAACAGGAGGCATCGGAGAAGAATGGAGCCCGGAAGGGTTACCGGAATCCTGCGGCTGGGCACCACCGGTCGGGAATCGTGAACATGGAAAAGTCCGGGAACCTTGGCGAGTAGCGGGCGGCTGGTTTTTCGACGGATGGTTAGCGGCCGCGGTTATCGCGGAAGCGGATTTTCTGGATCAGGGTGGCGATGCGGCCATCCGGGTTGACCTCGCCTGAAACTGCTTCGACCGCCTGGACGGTGTGGCCGTAGTGGAGCGTCCGGTCGATATTGAATTCGACCTCGAACTCGTTCCCCGCCAGCGGATCGCCCGACTGCAGGACCAGGTTCTTGATATAGTCGCGCAACCGCACGTAGCGGTACTCGTCGCCGAAGACCTCGGTCTGGCTGCCGTATTTAACTTCGATCGGGCCAGCCGCCCCGTCGGCGCCTGCGATCAGATGGACTTCGATCGTCTGGTTCAGCGGGTCGATGATCTGGCTGGGGTCGACCGCGCTGGTCGGCATGTTGATGTTGAAGTCCCCTTCGAGCGCGGTGATCTTGAAGGTCATGATGAAGTAGACCATCAATTGAAACACGATGTCGATCATCGCTGTCAAATCCAGCTTGATCGAATCGCTCGGGCGGTTGGTGTTGCGGATGCGCATGGGGACGGGAGCCGGAGGGCAGGCGGCGGACGACTGGTTTCGTTAGGTGGAGATCACTTTCGCTCTTTGACTCGCAATTTGAACTTCTGCAGGCCGGCATCCTGGCATTTGACGACCAGGTCCTGGACCAGCCCGGTTTCGGTCTCCTTGTGGGCGCGGATCACGACGTCGATCTCGTTGGCCGGGATCTTCTGGGCCGCGGCGTTGGTGACCTCCCGCGTAAGGAATGGGGGAATCAAGTCGACCTGGCTGACGCGGTCGGTGGCCTGCCCCAGAATCACGCTCCCGTCGGAACCCAACGTGAGTACGATTTCGAACTCGGGTGGCTCGTCCGGCGGTTTCACCAGTTCGCTGTCCGGCAATTCGATTTCGTGATGCTGTTCCGCCGAGAAATTGATGATGAGCATGAAAAAGGCGATCAGCTGAAACGCCATGTCGATCATGGGGGTGAAGTCCCCTTCCATGACCTGTCGCTGGCGATCGCGTGCGAATCTCATGCGAAAACCTGGTGCCTTGGGGGTTGGGGGTTGGGGGTTGGGGGTTGGGGGTTGGGCCGGCCGGAACCCGGCGGCTGGCGTTATTTCTTGCCGACGTTCTCGAAGCGGCACATCAGTTCTTCGCTGGTAATTCCAACCTCCAGCACCAAGCGCTGGACTCGGTTGCGCAAGATGTTGTAGATCGCAATCGCCGGGATCGCGATCGCCAAGCCGATGAGCGTCGTGAGCAGCGCGGTGGAAATCCCTTCGGCCAACTGAGCCGGGTTGGGGGTCCCCCCGGCGGTGGCGATCACCCAGAACGAGCGAATCATGCCGTCGACCGTGCCGAACAGCCCGATCATCGGGCTGAGGGTGCCGATCAGGGCGATGTAGCTCAGCCGGTGTTCGAGCTTCATGTTCTCTTCTTCCCCGACTTCCTGCATCGCTTCGATTGCGTGCTGGTAGCTGGCGGAGAGCTTTGCCAAGCCTGCGGAGAGGACGCTGCCCAGGAACGAATCGTCGGCCTTCGCTAGTTCGTATGCCTCCTGGTAACGTTTTTCGTTGAGTTGGGCTTCGAAGTTGTCCATCAACTGGGAGGGGCAGATGTTCTCCCGCCGAGCGGAGAGGATGTTCATCACCACCAGCGCCACCAGAATAAAGGAGAGGACCAGGAACACGAAAATGTAGGTCAGTCCCAAGGACTCGTAGAGCCACTCCAACAGATTCTTCTTGGGTGCGGACGCGGGAGCTGCTTCCGGTTGAGCCGCATCAGGCGCCGGCTCCTGCCATCGAGGTGCGGGGTGGCTGGCCGCCAGCAGACCTCCCGTTGCCTGGACCGAGGGAAAGAGACCACCCTCTGTCGCACCGTTTCGCATTCCGCCGGACAACGCGCTGGCGCACGCCAGCCAACAACCAGCCAACGCTCCCAAGAAGAGGGGGAGCGGGCGGACGCGGGGAACGAAACGATCAGCCATCGTGGTTGCCTTTCACAAGGTCGGGATCTACCGGGATCGACGGTGGGACAATGCGGTTCGAAACGAGCGATTTTACTCGGGGTGGACCGTTTCGCAATCCAACGCACCGGACGTGGCGGGATGGAGCGGTCATTGTTTGGAGGCCCAGTACGAGTTGCGATACTGCTGGCTCAACGTCTGTTTGGCCCGAGCGGCGCGGTCGGTTTCTCCGAGCTGACTCCAGAGGTCGGCCAGGTAATAAAGTGCCTCGGCGTGCAATTCTCCTTCGCTGGCAAACAGTAAATCGGTGTGTAAAAAATCCAAAACGGCGTTCTTGGGGTCGTTGAGCGCCAGGTGACAGGCCCCCATGGCGTTGTAGCAATGGGCGAAGATCAGTTTCCGTTCAGGGCTTTCGGCGGCGATGATTTCCTGGAGCTGTTGCAGGGCGGCTGCAGCGCCGTCCGACGAGGCTTGGGTTCGTGCGACAAGGCAACGCGCGATCAATTTGGCGTCTTGGGCAAAGTTGTCGGTCGCCGGGCTGGAGACGACTTGTTGCAGCGCCGCCTGGGCCTCGGCGACTTTGCCCAGCTCTAACTGAACGCGGCCCAAATGAAGATTCCCGCGGAGTGCGTAGCTGGGCACGCTGGAACGCGAAAGATCCTGAAACTGCTTTTCCGCCACAGCGACTTCGCCGGCGTGGAAGGCCAAGGTGCCGAAATCCTCCAACCACTCGTAGTAGTGGTACGATGTGGGAAAGTTCTTGAGGGCATCGGCGACCAACCGGGCGGCATCGCGCGTGGTCGTGGAACCATCGACCATCGCCTTCCGCGTCTCCGCCTTGGCGGCCAGATACGAGTGCTCCGCCTGGATCGGCTGACTCAGTCCGCTCAAGTCGACCTTCTGCAATTCGGTCAGGCAGTCGGCGTACTGCCCGTTGCTCAAACGCAAGCGGGCGCGGTCCAGCTCCTTCGGCTCGCCGGCGAATTCGATCGCCTGAATCTCGTTCGGCAAGATCTCGGCGGTCTGGCCGCTGATTTCATAGGTGACCTTTTCCGGGGAGATCTGTCCAATTTTGCACTTCAGATCGCGACCTTCCCAGCGTTTGATCGTGTCGGATTGGGCGGTCGCTTTCGAAGCGGCGAGCCCGCTGAATGCGATCAGTGCCATCAGGGCCGCGCACCGCAATCCGAGTTCGCCGCTCCATCGTCTCGTGCCGCGCGCTATCCGCCTGGTGTCGATCTCGCGCACTGGAGAGCTAGTTTCATGGCCCGCCGACCCCCTCACCCTGCCCTCTCCCCCGCAGCGGGGGAGAGGGAAATGGGATGGAATCACTCGTTCGCTCCTCGGAGAGCGGGGGAGAGGGAAATCGGATAGGCGTTGGGATTGCCACATTAAACTCATAGCCGCACCCAGTTCATTGCATGCCTTGCTTTTGAAATTGCTTACTGCAAACCCACGTCGGGCTGCCCCAAACTCTTTTGAATTTGCTTTGCCAGAGCGTTGAATCGCTGCAACTGGCGCGTCCCGCCGACTTGCGGGTATTGCTTGTGATGGTCCGCCAGGGTTCGCAGGGCAGCTTGCCGCGCGTCGTCCCGCTGGCCGATTTCGCCGTAACGAAACTGGCAGAACGCCAAATGGTAAATGGCGTCGTGTTGGATCTCCAGGAAATTCTCTTTGCCACGGGTGGCCATTACAATTCGTCGCCAACCCCAGATCCCCTGGTCCGACAATCCTCCGACGGCCTGAGCAAAACGCGTCGCCGACTTGTCGCGATCGGCGTGGCGTTCCAATGTCTCGGCGGCATCGATCTGGGCGCTAATCAAGTTCGGCTTCTCCTTCAGGATCGCCGCGAAGGCTTCGACCGCTGCTTCGAATCGTTCTTGGCCTCGGAGCGCCAACGCCTTCTGGCGCTGCAGCTCCAGTTGCAACGATTCGGCTTGCGGATCGGTTCCGAATCCGGCCTGGCTGGCGGAGTCCAACGCGGCGATCGCCTGCCCGCGAAAAACTTGCGCGTTGTCGGCCAGTCCCTCCCCTTGCAAGTTATCCGCGATCGAATTCAGGGTCGATCCGACCCAGACCAGCGTCTTGCCATCGCGGCTGTTCTCTTGGATCGAGCGCATGAACGTCGCCAGGCTCTGGGAGAACGAGTTCTTTTCCTCGGGCGACTCGATCCGTTCGAGCTGCGCCAGAAGTTCCCTGGCCAATTGGTAGTAGATCTTGACGATCTGGTCGGCGGATCCCCCCGATTCGATCAACGATTGTTGCAAGGCGGCGACGACGTTTTGGGCTTTGTCGGTGAGTGCGGTCGTCTGAGTTCCGTCTCGCATCCCGGCGATGTAGGCGCGGAGGGCTGTCCGATAGGTGTCGTTGACGAAGTTCGGGTCGCTGGCGGCTGCATTTTTCTGTTTGATTAGATCGAGCGGCGCCAGCGGCGCGGTCTCCAGTTGGGCCATCGCCCGGTCCAGTTCCCCTCGCTCGAGATAGAGCTGTGCCAAGTTCAGCGCCCCCAGGATTGTCTCCCGCGTAAGGGTTTCAGGGGTCAATCCGGCCAATCCGCGAGACAATAAGGTCTCGGCCTGCGTCAGACCGGCATCGCTCGCCGCCGAGGTTGACTCGCCGTCGCCGGCCCGTTTGAGAAAGTCGACCCACAACAATCGGCCCAGAATCACTTCGAGTTTGGCTCGCGTGGCGGTACCTGCCGGGATCAGTTCCAACAGTTGCAATGCGCGGGGGGTGTCGCCGCTTTGAATCGCCAGGGTGGCCAGGACGTTGGCCGCGTCCGCGGAACTGGCATCCCCCGGCCAAAGTTGCACCATCTTCTGGCAGAGCCGCTCCAAGCGGGCTTGCGCGAAAGCTCGCGCTTCCACGGGAGACCGGGCCAACAGCTGCGAGTAAGCCCGGAGCGCGACGACGGCGGCTTCGCGAGCGCCCGCGATGTTGGGAAAACGCTCCAGCAAGAATTCCGAAACGACTGCGGCCTCGTACCATTCCTCGCGCAACAAATACAATTGGCTTTGCCGCAGCAGAATCGAGTTCAAATCTTCGCGCGAAGTCTCTGCGGCCGCAGCGCTCCGTGCGACCTGCAGCAGCCGAAGTGCCTCGCTGGACGCGGCTTCGAACGCCGCCTGGCCATCCTGCAATCGTTGGTCGGTGTCGGCAGCTGGGGGTTGCCCCTTGAGTGCCACCAAGGTGCGCTGATGGTCGATCGCCAGTTCCAATTGCACAATTGCCTGATCCCGCGCATCGGCAAAGCTCAGCGAGGCTTCCGGATCCGCGGCGGCCGGTGTCGGCGGCGCCGAAATCTTCCATTGGCTCAGCAGCTGGCGGGCCTCGTCTCCCTCGGGGAGGCTCTGCCGCGCCACGCTGGCGG
>JBGSLW010000382.1:0-1602 GCA_041740495.1 Pirellulaceae bacterium
CGCGCGATTCGAGCGCGGTCTGGCGGCGCATGATATGGTCGAGCTTCTGGTCGAACTGCTCCTGGTCGAGCAACTGGCGGCTGGTGGTGCGGTCGACCTTGGCGCGCAGTTCGGCGATCCGGTCTTCGTAGGCGTACTGCATCTCCGCCTGACGGGCGATCAACCGGGTCAGGACATCGTCGCGGAAGGCGAAATAGGTGGCGGTCGCCGCCGACCACATGCCGAGCATGACGATCGTGCCGACCACGATCCAAAAGACGACAGGACCGAACCGGACCTGCTTGCCGGCATGGACGAAGGCGTAACCATCGCGGTCGAGCACCGCGGCGGCCGCTTGGGGGGCAGGACGTCGGGGCGGTGCGCGGCCGTGATCGTGAGGGTGGTGGTGGTCGGAACGATGACCGGAACGGTACGACATCGGCACTCCCGCGCCGGTCGGAGATGAGTTCCGTACGGCTCAATTTGCGATGCCGATTTGACCCCCTCATGGTTAATTTTCGGGAAATGGAACCGCCGAATTAGAGATCCCGAACGGCGACCAGGACCTCGTCGGCGTGGCCGTCAACCCGGACATTGCGCCAGATCCTGGCGATCCGTCCGTCCGCGCCGATCAGAACCGTCGTCCGAATGATCCCCATGAAGTTCCTGCCATACATCGATTTTTCGCCCCAGGCGCCGTAGGCCTCCAGCATCTCGTGTTTCTCATCCGAAATCAGAGGAACCGAAAGCTGATGCTTGTCGCGGAACGATTCCTGGGCCTTGACGCTGTCGGCGGAGATGCCGAGGACCGCGGCCCCCTGGTCGGTAAACGCATCGCTCAGCCGCGTGAAGTCGATGGCCTCCCTGGTGCAGCCCGGGGTGTCGGCGCGCGGATAGAAAAACAGCACGAGCTTCCTGCCGGCAAAATCGGCAAGCGCGACGGCTTCGCCGCCGTCACGCGGCAACCGGAAGGCGGGGGCGATGGCGCCTTCGGCGAATACGCCCGCCGGTGCCGGCTTGGGACCCTTCTTGGGACCCGCCTTGACGGTCCCCTTGCCAATCTCCTTGGCAATCCCTTTGGGCGGTGCCGATAGATTGGATTTTAACGGTTTCGATGGGGGCTTGTGAGACGCTTTGACCGAAGCAGTTTTGGGAGCTTTGGCGGCCTTCTTGCCGGCTTTTTTGGCGATCGTGTTGCCGGCCTTGCCTGTCGCTTTCCTGACCGATCGCTTCGCGCCGCTGGCCACCCTGGACGCCCGTGGCGCCGCGGCGGATGTCCGGGGGGATTTCCCGGGGGAGGGCTTGGAGGATTTCTTGCGCGTTTTCTTGGACATACGCCTTCCTTTCGTCGCTTTCCGCGGATCAACCATTGGGGTATTGCGGGTCTGGTCCCCAATCGTCGGATTCGCGCCGGCTGCCGGGCAAGTTCGATGACCGCGGAGTATCGTTATAGGGAATTCGAGGCTACCCCCGTCCACTCGCTAGATGGGCCCCCCAATCAATCCTTGGGCCCGACCACGAGTAACAGTATTAATCGAGGATTGGCAGCGATGCCGGCACAGGAACGCTCGATACCGATCGATGAGCGCGTCCTTGGCGGCGATCAACCTCACCGCCGGCACC
>JBGSLW010000383.1:0-13270 GCA_041740495.1 Pirellulaceae bacterium
TCGACCAGGGAGTCGGCTTGATCTTTCACTCCGGGCATGGCGAAACCGACGGCTGGCATCGCTGCATCGGCCTGCCGCAGGCTCTCGACTTGAAGACCGCTCGCCGCTGGCCGATCCTGCTGTCCGCGGGCTGCAGCACCGCGGTCTTCGCCCCGCAGGCGCCGTACGAAGCCTATCTCGATATCGACGGCCACGAGCACCCGGGGACGAACGGGGGCGAGTTCTTCCATGAGCCGCCGCCGCCCCCCGCACCTCTTCAGCCGAGCCGATTCGATCCGACCAGTATGGGTGAGAAGCTGGTGATCGGTACGGACGCGGGCGCCGTCGCGTATTTTGGCTGCACCACCGGTAGTCAGCCGTGCGGCCTGACTCTGCTGGAAGGATTCGCCAAGACGATAGGCGCGTCGCCGTCGCAAATCACCCTGGGCGAGGCTTGGGTCGGAGCGATGCACCACTATTTCGAGGCCGAGCGGCTGGAGCAACTCGCGCCAACCGACTCCTGGTACCCGCCCAGCATCTTTTTTCAAGGGATGAAGTTTGCGCTGTTCGGCGATCCGTCGCTCCCGCTCCCCGCCGCGGCGTCGCCCGACGATCGTTGAAACTGGCACGATCCGTCGCGCGGGACGCCCCAGCGCATGCGGTTCTCCTACTCCTACTCCTACTCCTACTCCTACTCCTACTCCTACTCCTACTCGTACTCCTACTCGTACTCCTACTCGTACTCCTACTCGTACTCGTACTCGTACTCGTACTCGTACTTCTGCTCGACTGGCCCGAGTACGAGTACGAGTACCGCTGCGCTGAGTACGAGTACCGCTGCGCTGAGTACGAGTACGAGTTGGGTGCAGGAAACTGGATGGAGACGCAAACGGGATCAGCTTGGCGTCTGTCGGCACGATATCGCCGCTAGTCCTCCAGGCCGCGTCGCCAGTCGTGCTGCGGATCGGACTCGAGGAACGACGCGAGGATGACTTGGGCGGCCAGCTTATCCAGCTTGGCCTTGCGCCGGCGGGGAGTGAGTTCATCCCCCAGCAGTTCACGGGCTCGGGCGGTCGAAAACCGCTCGTCGAAGAAAACGATTGGCACCCCGAGCGTCTGCTCCAACCAGCGGGCGAAATTCCGGGTCTCCCGCGATTTTTGGCTTTCCGTGCCGCGATTGTGAATGGGCAACCCGACGACGATCCCCACGATTTGTTCCTCCTCCGCCAGTTTCCTCAGGAACTCGGCATCCAGCGGCTCGTTTCGTCGAGTATACGTCGCCAGCGGGCTGGCGATCCGGCGTCCGGCGTCGCACACCGCCAACCCCAAGCGGACCGTGCCGAAATCGATTCCCAACAGTCGACCGTTCGGAGGTATTGTGCTCTGCGGTTCAGTTTGCTCGTTGCTCATGAGACCCGTTCTGCCGATCCAATTTCCCCTGCGGTCCCTTGTCCCGTGCCCAACTCCTATCTCCTACTCCTATCTCTCCTACTCGTACTCGTATTCCTACTCCTACTCGGGTGTCGGCCTCGTTCACCGGAAAAGTACGCGGGATTTCGGAAAACAGTGAGTTGGATGGCAGGTACGGGCGAGTAGGAAATAGGAGTCAGGGGAAGAATTGGAGTGCGAGAACGCGTAGGAGTAAGAACAGAGAGTTCGCCGCCCCACCACAGGCGGACAACTTGCGGCGATTGGATTATGATACATCGACCGCTGCGAAGCGGGCGGAGCGTAGCTGTTTTGCGGAACGCGTCGGACGGACTTGGAACACGGAGACTGCAATGTTGGATCGATGGTTGCTGCGTGGGGTTGTTTTCGGTGTCGCGGTTTGGTCGGCGTCGGTCGGTTGGGCTCAAGCCGATGGCGGGACGCGCGTCCCATCGTTTTTCAGCGATCACATGGTGGTGCAGCGCGATGCGCCGGTTCGCGTGTGGGGATGGGATCAACCGGGGACCAGCGTCTCGGTCACGATGGGCGATCAACATCTTCAGGCGAAGGCGGACGAACACGGGGCGTGGGCCGTCGAATTGCCTGGACTCCCCGCCGGGGGCCCACATGAGCTGACGATCGCCGGCACAAAGAAAATCAAGATCTCGGACATCCTGGCGGGCGAAGTCTGGATTTGCTCGGGACAGTCCAACATGGAATGGACCGTCGCGGCCTCGGACAATTCAGAAGCAGAAATCGCCGCCGGGGAACACCCGACGATCCGACATTTCAAAGTTCAGCATCGGCCCAGCGACCAACCGCTGGAGGACTTGCCCGGCGGAGACTGGCAACCGGCATCGCCCGCGACCGTCGGGAATTTCACGGCGGCAGGATATTACTTCGCTCGTGCGTTGCAGGACGAGCTCGATGTGCCGATCGGGATTATCGGCACGAACTGGGGGGGGACTCGGATTGAACCATGGACCCCGCCGGTTGGGTTTCAACAAGTTCCCAAGTTGGCCGACATCGCCGGGAAGCTCGAGTCGTTCCCGGAAAAAAATGACAAAGGAGAGATCAACCACCAATCGCCTCTGGCGCTCTACAACGGCATGATTCACCCGCTGATCAAGTTCCCCGTGCGCGGCGCGATCTGGTACCAAGGGGAATCGAATGTCGGCGAGGGGATGCTGTACCTGGAGAAAATGAAAGCGCTCGTCGGCGGCTGGCGCGCCGTCTGGGACCAACCCGAAATGCCGTTCTACTTCGTACAACTGGCTCCGTTCAAGTACAACCGCGGCGACGCACTCCCCCAGTCCTGGGAAGCCCAATTGGCTGCACTAGAGATTCCGTTTACTGGGATGGCGGTCACCCACGACATCGGAAACTTTGAAGATATTCACCCAAAAAACAAACAGGAAGTCGGCAAGCGGCTGGCCTTGTGGGCTTTGGCCAAGGATTACGGCAAAAAAGATCTGGTCTATTCCGGACCGCTCTTCAAGTCGGCCGGAGTCGACGGAAACCGCGTCACGGTCCAGTTTGACCACGCCGCGGGACTGAAGACTCGGGACGGAGCGGCCCCGAACGAAGTGACGATCGCGGGTGAAGACGGCAAATTTTTGGAAGCGCAAGCCGAGATCGACGGCGATCGACTGGTGTGTTGGTCCACCGAGGTCGCCAACCCGACGCAAGTCCGCCTGGGGTGGAGCGAAAACGCCAGCCCCAACCTGGCGAATGGCGCCGGTCTACCCGCGTCGCCATTTATCTGGCGGAAATAATCATCGACGAATGCCCGCCGGAAAAAAATCGATTGCCTGGCAAGGCGGATGAACGTCATCGTCGACCGCAGATTGGCGCGGATCGGGAGTGGTGGTTGACCGCAGATGAACGCAGATTTGCGCGGATGGGGAAGGGAGGAGGTAGGGGATGGAGGTTTGCCGTCTGGAATTTTGAATTTTGAATTTTGAATTGCTGAGTTCAGATCGCAATTTCAGTTTTGCAGAATTCAAGATTCAAGATTCAAGATTCAAGATTCAAGATTCAAGATTCCAAAAATCCAAACTTCAATCCCCGCATCACCCCTCACCCACCACCCACCACCCCTCAAGCCTCAAGCCTCAAGCCTCACAAGCGATTGTTAGTCCGTCATACCCCAAGTGGATATCTGGCGGAAGCTGTGCTTCCACGACGGGGTGGTCGATCTGGCAGGAGCAATGCGTGAAATAGGTTGTCCCCGCACCGATGCGCTGAGCCGCTGCGATCGCCTCGTCCAAGTTCATGTGCGTCGGATGCGGCTCTGGGCGGAGGGCTCCCAGCACCAGCACCTCCAGCCCGGCCAGCAGCGGCCAGCTGGAATCGGGAATCGACTTCACATCGGTGCAGTAGGCCACATTGCCGACGCGGAAACCCAACACGTCGAAACGCGGTCCGTGATGGAGCGTGATCGGAATCACCGTCGCCCCCAGGACGTCAAAAGGATCGCGCTCGATCGAGTGCACTTCGAGGGCGGGCACGGCCCCCAAGTGCGTCTGGGGTCCTTCGCTGAACGCGTAGTCGAACGACGTCCGCAACCGCTGCTCGACTTGGCGGGTGCAATACAGTGGAACGGGATGCCCGAGATAAAACTGAAACAGGCGCAGATCGTCCAGGCCGAAGATATGATCGGCGTGTTCGTGCGTGTACGCCACCGCATGCACGATTCCGATCTGCTCGCGCAACAACTGCTGCCGCAGATCGGGGGACGTATCGATCAACAAGTTCCCGTTCGGCAGGCCGAAAATTGCGCTGGAGCGCGTGCGTTGGTTGCGGGGGTGGTTGCCGGTGCAAACCGGACAGGGGCAGCCGATTGCGGGGACGCCAACCGAAGTCCCCGTCCCCAACAGAATCAGGTTGCCGCGAATATCTCGAGTCTTGATCGGCTTGTTGCGCAACGGGAATACCCAGTCGGGGCGATGGTGGGTCGAAAGTGAATTAAGAGCCTATCCGATTGCCCTCAATCAAGGGCTGAGCAATGCCGTCCGACCACCTTGAGGGCGAGAGGGCTGGGGATAATGGGACCTGCCCTTTGCTCGAATTCTTTACGGCGGCGAAAATTTTGCAACCGGAAGGGGGAGCCGGCCGGCGACCGCGGCACGACATTTGCATTAAAAACGGGGCTTTGCCGGTGCTCGACGGCCCCGGCCGTGAGGCTGGCCGCGGGGGGATGGAGCGGTGCCTCCCCGGGAGATCGCCGTTGACCATATTTTCGGATAGATATAAGCTTTTTCGGGGGAAGACTTTGCGCAGAATCAGCCGCTTTCTTGGCCGGCTCTTCTCAAGTCGCCCGGATGCCCGGAGCGATGTCACTGCCTTAGTGCATTTGCCAAATTGGCAGAAAAGCTGGCCGGGGGAACGAGTCGAAACACTTTCGTTGGCGTGAAACCATGGAGATTTTGGAACGCATTTGGGAATTTCTCGCCGGATTTTTCGGGGGGATCCTGCGCGGTTTTGAGCGGGGGGTGACCGCGCTCTGGGGAAGTTCCAATGCGCGGATGATCAAGCGCCTGCATGGGAAAGTCGAAGCAATCAACTCGTTGGAGCCGAAGTATGAGGCGATGACCGACTACGAACTGCGGCAGCAGACCGACCTGTTTCGGCAGCGGTTGCGGGCAGGCGAGACCTTGGATGACCTGTTGGTCGAAGCTTTTGCGCTGTGCCGCGAGGCAGGCCGCCGATTCTTGGGGATGCGGCACTACGACGTCCAGATGATCGGCGGGATGGTTCTGCATAGCGGTGCCGTGGCAGAGATGGTTACCGGCGAAGGGAAAACGCTGGTGGCGACGCTCCCCGCGTACCTCAACGCACTCACCGGACAAGGGGTTCACGTCGTCACGGTCAACGATTACTTGGCTCGCCGCGACATGGAGTGGATGGGGCCGCTGTATTTGGGACTCGGCTTGACCGTGGGCGCGATCCAAAGCGATATGCGGACGTTGGAACGCCAACGCGCCTACGACTGTGATATCACGTATGGGACCAATAACGAATTCGGTTTCGATTACCTCCGCGACAACATGCGGCGGGCTGCTCGGGGAGACGACCGCTTTCCCAAGGTTCAACAGCAAAGCCAGGGGAGGTTACATTACGCGATCATCGACGAGGTCGACAACATTTTGATCGACGAGGCGCGGACGCCGCTGATCATCTCGGGGCCGGCGCACCAGGACGTCCGCCGCTATGCGGAGGCCGATCGGATCGCCCGGCAATTGGTCAGGGATCTGCACTACGCCGTGAACGAGAAGGATCACACCGCTTCGCTCACCGACGAAGGGGTGCGGCACGCCGAAAAGCTGGCGGGGGTCGAGTCCTTTTACACCGCGGGCAATATGGATTGGCCGCACCTGATCGACAACTCGCTCAAGGCCCACAACCTGTACAAACGGGATGTGAACTACGTGGTCAAGGACGGGGCGGTGATCATCGTCGACGAGTTCACCGGCCGGCTGATGGAAGGTCGCCAATGGAGCGATGGCTTGCATCAAGCGGTGGAAGCCAAGGAAGGGGTGCGGATCAAAGAAGAGACGCAAACCCTGGCCACGATCACCCTGCAGAACTACTTCAAGCTGTATCAGAAGATCAGCGGGATGACCGGAACCGCCATGACCGAGGCGGGCGAGTTCTGGAAAATCTACAAGTTGGAAGTCGTGGCCATTCCCACCAACCGCAAACTGCAGCGGATCGAACACCCCGATATCATCTACGCCACCGAAAAAGCCAAATGGAAGTCGGCGGCAGATGAGATCGAACAATACCACCGCTGGGATACCGTTTTCACCAAGAAGCGCGAACAGTTCATCGGCACGATCAAACGGCAGACCGAGAGCGAAGTGGTGATCGCCGACAGTGAGAACGGCCAGGAACACAGCCTCCCGATGGCTCAGGTCGAACGGATCCAAGGTCGCGGCCGCCCGATCCTGGTCGGTACGGTCTCGATCGAGAAGAGCGAGCATCTCTCGACGATGTTGTCCCGTCGCGGAATCCCGCACGAAGTGCTGAACGCAAAGCACCACCGCCGCGAGGCCGAGATAGTGGCCCAAGCCGGGCGACTGGGGGCCGTAACGATCGCGACGAACATGGCGGGGCGGGGGACCGACATCGTCCTGGGCGGGAACGCCGAGACGATGGCCTGGGCTCTGTTGCAGGATAAATACCCGACGCGGCTGGACGTCCCTCGCGACGAATGGGACCAGTTGGTCACCGAGATCGAAGTGCGCGAGAACATGCGGGCGATGGGGGAGCAGGTCAAGCAACTGGGTGGCCTGCACGTGATCGGCACCGAGCGGCATGATGCGCGACGGATCGACTTGCAACTCCGCGGGCGGTGCGGGCGGCAAGGGGACCCGGGGAGCAGCCGGTTTTTCCTGAGCCTCGACGACGACTTGATGCGGATCTTCGCCGGGCCGTTCGTCAAACGCGTCTTGGAGATGGGGGGCTTCAGCGACGATGTGCCGATCGAGAGCCCAATGGTCTCGCGGCGGATCGACAGCGCCCAGAAAAAACGGGAAGAATTCCATTTCGAAGCCCGCAAGAGCTTGCTCGAATACGACGAGGTCATGGACGAGCAGCGGAAGCGAGTCTACAGCTTCCGGCAGCGGATTCTGGACGGCGAAAATTGCCGCGAACTGATTCTCGAGATGGTGCGAAAGCAGATTGAGCGGCACTTGCCGTCGGCGCTGGCGGCCAATTTCGGGGCGGAGGCGTTCGCGCGCTACGCCGGAACGCAGCTCTCGACGACCTTCAAGAATCAGAGTTTCCGCGGACTCTCTGCCAACGATGTGAGCGAGATGCTCAAGGAAGAGGCGGAACGAAACGCCGAAACCGAGATCATGAGCGCGATCGACGAAAACTTGCCGCAGTCGATCGAAGACGAAAGCGAGTGGAACTGGGAAGCACTCGCCAAGATGGCCAACGTCCGCTGGAATCTGAACCTCCGCGATCGCGATTTGATCAAGGTAGGCCGCGACCGCGTCGACGAATTCCTGGTCGAAAAGGCCCGCGAAGCGATTCGCGGCGTCGACCTGAGCGAAGGGGCCCCGATGCTGGAGCCCGATTACGGGCTGCAGGTCGCATCCCGTTGGTTGAAAGGGAAATTCGGGATCGAAGCGCCGGTCGAAGCGCTCCGCGGGGAAGTGGACGGCGTCGTCGAAACGATCGTGCAACAGGCGGTCGCGCAGTACGAAGAGAAGGAAGCCGAGTACCCCGTTCTGGCCGGATTTTACAAGTTTTCGATCGGCAGCGGCCCCCAGTCACGAATCGATCGCGAGGCCTTGGTCGATTGGGCAGCCAAACGGTTCGAATCTTCGCTGTCGCTGGACGATGTCAAGAACAAACAGCGCGATGAGATTCGCGAAGTCCTGATCGAGCAGAGCCGCCAACATCAGCAGTTGGCCCGCTCGCGCGTCGCTTCGTTGCACTCCCAGATCGATGAATTGGCTGCTTCCGGAGAAATCCCACTCGGCAACGGGAACGGGGCGGCGAATCGATTGGCCGAATGGTTCCAGCAGAACCTCCAGACCGAGTTACCGCTCCCCACCGTCGCCCAGTTGGAACAAAAGGAGCTGACCGAAAAGTTAGAGTCCGTCGTCGAAGATCGGTTCCATCCGGAAATGCGGCGAATGGAGCGGCTGGTGCTGCTGGAAATCGTCGACAACGCCTGGAAAGAACATCTCTTGGCGATGGATTATCTTCTCTCCGCTGTGCGGCAACGCGGGATGGCTCAATTGGATCCCAAAGTCGAATACAAGCGCGAAGGAATGCGGATGTTCGAGCGATTGTGGGATTCGATGGGAGATCGAGTCACCGATATCATCTTCCGTATCGAACAGCTGAACGAAGACTTTGTCAGCAACACCTGGCAGGAAACCGCTGCCGTCCACGCCGCGGCGCCCCAACAAGCCACGCAGGAAAACTACCGCGAAGGCGACGACGAACCGCTGCCGCCGGGGGGCGGCGAACGAAAAATCGAGACGATTCGCAATCGCGGATCCAAGGTCGGTCGGAACGACCCCTGCCCCTGCGGCAGCGGAAAGAAATTCAAGAATTGCCATATGCGGCAAGGCGCCTAACCCGCCAATGTAGAAAAGTTGTCCCCAACTGTTCCTGGCGAATGTAAGTGTTGGCGTAGAACAGTTGAGGACAACTGTTCTACAATGGGCAGCGGTAAACATAGGGCGACGGTAAACATAGGGCGACGGTAAACGGAGTTGCCGATGGTCTGGCTGTTCAACGCGTTGTACGTCGCCGGCTTGCTTCTAGGCAGTCCGTGGCTGTTGTGGCGGTGGCTCGTCCGCGGCAAACCGATCGCCGGCTGGCGAGCCAAGGCGACGGGGTCGGTTGTCGCTTCGGAAGGCCGGCCGCGAATCTGGCTACACGCCGTGAGCGTCGGCGAAGTCAACTTGTTGGCGATTCTCTTTCCGGCGCTTCGCCGGCAGTGGCCCGGGCACGACTTTGTCCTCTCCACCACGACGCGAACCGGTCGCGACGTTGCGGAGCAGAAATTGGGGTCCGCTGCAACGTTGATCTGGTTCCCCTGGGATTTCTCATGGGCGGTGCGGCGGGTACTGGCCAGCGTGCAACCGGAATTGATCATCCTGAGCGAACTGGAATTGTGGCCGAACTTCCTGCGGATCGCCAAAAAATTCGGCGTGCCGATCGCCGTGATCAACGGGCGATTGAGCGAGCGAAGTGCCCGCGGCTACAACCGCTGGCGCTGGTGGCTGGGAGACGCGTTCACCGCGCTGCACCTGGTGGCGGCTCAGTCCGAAACCTACGCGGCCCGGTTTCGTGCACTGGGAGTCCCCTCGAATCGAGTGTGCGTCACGGGGAATCTCAAATTCGACGGCGCCGAGTTCGACCGCGACAACCCGCGGACTCAAACGTTGGCTGCCTTGTTGCGCCGGACGGGCCAGGAGACGATCTGGCTGGCGGGTAGTACTCAGCATCCGGAAGAGGAGCGGGTCCTGGCGGCGTATTGCGGCTTGCGCCGGGAATTCCCGCACCTGCGATTGATCGTGGCGCCGCGGCATCCCGAACGCGCTGCGCAGGTGGAGAACAAGATCGCGGAGGCCGGGCTGCAATGCCTGCGCCGCTCGCGATTGACCGAGTCTAATTCTTGGGACGGCGCCGCGGTGCTGCTGATCGACACGGTGGGCGAGTTGGCTGCGTGGTGGGGACTGGCACAACTCGCGTTTGTCGGCGGGAGTATGGGGAATCGCGGGGGGCAGAATATGATCGAACCGGCGGCGTATGGCGCTGCGCTCGCCTTTGGCCCCAACACTCGGAATTTTCGCGACGTCGTCGAACTTCTCCTCCAGGCCCAGGCCGCGACGGTGGTTGCGGATACCGACGCGCTGGAGGCGTGGGTACGGAATGGCCTGCGGGACCCCGATGCGGCTCGGCAGGCGGGGGAGCGCGCTGCCCGCGTCGTCGTGCAGCAGAAGGGCGCGACCGCCGCGACGCTAGGGCATTTGCGGCGACTGTTGCCGGCGGCCCCCGAGTCCTGGCGGGCCGCCTCTTGAGCGGGATTTCCCCTGGAATTGCCCGTGCCATGGGGATTCGAACCCTTTAAGCGGCCAGGGGCTTGGGCTACAATGCGACGTTTCTACTGTTTGAATTTGGGCGCGCCCCTTGAGTCAACGCTTGTGCGTTGACCCCGCATCCGTGGGAACGGTGTAGATCCCGTCGGATCGCATCCCCCGCGCGCTCGCCAGCTAGGAGTCAATGACGTGGCCTCGGGCAAATATCTTTTCACCAGCGAATCGGTCAGCATGGGGCATCCCGACAAGTTGTCAGACCAAATCTCCGACGGAGTTTTGGATGCCATGCTGACGCAAGATCCGCTCAGCCGCGTCGCCTGCGAGACCTTGGTCACCACAGGCCTGGCGCTCATCGCCGGCGAGGTCACGACCAAAGCGATCGTCGACTTCCAACAAATTGTCCGCAACGTGATTCGTGACGTCGGCTACACCGACGACCACATGGGGATCTGCGCCGACACCTGCTCCGTCCTGGTGGCGCTCGGTCGACAGAGCCCGGACATCGCTCAAGGCGTCGATGAGAATTCGTCGGCCGGCAAGGCGATCGGCGCCGGGGACCAAGGTTTGATGTTCGGCTTCGCTTGCGACGAAACGCCGGAGTTGATGCCGCTCACGATTTCGTTGGCGCACAAGATCCTGGGTCGATTGACCGAGGCCCGTTTCGCGCAGGAGGTCGATTGGCTCCGCCCGGACAGCAAGAGCCAGGTCACGATCGAATACGAAGGAGATCGTCCCGTGCGGATCGACACCGTGGTCGTCTCCACGCAGCACGCGCCGAGCGTAGAACAACGGCAGATTCGCGACTACGTGATCAACCAGGTTATCCACCCGCTGTTGCCCCCCGAATTGATCGATGGCGAGATCAAATACCATATCAACCCGACGGGTAAGTTCGTGGTGGGCGGCCCGCACGGCGATTGCGGGTTGACCGGCCGCAAGATCATCGTCGATACGTATGGAGGCTGGGGGCGCCACGGCGGCGGCGCATTCAGCGGCAAGGATCCAACCAAAGTCGATCGCAGCGCCGCGTACATGGCGCGGCATGTCGCCAAGAATGTCGTCGCGGCCGGGCTAGCCAGCCGCTGCGAAGTCCAATTGGCGTACGCGATCGGGGTCAGTGAGCCGGTCAGCGTCCACGTCGATACGATGGGGACGGGCCGCGTCGCCGACCAGGCGATTTGCGAGTGGATCCGCGAGATCTTCCCGCTCTCCCCGGGAGGGATTATCGAGTACCTCGATTTGCGCCGCCCGATCTATCGCCAAACCGCCAGCGGCGGTCATTTCGGCCGCTCCGAACCGGAATTCACTTGGGAAACGACCAGCAAGTCGGAGCGACTCGCCCACCTGGCCGGCGCCACGACGGCAGCGGCCCGCTAATCGCATTCGATCCGATGTGGAACCGTAAGAACGTGTTTTTCAAACCGATTTCACCCTCCCGCGCCGTGTGAAGCATCGCAGGAGCCCGCGGGAGGGTCAGCCGTAGGATGCGGCCGGGGAGGGCAAGGCCGCAATGCTGGGAATATTCCCCACTCGGCGCATCACGCGGACTTGTGCCGTGCTGGCGGCGGTTGGTTTCGCTGTTTTTTTGGCCACCCGTTCAACGGGGCCAAGCATTCCGCCCTCCGTTGCCACACCGGCGACGTCCCCATCGCTCGCACCGCCCGCGGTGAAGCCAGTCACGGAGCCTGCGGAGAAGTCCGGGCTCCAGTCGTTGCCTGGGGACCGATATCGCACGCCCGCCGGCCTGATCTTTGGGCCGACGCGGGGAGAACATCGCCTGGAGCATGTTCTCCGACATTGCCGCGACGAACCGCAACGGTCGGGACCACACGGCGTTTTCGACGTGCAGACCGGGGAGGAGGTCGCAGCGTTGATCGATGAGGCCTATGTACTGGCTCGGGAGGAACCGCGTCGAGCGTCGGTCCGCCGCGATGGCGAGCGGACCGTCTACACCATTCAAATGAATCGCCGCATCGGCTACCAAGGCGGCCAGGCGGGCGCCCGTGCCCGGCATCCTCCCTGTCACCAGTTGACGCTGGTCTTGGAGGGGATGAGCGTCATCACCGCCTACCCGGTGCGGTGAGCGACCGGAACCGAGGTCACCGCGGCGATGGCGTCCACCAGGCGTTCGACGTTGTGCGGATGCACGCCGGCGATATTGATCCGGCCGTTGCCTAGCATATAGATCGAGTATTGTTCGCGGAGAATCCGCGTCTGTTCCGGGTTGAGGCCGCTGAAACCGAACATCCCCCGCTGCTTCGCCAGGAACTCGAAATTCATCTGGGGAGCTTTTTCCCGCAAGTGCCGCAGCAACAAACCCCGCTGTTCGTCGATCTGCTCTCGCATTCGATCGAGCTCGATCAGCCACTCTTGCCGCAGTGCCGCGTCTTGGAGGACGGAGGCCGCCAGTTGGGCGCCGTGGCGAACCGGATTGGAATAGCTGCAGCGGGCATGCAGTTTGAGGTGGCTGTGCAGTGCGGCGGCTTGTTCGGGGGTCGGCGCCACCACCGTGCACGCTCCGACCCGTTCCCCATACAAACCCATGTTCTTGGAAAACGAGCTGCAGATCAGCAAGGGGATCTCGCGTTCGCAGAACAACTCGATCGGTTCGCGATCGGCGTCGACTGAGCGATCGAAGCCTTGGTAGGCGAAGTCGAATACCGCGACGAATCGTTTGGACTCGAACAACCCCGCCAGGGCTTCCCAATGCTCAGGTTCCAAATCGAACCCGGTCGGGTTGTGGCAGACGGTATGCAGCAGGACGGGGGTCGCGTCGGGCAACGCCCGCAAGTCCGCCAGCATTCCCGAGAAATCCAAGTCGTTCGCGCGGGGGTCGAAATAGCGGTAGGGTTGCGGCTCCAGTCCCGCGGCCCGGAAAATTCCAAAATGGTTGGACCAAGTCGGGTTGCTGTGCGCGATGCGCTGGTGGCCCAACGTCACCGCCAACAAGTCGGCGGACAAGCGAAGAGCGCCGGTCCCCCCCAACGTTTGCAAGGTCTTGAATCGCCGCGCCGCGAACGCCGGATTCTTGGTCCCCAGCACCAGTTCGGCGACGCCCGCGTTGAACGCGGCCCACCCATCCATGGCGACATAGTCTTTGGTGATCTCGGTCTCCAGGAGGCGACGCTCGGCCCGATGGATTGCGGCAACCACCGGCGTCTTACCGTGCTCGTCCTGGTAGACCCCGACGGTCAAATTGATCTTGTGGGGGTGGGGGTCGCGTAGAAACTGATCGTTGAGACCGAAGATCGAATCGGGCGGGGCGGGCTGCAATTTGGAAAACATCTAGTCAG
>JBGSLW010000384.1:0-4911 GCA_041740495.1 Pirellulaceae bacterium
TTAACTGTGTTGAAGATAAAACAGATTCTTCAAATTATCACTTATAAAAATTACTGACACACAAGTAAATTATGTAATTTTTATTGCCAATTTTATACCCGTTAAAGTGTTGAATAATCTCAATAAAGGTTAACATGAGAAAACTAATAATAACGTTTGGATTTTTTTCGCTGATGTTTGCGTGTACCCCAAAAACAGAACAACCAGTAAAAAGTGAAGAAACCCAGAAACAGGATGCAAAAATGGAATGGTGGCGCGAAGCCCGTTTCGGAATGTTTATCCACTGGGGTTTGTACGCCCAACCTGCCGGCGAGTGGAATGGAAAACAAGTTGCTGGTATCAGTGAGTGGATTATGCTCAGAGCGCAAATCCCTGTAATGGATTATGAGAAGATAGCTGAAAACTTTAATCCTGTTAAATATGACGCCAAAACATGGGTTGAGCTGGCAAAAAATGCAGGAATGAAATATATTGTAATTACCTCAAAACATCACGACGGTTTTGCCATGTTTCACTCCCTGGCAAGCAAATACAATATTTACGATGCCACTCCCTTTAAACGTGACCCGTTAAAAGAACTGGCCGATGAATGTAAAAAGCAGGGAATCAGACTTGGATTTTACTATTCGCAGGCGCAGGATTGGCACGAACCCGGGGGAACTTATTCGGGTATCGAAAAAGGGACTCCACACTGGGATCCTGATTTAAAGCGCGATTCGCTTCTCAATTATATAAATCAAAAAGCACTTCCGCAGGTAAAGGAAATTCTTGAAAATTATAGCGGTCTCGACATTTTATGGTGGGATACACCTTATGCGATGAATGAAGAAGCAGCCCAGGTTTTACAAAACGAAGTAAACAAATACCCCAATTTAATTACCAACAACCGTTTATACCGTCTGTGGCCAGGTGATTTTTCCACACCCGAACAACACGTTCCTCCTACCGGTCTCAATTACGACTGGGAAGTGTGCATGACCTGGAACGTCTGTTGGCTCGGGTGATCACCGAGCGCGCGTCGCCGCGCGACTTGCTGGCGATCGGCAAGTCGCTGGCGGTCTTGCCCGCGATTCGCGACTTGCTGGGAGAGTGCCCGGCGGGACTGTTGTCCGACCTGGCCGTGCAGCTCGATCTGCTCCCAGCGGTTCGGGACGAGTTGTCTGGGGCCTTGGCCGATCCCCCGCCGCTGGGGCTCCGCGACGGTGGGATCTTCCGCCCCGGCTACCACCCCGAATTGGATGAACTGCGGGAACTGGCGGCGGGTGGAAAAAAGTGGATCGCCGCCTACCAACAGCAGATCCAACAGACGACCGGAATCTCCAGCCTCAAAGTCGGTTTCAACAAGGTCTTCGGCTACTACATCGAGGCGACCAACACCCACCGCGACAAATTGCCGGAGGGATTCATCCGCAAGCAGACGTTGAAGAACGCCGAACGGTTCATTACGCCCGAGTTGAAGGAATACGAAGACAAAGTTTTATCGGCCGAGTCCAACGCGCAACAGCTTGAGCACGATTTGTACTGCCAGTTGCGCGAAAAAGTTCGCGGTGTGGCAGGGCCGTTGAAGGCCAACGCCGAAATCTTGTCGATCGCCGACGTCGTCGCGGGGTTGGCCGAATTGGCCGAGAAACACCGCTACTGCCGCCCCACCCTCCGCGACGACCAACAACTCCGGATCGTCGGCGGGCGGCACCCCGTCCTGGACGTGCTCGAGCCCTCCGGGACGTTCGTGCCCAACGATACGGTGTTGGACGATGCACACGGCTGGATGCAGCTGATCACCGGCCCCAACATGTCGGGCAAGAGCACGTATATTCGACAGGTGGCGTTGATCGCGTTGCTGGCCCAAGCCGGCAGTTTCGTCCCCGCCACGTCCTGCTCGTTGGGGATCGTCGATCGCATCTTTGCGCGCATCGGCGCCAGCGACGAGCTGACGCGCGGCCAAAGCACTTTCATGGTGGAGATGACCGAATCGGCGCGGATCCTGAATACCGCCACGCCGCGAAGCCTGGTGATCCTGGACGAAATCGGCCGAGGGACCAGCACGTACGACGGCGTCTCGTTGGCTTGGGCGATCGTCGAGTACTTGCACGATCAAGTCGGCTGCCGCACGTTGTTCGCCACCCACTACCACGAACTGACCGAATTGGAAAAGTCGTTGGAGGGGGTCCGCAACTACAACGTCGCGATCCAACAGTGGAACGAGGAGATTGTGTTTCTCCACAAGATCGTCCCGGGCGCGACCAACCGGAGTTGGGGAATCCACGTGGCTCGGTTGGCGGGGATTCCCGGCTGGGTCCACCAACGCGCCGAACGCATCCTGCAGAAACTGGAGAACGAACAACCGGCCGAATCGACTCCGGATGTGAAAAACGCCGCCGGTCAAGCCGCTTCGCACCCGATTCAATTGACGCTGTTCGACTACGCGCCCCATCCGCTGTTGGAGAAAATACAACGGTTTGATACGAACCGAGAAACGCCGTTGCGGGCACTGCAAGCGATCGAGTCATGGAAACAAGAGCTGGACCAGGACCCCTAGCGCGTCGCCTGAGGAGATTGGCGACGGACCGTAGACGAGAGGCTTGAGATCAAGACTTGAGCCGTTTCCGGCGGCGGACCATCCTGGGGAGCCACCAGAGGTACAGGCCGCTTAGCCACAGGAACAGCAACACCAGGCCGTTGCCCAAGAAGATCGTGAGCTTGCTCCAATCGCCGAAGAAGGACCCGTCGTGCAAGCTCTCGATCAAGTCGGACCGCCGATAGGTGCTCGATAAGACTTCGCCCGTGGCCAGGTCCAGTTGCACCTCCCAGCGATTGCGGGTTTGGACTTTGACCAACGATTTGCCTGGCTGCACATCCAGGCGTTCGATGTCGTCCCAGCTTCGCACGTCGGCGGCCGGAATGGTCTGGACCGCCGCCAGAATCGCGGGCCAGGGAACTTGCGGCGCCCCAGATCGAGTCCCTTTGAGCGTCGGGGGCTGGACCCACGCCCATTGCTTTTTGACTTGCAACAACAGCCCGCTGACGATCACCAGCAACAAGGGGAGCGCGATCAGAATCGCTCCCCAGCGGTGCAACTTGCGGGACCAACGATTGACAAACGGCTGCCAGCGTGGGGAAGGCTCAGTCACGGTTCGGATTCGGTCGCGGTTTTTTCTTGAGAAGGCCGGCGCTGGAGTGGTAGTACTTTTTGCGGCGCGATTCGGTCCGTTCATCCGCGGCGGCCTGCCGCTGTTTCAAGTCCTTGAGCCGAGCGATTGTGAAGGGGCAGCGGAGCACCTCCACCCGGAACTCGACGTAATCTTGCTGTTCAGGAGGGAGCACCCCCAGCAAGAACTGGCCCAGAGTGTTCGAATCGGGAACGCCGATTTGGTTGGTCCGCCAGATTTCCCCCAAAGTGTGGACTCCGGCATCGCGGCGGCGGTTGATCTGCGAGAGTCGCGCGATCAACGTCGCATCGCTCCGCATCTGCAGCTCGATCAGCCGGGCTTGCTCTGGATCGAGCGCTTCATCCAGGTAGGCTTCCAGTTCTTCGTCGGAAAATTGGGGAGGAGACATGGACCCTCGGATGCAGCGTTGTGTTGCCAGCGGATTGTACTCCGTGCGGGCGGGGGACTCAATAATCCGCAGCATTCTCGCGTTTTTCGGCTCGCAACACCTGGGATTGTCGCGACGACGAATACGGTCGACCTGCGACCGCCGCGCCGACGATTAGTCGCAGACTTTCGGAAGCATTTTTTTGCATAAGCCGTGATTCCTAACCATAATCTTTCTTTCGGGATACAGCAGAAGTTAAATAAGGGTCCGCAAATCATGACAAGGTCGCTTAGGGCGCTCGGATGGCTAGGTCTGGTGATTGGATGTACTTGTTGGCCGTCGGCTTGGGGTCAAGATTCGGCACATGAAGCTCAAGCTGCGGCCGCGATTCGCGCGACCGCGCGTGCCTTTGTCGATGCATTCGATCGCGGGGACGCCAAGCAGTTGGCGGCCCATTGGGCGGCGAACGGAGAGTACATCGATGAATCCGGAAACGTGTATAGCGGGCGGGAAGCGATCGCCCAAGGTTACTCCGAGTTTTTCGCAGATCGTCCCGGCGCCAAGATGCATTTGACCGTCACATCCGTTCGCTTGATCAACGAGTCGACGGCGATCGAAGATGGGTACGCGACCATCGAACCTTATCCGGCCGGTGCGCCGGGCACCGGGCGGTATACCGCAGTGCACGTCTTGTCCGACGGCAAATGGCTGATCGCGTCGCTCCGCGATTTGCACGAACCGGTGCCGACAACCTATCACCACTTGGCAGACCTCGAGTGGATGATCGGCGGCTGGGTCGCGGAGGAGAACGGCGGACGACTGGAATCGACTTGCCGATGGATTGCCAACAAGAGTTTTGTCCTGCGGGAATACCACGCCACACGCTCCAACGGCGACCGCAAATCGGGCGTTCAAGTGATTGGGTTGAATCCGAACAACGGTAGCCTCCAATCATGGACCTTTGATTCGGACGGCGGACATGCCGTCGGAACTTGGACCGCAATTGCGGAAGGGTGGAGCATTCAAGCAGAAGGAGTTCTAGGAGATGGCACGCGGACCACGGCAACCAATGTCCTGCGGCGATTGGATGACCAAGCATATGTCTGGAAATCGGAGCGGCGCAGCGCGAATGGCGCGGCGCTCGCGGATTCGGACGAAATTGTGCTTCGTCGGCAACCATCGGCAAAATAACCAACTCGATGCAGTTTTCACGGGTGTCATTTTCTAACGGGGATCTAGTCGTGAGTTTTCAATTTGTCTTGTCGTTGTGGCTGGTGGGGTATTCCGCATTGGTTGTTGTGGGACATGAGCCCGGACGCGGATTCGGGGGCGGGGGCGGACGGGGATTCGGCGGCGGAGCCTCCCGAGGCGGCG
>JBGSLW010000385.1:0-26934 GCA_041740495.1 Pirellulaceae bacterium
GTTCGCTGGCGCGGCGGTGGAGCGGGCTCGGCAACCTCCCTGGGAACAAGCACTTCGCCGGGCGTTGGCGCGGACCGCCGCCGTGGCACAGATTGTGGCGCCGTGCGCCCCCGCCGGTTCGCTCTGGTCGACAGCCACCCAAGCCGATTTGATTTCGCGCCATCACGACGTAGAATAGCGCACTGGAGTAACGTCCAATGCCGACCTGGCGGTTGGCACGAGAAGCTGTCTTGAGGGTTTGCGATGTTTCTGCTGACGCTGCTGATGAGCACCGTTCTGTTGTCGGCGATCGACTACGGTTTGTTCCTGGGCTTACTATTGTTGTTCACGCTGTTCGGGATCCTGCTGATCTGCGTGCCGCGCCCTCGCAAAAAGTTGGATTCGACCAGCGAGACTCCCGGCAATTAGCCATGACGCTCCAATGCACGGTAGCGCTCCAACGCGCTGCGATCTAACCGAACGATCTAACCGAACCGGTTCACGTGACGCGCCGCGAATTTCCCAGCACTCGATTTTTGCGTTTGCGCCTGATTGCCTTGGGCGTGGGGTTGGGCCTGTTGTTGCGAGTCGTCTGGGGAGAATACCGCACGGCCGGGGACGATCGGCAATTCCATTTGCCCACGGGTCAGATCCCGGCGTCCGCACCCCCATCGGTCGAGTAATCCGGCGCGGCTCAAGCCAGCAGTTGCGGGAACCGCGCGTCAAAGGCTCCGCGGGTCATCACCGTTTCGATCCCCAGCTCGGCGGCGGACGCGAGCAATCCCGATTCGACGTGCTGCGCGTACGCGATCACACGCGTGGCAAGCGGACTTGGCGGGCCGACCTGCCGAAACGACTCGGCGTTCCAGCCCGGCGCCTGAAGGTCGATGATCAGGACTGCGGGTGGATTGCCGGTTGCGTCCAGGGCTTCACACCGGCTGATGACTCGATAGGGGATTTGCCGGGCTCGGCAAAACTGGCCGACGCGACTGGTCAGAAGCAGGTCGCTGGCCAGGTGGACAACGCCGCCGCGGATCGATGTTGCGGGCGTGGTCTCGGCCGCCGAGTCGGCCGGTGTGGGCTTGTCGGAATCAGCTTTCGCGTGGGCGTCGGTGGTGGAAAAGGTCATATCTCGCCTCGGTTGGGAATTGAATAAATTGGTAACCGTGCACGAGCCGCGGGAGAGCGATCGCCCTGGCGTTTGCTCATTCAAGTCGTTATGACTTTGACCAAGGGATGCTCGCTGGGGACACACGCGAATCGATCGTGCCGGGCTGGGCCATAGTGTACACATGTATACTATCTGATCCGCCGGCGGCTATCGGCGGGGATCTGCGTTATCTGCGGTCCGTTGTTTGGAGTCACCCGTCGCGTTGCGGGCCGAGTCGACTCTCGTTTCGGCCTCGGGCAGCCGGTTTCGGGTGGAATGTCTTTGCCTCGGCCGAAGAGGAGGATTGGAGTAGGACGCCCTTTTAGGTTGATCGTGAACGCTCCTCGGGGATTAACCCCGAGGCATCTGATGAAGTGCAGTCGAATGTAGGTTGATCGTGAACGCTCCTCGGGGATTAACCCCGAAGCATCTGTTGAAGTGCAGTCGAAGGTAGGTTGTCCGTGAACGCTCCTCGGGGATTAACCCGGAGGCATCTGTTGAAGCGCAGTCGATTGTAGGTTGTCCGTGAATGCTCCTCGGGGATCAACCCGGAGGCATCAACGACGTGGGTTGAATCGAAGCCTCAATTACCGCCGGACGGTGGATTGGGATTGGACGATACGTCCTGGGGCGACGTCGAAGAGGATGTCGTGGGCCCGATGGCGTAGAGTGCCTCGAACGTGCGGAGATAGATCCGACCGCCGGCGATTGCGGGAGACGCTGTCGTCGGCTCCTGCATTTCGTTGCGGGCGACGACTTCGAACGCTCGTCCGAGTTTCACCACGGTGACCACGCCGCCGCGCGAGGTCAGATAAAGGTGCCCGCCCGCCACCACCGGGGAAGCGCGGTACCGATCGCTTTCGGTCCGCTCCAGGTAGATTTGTTCGCCGGACCCCGCATCCAGGCAAGTCAGCGTGCCGCTTTCGCCGCAGAGATAGACCAATCCATCGACGACCACCGGCGTAGGCACGTCGGGGGTCCCGCGATCGACCCGCCAGGCAATCGCTTCCGCGTTGTCGGTGATCGTGCCCGAATGGCCGGGTCGAATCGCCACGACCGGGCCGCGTTTGGCGGTGGGAACGACGATCAGATTCTCGGTCCAGGTCGGGGAGGCGACAAAGCGGAGGAACGGGTTGTAGTGTTCGCGCGGATTCAAATTGCCGCATCGCCACAACTCGTGCCCGTCGGCCAGGTCGTGGGCGGTGACGTAGTCCGCCCCGTGGATGATCAGTTGCCCGCCGCTGTTGTCTTGGTAGACCGTGGGGGACGCGTACGAGTGTTTGTTTTCGGCGGTCCCATCGGTCTCGCGGACGTGTTTCCAAACTTCGGTCCCGGTCGCCGCGTCCAGGGCGACCACCAGACCTTTGCTGGGAGCGCGATCCTGCATCGAACCGTGGATCAATTGGAGGTAGAGCTTGCCTTGGAAGAGGACCGGGGTGGACGTCATTCCGAACTGGATATCGAAGGCGCCGTAGTCGTCCTGGAGGGACTTCTTCCACACCGGTTCCCCGGCGGCGGTGAAGCAAGCCAGGCTGCCTTGGGTGTCCATCGCCCAGACGTGCTGGCCGTCGGTGGCCGGCGAGGGGGACGCCGAGTTACCTTCGTCTTCGCGGACGGTGCGGTTCCCGACCCCCAGGGTCTGCTCCCACAATTTTTCCCCCGCGGTGGAGATGCAGATCAACTTAATTTCGTCGCCGTCGGGGGAGGTCACGAACACTCGCTCTCCGGCCACCACCGGGCTGCTGCCGGCTGGTCCGGGGAGCGGCACGCGCCACAAGACGTTTTCGGTCGAGTTCCAATTCACCGGCAGGCTCGACTCGGGCCCGACGTTATTGAGTTGATTTCCCCGCCATTGCGGCCAATCTTGGGCCATCGCGCCCGCCGCCCAGCAGATTCCCACGATCCCGATCAGAACTCGCGTCATTGGTTATTCCTTTATATCTGAGTCGATCTCCATCATAATAAAAGGAAACCGGCTCAAAAGAAAACGGCAAAGTGCTCCAGAGGAGGGGAGTCCACCGAATGCGACTGGTCCGAACCCCACTTTCGACGATCCCCCAGTTGTATCGCAATGCGCGGCGGCTGACTGAGATCCTGTCGGTGCTCAGCAAATACGGCTTGGCCGACTGGGTCAGCCGGCTCAACGTCGATTTTCTGGATGGGCTCCTCAAGACCAGCGGAGGGGAGGTGATTTCGCAGTTGAGCCACCCGGCCCGCGTGCGGATGGCCTGCATCGAACTCGGTCCGACCTTTATCAAGCTGGGCCAGTTTCTCAGCACGCGCCCCGATATCGTCGGGGTGGCGCTGGCCGACGAGCTATCGAACTTGCAGAGCAACGTCCCCCCGGATCCGACCGAGACGGTGCGGGCGACGATCGAAAGCGAGATGCAACGGCCGCTCGATCAGTTGTTCCTCCATTTCTCCTGGGAGCCGATGGCGGCGGCTTCGATCGGGCAAGTCCACCGGGCCACGCTCCCCGACGGATGCGAAGTGGTCATCAAAGTCCGGCGGCAGGGGATCGAACAGACGATCGCCACGGATCTCGACATCATCGCCGGGTTGGCCCAGCTCATGGACAAGCTGGAGGACTTTCGCCCGTACCAGCCGCCGGTGCTGGCGCGGGACCTGGCGGTCGTTCTCCGCAACGAACTGGATTTCGCCAACGAACAGCAAAACATGCTGCAGTTTCGCCATATGTTTCGGCGCAACAGCGGCGTGCGGATTCCGCGGCCCATCCCTGGAATGTGCACGCCGAAGATGCTGACGATGGAGTATCTCCGCGGGGTCAAAGTCAGCGAAATTCCCAGCTCGCTGGAGTTCGATCGCGGATTGATCGCTCGGCGGGGCGCCCAAGCTTACCTGCGGATGATCTTCGAGCATGGCTTATTCCACGCCGATCCCCACCCGGGCAACCTGCTGATCCTGGAAGAGAACGTGATCGGGCTGCTCGACTTTGGCAACGTCGGGCGGTTGAGCGAATCGCTGCGGCTGGATATGCAGGTCCTGTTGTACTCGATCGTCACCGACGACCAGACCCAGTTGGCGCGCGTGGTCCGGCGGATCGGGAATACGCCGCTGGGTTTGGATGAACAGCAGTTCATGAAAGACCTGGCGAACTTCGTGGGGAAGTACTCGACGCAAGAGCTGTCGGGATTTCAGACCGCGGCGGCGCTGCAAGACTTCGTGCGGATCGTCCGCGAGCACAAAGTGATTCTGCCCGCCGATGTGGCCACGCTGGTCAAAGTGCTGGTGACGCTGGAGGGGACGTCGCGGCTGCTCTCCCCCGAGTTCAACCTGATGCAGCTGATGCGCCCCTTTCTGCGGCGGATGATGTTGCAGCGGCTCTCCCCGCGGCGGCAAGTCCGTCAGATGACTCGATTTCTCTTGCAGGTCGAACGGCTGGTCGAATCGATGCCCAATCGGATCGAGACGATTCTGGAGCAGATTCAGTCGGGGCGATTCGACGTCCATCTGGATCACCGCCGCCTGGGACCTTCGGTCAATCGCCTGGTGATGGGGATGGTCACCAGCGCCCTGTTCTTGGGTTCGGCCTTGGTGATGAGTTTCAAAGTTCCCCCGTTGCTGTTTCCACAGGAACCCTGGATGGGGATGCATCAGCTGTCGACGATGGGGGTCCTGGGAACGATCGTCAGCTTTTTGTTGGGCGCCCGTCTGATCTGGGCGATCCGCAAGTCGGGCAATCTGGACCACAACGACTGACGACGGGGGGGGGAGGGGGCTCCTTCCCCGGACCGCCGCAAAAATCGAGTCGTCGCCGCGGATTGGGAGACTTTTCTGAAATCAGCCCGCGGTTGCTTTACCCGCGCGCAAAACCAATTACAATCGGAACCACTTCTGACTCGTCAACCACAAGGACCCTCGCTATGATCGCCCGGCGCAAAAACGGCTCAGGATCGAATCCCTCTTGGGGGCGCAGCTCGCGCAAAGACAACGCCGCTCTCTCGCTGGAGTGGCTGGAACCCCGCATGATGTTGGCCGGCGCGGTGGGGCCGGTCGCGACGCCTGCGGAGATCGCCCCGATCTCCGATCCATTTGCGTTCCACGCCGTGACGTACGAGCAAATGGTCAAACGAACCGCGACGTTTGATTACCTGCCGGGCGAGTTGATGGTGGCGATTCAACTGCCCGCGGCGGCGGACGCAGCGCCTGCCCAGTTGTCCAGTTTGAACTGGAGCGAAATCGTCGGGGTGCCGCAAACCGAAGTTCTGCGAACCTTGTTTACCGTCGACCGCGCCTCCGGAACCAGCGTTTCGCTGGTGCAGCTCGACTTGGGCGACGACACCAACGTCATTCCGGTGATGGCCCGCCTGGCGACTCGGCCGGAGATCATGTGGAGCGCCCCGAACTTTTCCGAGCAAGGAGTGGATCGGCGCGAATTCGAGCCGAACGATCCGCAGTTTCCCTCGCAGTGGCATCACAGCACGATGGTCAACGATTTTGCCTGGGATTTCACCCAAGGCGCTGGGATCAAGATCGGGATCACCGACGACGGGTTCGATTTGCCGCATGAAGACTTGCAGCAGAATATCTGGGTGAACGCCGGCGAAGTCGCGGGGAACGGATTGGACGACGACGCGAATGGCTACGTCGACGATGTCAACGGCTGGGACTTCATCACGGGGAACAACGACCCCAATCCGAACTCCGCATCGAACAACCATGGCACCCACGTGGCGGGGATCGCCGCCGCCCGAACCAACAACGCCATCGGCGTGGCGGGGACCGCGGGTCAGGCGACCATCATGCCCTTGCAGTTTTACGATTTGACGCTGGGCTGGAACGCCGCGGAAATCGCCGCCGCCTACACCTACGGGGCCAACAACGGCGCCAAGATTGTCAGCACCAGTTACAACGTCGATGGCTGGGTCGGCGACCCGACCTTCACCGCCGGTTTGCAATACATGTATGACCAGGGGGTGATGCACTTCAACTCCGCCGGCAACAACGGAGCGCTCAACCCGCCGCGGCAAGCGTTCGAGCAGTCTTTGCTGGTCGCCAGCACGGAAGTGGGGGATGTGCTGAGTGGATTCACCAACTACGGAACCGGGATCGACCTGGCCGCCCCGGGCGGGAATATCTTGTCGACGCTTCCCGGCAACACCTACGACTACTTCTCCGGAACCAGCATGGCGACGCCGAACGCCGCGGCCGCGGCCGCCTTGGTTTGGGCCAAGAATCCTGGTTGGACGCGAGAGCAAGTCGCCGCCCAATTGCTGGGCTGGGCCGCGAATATCGACTCCGCGAATCCCGCGTTTGTCGGGTTGTATGGAGCGGGCCGAGTCAATTCGTTCTTCGCGGTCGCCAACCTGCCGGCCGGATTGGGCGCACCCAAAGTGGTGTCGCTCGACGGCATCCCGACCGGTTCGGTCGGCACGTCGACCCCGATCAACTCGTTCGGCGTGCAGTATTCTCAGATCATGAATGCCGCCAGCGTGATGAACGTGGCGAATTATGAATTGCGCGGCAGCGGGTCGGACGGCATCTTCGATACCGGGGACGACGACCTTTACGCGATTTCGAATATCAACAACTACATGGTGGGGACGAATTTCCTGCGGTTCAATATTGGGGGCGGGCCTTTGGGCATCGGGGATTACCGCTTCCGCATCATCTCCGGGGGGGCGGAAAGTGCCTTCGGAACCGACTTGGACGGGGATGGCAACAACACGGCGGGCGGAAACTTCCAGCGGTTCTTCACGATCACGATCAACGATTTTGCCCCGATCGGCATCCCAGGGAACTTCGCTTCGGTCAGCCCCAACAATCCGGGCTCGCTGTTCGGCGGCGGCGAAATCGATTCGTACGCCCTCTTCGCCCAAGCCGGCGAAAAGCTCTCGGTGGTGGTCACCCCCGCCGCCCCGACAGTCACCCTGCAAGCTCGATTCGCGGGAGCGTCCGGATGGGTCGCGGCGCCCGCAGCGGGCCAGCCGGTCGTCGTGCCTCCCTCGCTGATCGCCGCCTCCGGCAGCTTGGATTTGGAAATCTCCGGCGACGGCGCGACCACCTATACGTTCAGCGTCTATCGCAATGTGAATGTCGGAGGCCTGGACGACACCGGCGGTGTGGTCGCGATCGACGACGCCTTGATCTCGTTGGGCTCGGGGAGCTACGCGGCGCTCGGTTCGGCCGCCGGCAGCACCGGCGGTGTGAGCTTCAACCACTACAACAATCCGTCGCTGTTCGTCGATATTTCGGCGACCGGCACGGCGTTGAACTTGACCGACGACAGCGAAGCGACCATCGTCACGACCGTGGGGAACGGCCTGTTCCCGGCGGGATCGATCACCGTGGCCAATAACGGCGGGATCCTGGGCGAGCCGGGCGAAGACTTGAGTACCGCGAATACCGCCCTCCCCAATACGTCGTGGATTCGGGCTCTGTTGCCGCTGTGGGACGATATCGACTCCGATACCGGTAATGTTTATTGGCAAGAAACCACTGTCAACGGAATCGATACGTTGATCGTGCAATGGCACAATCGCCCGCGATTTAGCAATATCGGCGCCGCTACGTTCCAACTGCAAGTCTTCGAGACCGGCCCGATCGCGGTCCGCTTTGCCTATCCCGACGTCGACTTCGGCAACGCCACGTACGACTACGGGGCCAACGCCACGATTGGCGTCCAAGAGTCCACGACGGTGGCCCACCAGTTCAGCCTCAACCAGGCGGTGCTGGCCAACGGCAGCGTGATCGATATCGGCTTTGGCGTCCCGACGTTGGATGTCGACGAATACAGCCTGGATCTCAGCGGCCAGGTGGGCACGTCCTTGGATGTCGTGCTCTCGGGGATCGGGACCAGCTTCGCCGGCCAATTGGTCGAACTGGTCGACCCCAGCAACGCCGTGGTCGCGACCGCGGTCGGGGGGGCCAGCAACTTCCAGCAAGGGATTCTCGACTACGTCGTGGCCGACAGCGGAGTGCACAAGATCCGCGTCTCCAGCAACATCGCCGGACAGTATTCTCTGCTGGTGACCGAAGACCTGGTCTACGACACCGAATCGAATAACGCGATCGGCGGCAACCGCAGTTTGGACAACGTCTCGGGTGCGCTCGGCCGATTGGCCGGGGGCACCGTCTCGTTCGACCACTACAACAATCCGGGGCTGTTTGTCGACATTTCCGGCTCCGGGACGCCGTTGAATCTCTCGGATGACGGGGCGGCGACGATCAGCACCACGGTCGGCAACGGGTTGCTGTCGCCCGGTTCCGTGACCGTGGGCAACAACGGGGCGCTGGTCAGCGGCCCCGCCACAGTCGGCTTCACGAATACCGCCTTACCCAACGCGGCGTGGGGACAAGCGTTGCTCCCATTCTGGGATGACATCCACGACACCGCCGGAAACGTGTACTGGCAAGAGCAGCAGGTCAACGGCATCGATGCCTTGATCGTGCAGTGGGACGATCGTCCGCACTACAACAACGTCGGCAACGGCACATTCCAAGTCCAGTTGTTCGCCAGCGGCCCGGTCGCGGCGCGGTTTGCCTACGCCGACGTCGTCTTCGGCGACGCGGGCTTCGACTTCGGGGCCAGCGCCACGATCGGCGCCCAACTGTCCAGCAGCTCGGGGTTCCAATTCAGCCTCGATACCGCCGTGTTGGCGGATGGGGATGTGATCGATGTGAATGTGATCGAGCAAGATATTTACGCGATCACGCTGGCGGCGGGGGACACTCTGACGCTGGAAACCAGCACGCCGTTGGACGACCCGCTGCATCCGCTCACCAACGGGCTGGATCCGCGATTGACCGTGTTCGACGGCCTGGGGACCCCGTTGGCCGCCGACTCGGATTCCGCTGCGGACGGAAAGAACGCCCTGTTGGACTTTGTCGCTCCGGCGGCCGGTGTGTACTACATCGCCGTGGGGAACGACGGCGGATCGGGGGACTACGTCGTGCATCAATCGGTGGTCAGCGGCGAAGTTCGTATCGCGGCCGGCGTCGTGACCAATGTCACCGGCAACTGGCAAACCGTGACGCTGGCGGAGACCTTCAACGATCCGATCGTGATCGTCGGCCCGGCGGGTTCGAACGATCTCGATCCGGGCGTGGTCCGGATCCGCAACGTGACCGGCGGCAGCTTCGAAATCCAACTGAAGGAATGGGATTACCTGGATGGCGCCCATGCCAACGAATCGGTCTCCTACCTGGTGATGGAACGCGGGGTCAACGTCTTGGACAACGGGGCGGTGCTGATCGCCGGCAGCGTCCAAGCCGACAGCGACTTCAGCAGCCACACCTTCGGTTCGGCGTTTGTCGGAACGCCGATCGTGTTGACCACGATGGCTTCGCTGAACGGTGCGGAGACCGTCGTGCCACGTCTGAACAACGTCAGCGGCACCGGCTTCGATCTCCGCGTCCAGGAAGAAGAAGCGGCCGACGGCGTCCACGTGGCGGAAACGGTCAACTTCCTGGCGCTGCTCCCGGGTCAAGGGAGTTCGAATGGCTTGACCTACCAGGCGACGTTGCAAACTCAGGTCACCAACAAGGCCTTCCCCAAGCGGTTCACCCAGACGTTTGTAACGCCGCCGCGAATCCTGGCGGCGATGCAAACCTACGAAGACGACGACACCAGCGGCGTGCGAATTCGCAACTTGACCGCCAAACAAGTGTCGCTGGCGATCGACGAGGAACAGTCGTTGGATGCAGAGCGAGCCCACGCGCGGGAAACCGTCGGCTTCGTTGCCTTCCGCTTCGTATCGCCGCTCACCGCCGGCACCGGTGGGAGCAGCGATCGACTCGCCAGCGATCAAGGGAGTCCTGCCACCGTCACCGCGGCGGTACCTGTCGACGACAAGTCCTCGCCGACCGACCGAGCGACGATCGTCGCCGCTCTGCCGCAGTCATCGGTCAGGACAGCCGTACAGATCTCGGTCGACCCAAGGTCCGCCGTTGAAAATCGAGCGGTGCTTTCGGCAACGACCAGCCTCACGGATGGCGTACAAGGAGAATCGGCCGCACCTGCGGGCTGGTTCGAAGTCGATTCCACGCCGGTTCGATCCGGAAAGTGGTACTGGTAAACCAGCAACCGATACATCGCGTTCTTAGGCCGCATCGGCCGGGCGGGCGACTGCCTGGGCCGTATGCGCCGCGATGACCTGTTGAATCTGCAGGTCGAGGTCGTCGAGCTGATTGATAACCTGGTCTTGTTCGGCCAAAAGTCGCTCCACCAGCGAAATCGGATCGGCCGACTGCGGGACGGGTGATGAGCGGTCTTCGTCGACGATACGCATGCCGAAATCGAGGCTGGAGACTCGGGCTAATCTAGATCGAGTGCTTGGGGATGGATCCAAGCTCGCCGCGTGAACGGTTCCCCCTTGCGGAAACTCGAACGCGCGGATCTTGTCGATCGCTTACCTCCTAGTTGTCGGCAATTTTTGTGGGAATGCTCAGCAATCCGGCGTTGGGTCGGATTAATCGCCCGGCGACCATTTTGGGCCTCCGACGCGATGTCGCGATCCACGTATCCAAGAATTCCGAGGGAAATATCCACTCGCGTCGCGCATCCGTTCAAGAGCCGGGGGTTCGATGCGTTTTTCGACGGGATTGGCAAACCTAATACAATTGCACACTCGAAAAAACGGGTCGGACCCGCGAGAAAGTGAGGCAATCGTGGTCCCCTCCGTGAACACGTACGGGTCGAAGTCGGCAGGCAGGGAGATTTCGCGGGAGAGCCGCTAGCAGTCATGGGATCCAGTCCCTCCGAATTCCAGACCAAGCGTCTTTCCGTCCCATCTGGCCTGCCCCGTGCGATCCGGCCACTGGACAAACTGCTGGCAACGATTCTAGAATCATAGGCAGAATTTCCGAAGAAATACCCATCCGACGGATCGCATAAAGAATGGTGCGGGTTCCGGGCGGGTGTTTTGTCGAATCAACAACCGAAATGGAGGGACAATGGTCAAACTGTTGGTGCGGGAGAAAGAGTCGATCCAAGAAGCGGTGCGCCGGTTTCGCAAACTGGTCGAACGAAGCGGAATTAAAAAGGAAATGCGACGCCGCGAGTACTACGAAAAGCCAAGCGAAATCAAACGTCGCGCCCGCTTGCGAGCCGAACGCCGCAACCGGCGCACTCGGACCGGCGTCCTGCCGACGCGCCAATAGCCTGTCGACGCTAACAGCCTGTCGACGCTAACAGCCTGTCGACGCTAACAGCCTGTCGACGAAGCGGCCCAATGCCCGTAGCCTGCGGTTTCCTTTGCGCCCACACATCAGCCGCCTGGCGCTAGCCTGCGGTTTCTTCTGCTCCCGTGTATCAACCGCCTGGCGCTAGCCTGCGGTTTCTTCTGCTCGCTAGCCTGCGGTTTCTTCTGCCCCATACATCAGCCGCCTGGCGCTAGCCTGCGGTTTCTTCCGCTCACTAACCTGCGGTTTCTTTTGCCCCCTGCGGCACGGCAATCTGCAATGACCTGGGCCACGGCGGTCCGTTGACGGCAGTCAGGGCAATAACGGGTGGCCTGGGGATTGTGTTACTTTGTTGGCCGCCTTGGGCCTGTCTCGACACCCGTCGGCCCCCTCACCCTGCCCTCACCCCGGCAGCGGCAGAGAGCGTAACGGGATAGGCCGCCAGCAGCCTGTTGAAAAAACAATGAGAAGCCCAGAACAAGTCTTCGCGGTTCCGACACCATGGTTTTTCATCGCAGAATCGTTGGCGGCGGAACTTCGTCGCAAAGCCTCCTTGTTGCCGGCCTGCTTTTTCAACAGGCTGCCCGGTCGAATTTGGCGGCTGCAGCTCAGTCCAATTCGAGTGTGGCTTATCGAACCGTTTGGGGTGATGGGCAGCGCGCACCGCGCCCGGGCGTTGCTTCCAGCGTACAATCAAGGCAGAGCCTCGCCCGCCGAACAATTCCACTCAATTTGTGGGACATCCCACGCCAGGTAGTTGAGTCCCCGGCGTAGATTGATCAAACTAAGCGACAGCAACGGGGTGCTTTCAAAGAGGACCAGTCGGCCGCCGCAACGCCGGTGCGGCCGTTTCGCTGGTTGGTGCGCCGTTCGCGAGTGAATTTAGCTAGGGAACGACTTTGGTAACCAGGCAGAACGCTGGTGACCGAGTAACCTCTTTGGCTGGAACATTTTATTTGCCGAACATTTTCATTGACTGAACCGGTTCGCGCAAGAACGACACAGAAGGAAATCAGGCATGGGCGTCTACGATATTCTCGGCAATTTGATGTATGTGGCGCTATTTTTTCAAGCGCTGTGGGGATTCTATTGCGTGATCCTGGTCTGGACGCGCGTCGATCAGAAGCGGTTCAAGTCGGAGGAGGCTCAGCAGGCGTTCTTGGAGGCGATTGAAGAACCGCTTTCCGAAGGAGATTACGAAGGGGCCTTGGAGATTTGCCAGGGGGATCGCCGCGCCTTGGTGCAATTGTCGCAGATGGCGATCGAGAACCGGCATCTCGGTTACGCCAAAGTGAAGCAACTGATCGCCGACCGGTTCCAACGCGATATCTTGTCCGACGTCGACAACGCGCTCAGTTGGGTGTTTTCGATGATCAAAACGGCGCCGATGGTCGGGCTGTTGGGGACGGTGATGGGCATGATGAGTGCCTTCCGTAAACTCTCGATTCAGAAGAACGTCGAGCCCGACCTGTTGGCCAAAGATATTCAACTGGCGTTGATCACCACCGCCTGTGGCTTGACGATCGCGGTCCCGTTGTTGCTAGCCACCTCCAGCATTGGGATCAAAATGAAGAAGATGCAGGACCTGGTTTCGTATGGGCTGAACCAGTTCATGGAAGTCTTCAAAGAGGCCTTGATTCGCCATCCCAAGTAATTCCCGGCAGCAATCCCCGGAACGACAAAGCGACCCGGAACGATCCGGGAGGTATTGATGAGCGTCGAAGATAGTCTGGATATCAAGAAACAGCGCACCAAGCACGACGGTGATTTCGATATCACCCCGATGATCGACTGCGTCTTCTTGCTGTTATTTTTCTTCATGGTGACCTCGAAGATGGACCGTTCGTCTTCGATCGTGCAGCCGTTGGCGGTCAACGGGGAGAACTTGGCGCCGGAGAAGTTGGTGATTGTATCGGCCGCGATCAACGGCAACGGGGAGGCCGATTTCTTCTTGGGGGACACGACGAAACCGGAGCAGTTGGTGGGGGGGGATCCCCAGGCGCAAGTCGAAGCGATCGGGAATTTTATCGAAAAGGAAATCGCCGCCCGCCCCGACACGATCGGGATTCTGATCAAGGCGGATGGCAAATTGAAAGAGAAGTACGTTTCTCTCGTCGGCAAAGCTGCCGCGGCCCATGGGGGTGGCCGCAAACTCTTCGCCGGCGTACAAGAAAACTAGGGCCCGGAACGGCGCCGTTCGCAGCCGTGGCCGGAATCCGTGCAACTTCTGCCAGGCACAAGTGATCCGATGAATCGAAAAGAAAGACGCCAGGACGACGATCGCGAGCGGAAGGCTCGTTCCGCACCCGACGAGTTCGGTTTGAAGGCGCCCCGCCGGCGGACCCCGTCCCGCGAGACGATTGCGGCGACCGCCGCCAGCGTGGCGATGCCCGCACCGCCCCCCGAAGATGAGGCGCTGATCACCGCGGATGAAATCGACACCAAGCCGCACGCTTGGAAAGGCTTCGAGGAGGAAAACGAACAACCCCCGGAATTCGATTTCCACAGGGCCAAAGAGGAAGGCGAAGACGAAATGGACATGACGCCGATGGTCGACGTCACGTTCCTGCTGCTGATCTTCTTCATGGTCACCGCCTCGTTCGTAACGCAGCGATCGATCCAACAGCCCAAGCCGTCCCAGGATGAACCGTCGAGAAATCCAATAGTGGAGGAGGATCAGAACGACTATGTCGAGGTGATCATCGACCAGAACAACACCTACCGGATCACGTCGCGGGACGAAGAGGAGATCGAAGCGCCCAGCGATCCGGAGATGCGCGGCCAATTGAAGAACGCGATGGAGCGGCTGAACGCCCGCAAATTGATCGTCACCGCCCACGAGGAATGCTGGCACGAAAAAGTCGTCAAGGCGTGGGACTACGGCACCACCCTGGGCTTTGAAGAAATCGAAATCAAGACCACGACCCAGAATTATTGAGCGGGTCGCTGGCCGAGTTGAATTGAAGTCACCGAGTTGAATTGAAGTCACGGTATTGAACTCCCGACTTTGGTCGACGAGTTCCCAGCCTTACGCATGGATTGTCACGAGTGAGCATATCGCCCAAACAAATACTGCAACGCATCCAGGACTTGGGGTCGGTCGACGCCCGCACGTTGGAGAAAATCCAGCGGCATCTCGACGATCCGACGAAAAAGGTCTCGCTCAAGGCGATCGTCCGGTACCTGGTCGAAAAGGAACTCATTTCGCCATCCGAAGCCAGTCGGCTGCTCGATCCGAACGCGGGGGCCGATGTGGTTTCGGCGGGCCGACCGGGGGGGAAGCGTCCGGTCGAGGCGTACAACACCGACGATTTGATCGCGGGAGCCGCTCCTCTGCCGGCGCCCCCGGACAAGCCGGCTCGCAAACCAAATCGCGACGTCGATCCTCGGGCCACCGCGATTCACACTCCGGTCCCCGCCGGGCAGGATTACAAGCAAGACTTCACGATGCAGGCGAACCCGCTGGGCGTCGATCCGACTTTGCTTGGGGACATCGATTACGGCGCACCTGGGGGCGCCGATTTTGACGAACCGACCCGGGAGCCCAAGCGCGATCGGCGCAGCTTCACGGGGAAAATCGAGAAGGCCAACCAGTGGGAATCGCGCTGGCTATTCGTCGGCGCCGGGTTGGTGATGGTGCTGGTGATGTCGACGATCGGTTTGGCATGGTTGCTGAATCGGACGACCGCGGACCAGGCGAAAAAGAAGGCGGAAGAAGAATTCGGAAATCGCAATTACCAGGCGGCTCGCGAGACCTGGGAGACCTTCGTCCGCGATTACCCGCAGGACAAGGACGTGCCCTACGCCTTGGCCCGGATCGTGCAATGCAAAATGCGGACTTTCTACGATGCGAAGAACTACGTCGAAACCCTGCAGGTGGCCCAAAACGATCTGCCGACGCTGGTCGAGCGCGAGGACAACGGAATCGGGGAAATCCAAGGGGACTTGGCGGTGATGTTGCCGGTGACCGCGCTGAGCTTCTCCGAAGCCGCCCTCAAAACCGAAGTGACCGCCGAAAAAGAAAAGTTTGTTCAGCTCGGCAGCGACTGCGAACAGCTGATCACGAATTCAGCCTACGTTCCGTCGGCGTTCCTGACCCGCGACGGCCTGACCGCCCAGACGATGGCGACGTATCTGGCCAACGTGGAGAAGGTCCGGTTCGAGATTGCTCGGGAGAACAACTACACCGCGGCGTTGGGTGAAATCCAACGATTGACGGAGAGCCTGGAAACCGACAAGGCAGCCCAAGTCTACTACGACTTGATCAAGAAATACCCGCTGCTGCGGGCGCGCATGCCGCTGGCCGAAGCGATTGCCCGCGTCTCCGAAAAGGAGCGCGAATTGATCAAGCCCGATGCGCTGGAATTGCCGGTTGCGACCTCGGCACCGCCCCCCAAGACGCTCGCCAACGCCGCCCTGGTCAACGTCGTCGGCAATCCGCTGACCGACTTGCAAGGGAAGGTTGTCACCTACCTGGTCAATGGCGTCCTGTACGGCTTGAGCGCCGATACGGGTTCGATTTTGTGGTGGCGGCCGATCGGCGTCACCACGCGGATCCCGCCGTTGTGGGTCGATCGCCCGTTTCAATCCGATTTGATCGTGTGCGACCAAGTCACCCATCGCATTGCCCGGATTCGCAGCAACGACGGTGGTCTCGTTTGGCAGATCGAGGTGCAGGAGCCTTTTGAGCGCCCCGCCTTGGTCGCCGAACGCGGCAAACTGTTCGTCACGACGGCGGCGGGCAAACTGATCCGCTGTGATTTGAATAGCGGCGCCACCGAAATGGCCTGTCAGTTGCCGCAGGGGGTAACGGTCGGCCCCGTCCCCCATCCCGAAGTCGGCCTTTTGTACCAACTGGGGTCGCACACCAACCTGTACCTGATCTCCCAGGAAGACTTGAGTTGCCGCGAGGTCTTTTTCTTGGGGCACCAGCCGAACTCGTTGGACGTCGAACCGTTCTTTCTGTCGGGCAACTTGTGCGTCCTGGAGAATTTCGGCGCCTTCAGCCAGGCTTACGTCCTGAGCTTTAAGAACGGTGGCGCCGAGGTCGAAATGGCACAACAGCCAAAGAAAATGACCGACGGCAAAGTGACGCTCGATCCGATCCGCTACGGGCGTTCCGTGATCGTCGCCTCCGATACCGGCGATATGCAGCGGTACGAGCTCAATATCACCGACGACGGCGAACAGCGGACGGTGAGTCTCGATTCTTTGATCAAAACCAACTTCGATACCCACCCTGGGTTGATCAATTATGTGGCGGCCGGGGGCGGGGACTTGATCGTCGCCAACCGCGGGCTCACGCGCTACCGCATCAAGAGCGCCGCGCAGGAGTTTGAAATCCGCAAGACCGCCAACTCCGCCGATATCTTCGTCGGACCGGTATACGTATTCGACACGGCGCTCGTCCACCTGCGACGGCGAGTGGGTTCCAGGGTGGTGACCGCGGCCGCCGTCGACCCGGAGACGCTCACTGAACTGTGGCAATGCGATTTCGAGGCCGCTCCGATCGAGTCCCCATTTCCGATGGGCGACCGCGTCCTGGTCGGCAGCAGCCAGGGGGACTTGTTCGAGTTGACTGCGGCGAATCTGGAAAATGTTTCGTTGCCCCCGCTGGTGCGGGGAACAACCGTCAGCCAAAACCTCAAGTTCGACTTCGGCATCCCCCTGGAGAACGGCGATCGAGTCTACTGCGGCCTCGGGGACAGCGATCGAATCCTCAACTACCCGGCGCGGGACATGATGAACAACCGGCTGTCCTTGGTAGCCGCCCCGGCCAACCGCATCGGCGCCGAACCGATCGGCTTTCAGAACACCTTGTTGGTCCCCTGCAGCGCCGGCTTGATCTGCCGCGTCGACCCGAACACCGGGGGCGTGATCGGCGCGCCGTTCCAGCCCCCCTCCAATCCGAACCAACCGTTCCAATGGGTCAGTCCGACGGTCGTGGGCGAAGGGAAATTCCTCGCCGGCACCACCCGCGGCTCGCTGTTTCTGGTTCGCGCGGAGGGGAACTCCTCGCTGGTGAAGGAAGCCGAACTGGAGTATCCAGCGCAGTTGGTCTCCCCGCTGCGGGCGATCGGCTCCACGGCCTACGCCGTCTGCCGCGACGCCGCCCGGGACAAGCTGGTGGCGTTCAACACCGAAGGAACGATCAGTGAGCGGAAAACGCAATCGCTGCCCGGAGAGTTCGGCGGGGAATTGATTTGCCTGAACGACGCGATCCTGGTCCCGGCGGCGGACGGAAACCTGCATTGCTATGATCCCGAACTGAATTTGCGGTGGAGCTTCCCCCTGCCGCAAAACGCTGGGTTGGCCGCTAAACTCGCGGGATCGGTTGCCCGCTTGGACGATTCCTACCTGGTCGCTTTCGAATCGGGCGATGTCGTTCGCTTGGACGCCGCGACCGGGGAAGTCCGCGGCGCAACCCAACTGGAATTGCCGTTGGCCGGCCCCCCTGCGGTTCTCGGCGGCGTCTGGTTTGTGCTCGATCAACACGGCATCGTGCACACGATGAGTCCCTTGGAGTGAGAGTGAATATCTTGGAAAGAGAATCGGTGGCAATCGACGTTCGGTAGAGACCGCTCCTTGGTATTTCGTTCGGCATTCGATTCTCGGTAACCTTTGACGATGGCAGTTTGTTTCATGACCCGACGAAGCCTCGAACGAGCGATCCCCTGCCCTGCCTGCGTCCGTCAGGACTTGCGGGAGGCGGCAGCTCGAGTTGCCGCGCGGTCTCGCCCACGCCTGTGGGGAATTGTGGTCGGTGGGCTGTTGCTCGGATGGTTCCTGCCGACGGCGGTCTGCGGCCAACCCGTCCAAGAAGGAGCCCCCCAGCAAAAAGGCCCAATGGTCTTTGGGCTCGATCCAGACGACACCACGCCGACGGTCGAGCGGCCACCGTTCGACCGGATCACCTTGAAGGAGAGCGGCGATGGGGCGATCCTCTATTGCCAACCCATCGGGCTGACGGGACCCGTCGATCCCGCCGCACAGAACGGATTGCTCAAATTCGAGCTGCTCGATCGACCCAACCAATACTACACCGTGGCCTGGCGCGACATTGCCCGCGTCGAACTGTTCGCGGAGATCGTGGTCGCCGAAACTCGCCAGGCGTTTGAATCGGGGGATTACAATACCGCGTTTCGCAACTTGATCTACTTGCACGACAACCGCGGCGCCAGCGACCCCATCGTGGAACAATTGCTGGAACCGTTCTGGTATGCGGACGCGAAGGCGTTGTTCGACGGGGGGAATCACGAGCTGGCTTTGACCGGTTTCGAGGAGCTCTATCGACGCAACCCCAACTTTATCGCCCGCGGCGAACAGTTTCGTCCCGTCGACTACATCGCCTCCGCGTACGATCGCATCCTGCAGGCTTTCGTCCAGCAAGGAGACTTCGATTCGGTCGTGGCGAAACTCCAGGATGTTCGCGAAAAGTACCCGCGTCCCCCAGCGCCGATCGCGGGGATCTTGCAACAGTGGGAGTCGGTGCTGGAACAAAAGAAACGGGAGGTCGCCGACGCGCTCGCCGCCCAAACCGCCGATCCCAATCTGGTGGTCGCGCATCAATCCGTTCGAGCCTTGGCGCATGCGGTCCCCAACGATCCGCGGACTGCGGAGGCGCTGCAACGCGTCTTCGACGCCCAGCCGGCGATTATCGTCGGGACCGAACAAGTGGCGGTCGAGCCGCAAGCCACCTCGTTGGACAGCTGGGCGGCCCGTCGTCTGGGGCATTTGCTCACCCGGCAGCTGGTCGAACTGATCGGATTGGGAGATGACGGCGGGTTGTACCAGTACGCCGAAGGGAATGTGGTGGCGGTCGACGAATTCGGCCGAGCCTACCGGTTCGAGATCGACCCAGCACGTCAAGATTTCGCCGACAAAACCACGGTCCTCGATCTGGCCCAACGATTGGCGAGCTTGATCGACGAAAATTCAACAGATTTTTACTTTCCCCTCGCCAAGATCGTGCAGTCCATCGAAATCCTGGATAGCCATCGGGTTCAGGTCCGCTTGCATCGGCCGTACGCTCGATTCGAGAGCCTCTTTCGCGTCCCCTTGCATTCCGAGCCGCACCGCGCCGCCGGGGCCTATCAACTGGAGCCCGACATCGACGGCAGTCCGTATGGAGCACGGGTCTACCGAGCCAATCCGCAGCATGAGCGAGAAGAGGCGTTGAGCCCCCCTCCGCTGGTGATCGAACGCCAATTCTCGACCGGGTCCGCCGCGGCCCGCGCCTTGCTCCGCGGCGAAATCGATGTCTGGGACCGCGTAAGTCCGGCAGAGCTGGACAAACTGCGGGCCGATCCCGAGATCGCCGTGCGGCCATATCTGATCCCCTCGGTCCATCTACTGATCCCCAATCCGCGGAATGGGTTCATGCAGGACCAGACGTTTCGACGCGGGTTGTTGTATGCGATCGATCGCGACACGATCGTTCGTCAACTGATCTGCGGCGGGCGCGAGCTTCCGGGATACACGTCGCTCAGCGGACCGTTCCCCTTGGGTTCGGAAGAGAATGACTTGATCGGATACGCCTACGATATCCGAGTGCCCCCCACCGAATTCGACTCGCGGATGGCGATCATCGCCCCGTCGGTGGTGCTGGCCCAGATCCGCAAGGCGGCCAAGGCGCGATTCCAGGAAGAGCGGGCCGCCGAACTGAGGGACCTCAACGAAGACGAGATTTTCAAAAAGCTGGAAGAATGGGCCGACCAAGACAAGTCGTTGGCCGTTCCCACGCTGATTCTTACATTTCCCGATACCGACTTGGCCCGCACCGCCTGCCAGACGATGCAGCAGATGTGGAAGTCGGTCGGGATTACGGTGGAGCTCAAGCCGCTTCCTCCGGGTGCGACGCGTCCCGCCGATGACGATTATGACTTGTGGTACGTCGACCTCACGATGGAGGAGCCGCTCTCGGATGCCCGCAAGGTTCTGGGGGACTTGGGGCTGGTCCACGAAATCGGACCGTCGATCGAGCAGCTGCTGGGTGAACTCGATCTGGCCAAGAACTGGGTGGAGGCCCGCAACACGCTGCGGCAGATCCACGAACTCTGCCAATACGATATGGTCGTGCTGCCGCTTTGGCAGACGATCAACTATTACGCCTACCGCCGCAATGTTTTCGGCATCGAAAGCGGCCTGGTCCACCTCTACGACGGCGTCGACCGGTGGCGGATCGATCCGGACGGAGTTCGGCGGACGGCGGACGACCAACACAACAAGGTGGACGCAATCGCGACCGTGGACAGCAGGTAACGTTGGACTTTTTTTCCTCCGACCAGGATCATTCGATGACTTCAGCAAACGGCTTGTTGCGAACGGCTCGGCGGAACTCGCTCAGCCCGCGGCTTGGCGGGGGATGCGCTCGGCTGGGGATGGCGTTGCTCGCAGTAACGCTCGGTCTGTGCGGCGGAGGCCCCGGCTGGAGCCAGGAAGATGCCGGTGCGGCCGCCCAAATCACCGACCGGGCGGCGAACGCGAACTCCGCGGAACCGCGGCAACGTCCCGAGTTGACTCGGACGCCGTCGGCCCGCTTGAGTCGCGAAACGAAATTGAACGCCCGGGCCTGGGAATACACCCCCTACCGAATTCTGGTCTCGATCGCCGACGATCATTCCCAACTGGTGCAGGCCTGGTTCCCGGAGATCCAACGCCGGATCGAACGCGATGCGATGCTGGACGACTACAACGCCTGGGAAGTCGTCTGCCAGCACGCAGATACTCGCTGGAATCGCCGCTGGGCGATTGGACTGGAGCAGCCGCCGGGCGAATGGACCAGCGAATTGGCAGAAGCGGTTTCAGCGGAGGACTTCGACAAGCTGATCGTGATTCGCATTCAACCCCAGGCCGGGTCCTACCAGCTGGTCTGCCGCGAGCTCGATCTGATGACGCGCCAGTGGGGAGAAATCGCCCAACTCGCCTGCGGACAGATCGAAATGCTCCCCGCACAGTGTTACCAGGCGGTGCGGACGTCGTTCATGCCGCTGGCTCGGGTCGAGCGCGTCTCCGATAAAACGATCTATTGCCGGATGCGAGCCGTGAACCTCTGCCGCGGAGCCGCCGTCGATCCCGAAGGGAACTGGGTGGAGGCCCCCTTGGAAGGTTCGCCCGTCTGGGTCCAGCCGACCGATGTGATGCTGCCGGTGATTCGGCGGAACGATCGGGACGACAACTTCGCAAGTGTGGAGATCGCCGACCTGACCTTTTTGACCATCGAATCCCAGGAAGATTCGGTGCTCAAGTGCTTCATGCACACCGCCCAGTGGGCCCCGCTTTCCGGACGCTCGGGGTCGCGAACGCAGAAGTTTGGACTGGTCGTGCGCCCCCGCGGCGTCGAGACCCGTCTCACGGTTCTTTCCAGCGACCCGAAAAACCCCGCCCCGCTTTCGGGGTTGGCCGTCTATTCGCGCAAGCCGGGCGATCTGGATCTGCCCGAACGCGAGCGAAAGGAACAGGAGAAGGGGACCGAGGTACCCATCGGCAAAACCGACTGGAAAGGGACAATTCGCATTCCGCCGACGCCCGATGGGAGTGTGCGGCTGGTGTTTGTCAAGAACGGCAAACACGAACTGAAAATGATCCCGGTCATGCCAGGCTTGTTCGCCAAGATTCAGGCCTCGATCCCCGACGACAAGGCCCGCGTGTACGCAGAGGGAGTAGCGAACGGCTGGAAAAACCGAATCCTGGACTTCGTCGCCCGGCGAGCGATTCTCGAGGCGCGGATGAACCTGGCGCTGGAGAACGAGGACTTTGAGCGGGCTCGCAAGATCCACGACAACGACTACAAGCGACTCAAGGCGTACGAGGCCTCGTTCGATTTCATGCTCAAGGAATCGAAGAAACAACTCCTCTCCCGCAAGGACGCCAATCAACGTCAGCGGGAACGGATCGACAACATGTTTGGCAACCTGGATAAGGTGATCGCCAAAAGCGTTAAGAAGCCGGAGAATACGGAGTTGTTCGACCGGATCCTCAACCGCGACTCGGGCAGCCCAGACGACGAAGGGGAGGAGAAGCCCAGCGGCAGCGATGCCTCGATCCCCCGGCCATCCGAGTCCCAACCAGCGTCGCAAGAACCGTCAGCCAATTCGCAACCGACGGAGCCAACCTCCTCCTCCTCCTCCCGTCCGTCCAACCCCGCCGCCAATCGCTCCACGACAGACCCCGCCCCGCCCAACTAAATCGCGGCCCGAGTGGCGCGACGCCCCGCGTCGCGCCAGCATGTGTACATTTGTACACTATGCCATTGAAGGGGGAAGCCGCTTCTCAATGCGCCGACGGAGCACCCGACCGAGGCGTCGGGGCTGCGGCAACGGTTCACCAAGCCTCAATGTCCTCAAGGACTCCAATGCCCAGCCATTTCCACAAAGCCATTTCCACAAAGCCATTTCCACAATGGGTTGTGGAAGTCGACGATTTACCCCATTTTTCCTGGAGCCACCATTTTGCCACCAATTCCCATCTTGGCCCGGTCCCTGCACTTCGGAATACTGGAATATCCACCTTGGATCCGAAATATCCAGTAAAATCCAGATCCAATCCGAGATACACTGCATATCCCGGATCCAATTCGGATACTCAATAGTTCTGCCACTAACGCCACAAAGGAGCACCGCGATGTTCACGTACCAAGTCCGCCTGTCACCAAAACCCGGAAACCCCGGTGGAAACATTACCGTCACCGTTCAGGCTCGATCTGACACTGAGGCTCGCACGATTGCTGCCTCACAAAACCCAACGTACCAAGTTCAAGCCTGCCACAAACAATGATCGGAATACAGACACGATGAAAACTTCAACCGCTAACGAAAACAACGGTCGATGCCCACAATGCGGCGACGAACTAACCGAAGACCATGCTGGTCGCGGATTCGTACGTCACAAGACTGATCGTGAATGCCAATACGGCAACGGAGGTAAAGACCTGCCACCGGTTCGCGACACCGCACCAGCGCAAACAAACCCTAACTGAAACCTGAACTGCAGTCTTGCCGGTCAAGACCGATTGACACCAACACCCGGCGCTTGCCGCCTCAATGCAACGCTGCCTGCCCATTCAAATCGTGGCAGAACAATGACGTGCACCGGCGCGGGGCTTGCGTGTTTTCACCAATGGACAGTCCACCGTCCCCGCCCGGTGACGTCCAGCGTTATGCCTGCTTTTTGGCCAATCGTTGACTCATGAATGCGAGTGCATCAAAGTCGCTGATGAATGTTCATTTCACGGTCATGCCAAAAGACTGGCTTTGCCTCTGGTTCCACGTAATGCTTCGTACTTCGAGATTTCTGCCGATTTACGTTACCGTTTTTGCGATTCTGTCAGTTGCGTTTTTCACGGGCATTTATCTTGAATCTTACATTCTTGCCTTCTTTTGCCTTTGTCTGGCCGCAGTGCCGGTACTTCAATCTGGCCTGTTCAATGCGCTAATGTGCGCTTTTGTGTGGTGCATGCGGCCTGTAGTCTCCATTTCCCTGGAACAAGCAGGTATTATTGTGGAGGCGAAAGACGCCAAAGAGCAGATTCCGTGGAGCGCGCTTGCCAACTCGGGGATGCTTCGCGAGACGATGAATTATTTCTGGCTGAAAACCCATCCGTCCTGGGTGTTTGTTCCGAAACGCGCTTTTGTGATGGAAGAAATTGACACATTTCGGCAAATCGTGGCCGCGAAGCTGAAAGATCCTGATAGGGACCATAGTACCTCGGCGCATATGTAGGCATATGCCGCAAATTCACACACTACATTCGACTCACCTGGCATAACCAGCGGATGAACCGAAGTCGGCATTGGTTCGTCTGTTCGAATGGTTCGTTGTTCGTTGCCGACTCGGTTATCCTTTTCGTTATGCTCCCTGCTTCAAACAGTGCATCGAGAACGGTCCGTGCAATACTGTGATCGGCCGGTGGTTCGTGATTCCCCGTCGCAGCATTAAACTTGTCGTTCGCGCGTCATTTTGATAGCGATTTCTGATCGTATTCCCCGTTCAATCTTGCAGAAACTCAATGACGTTTCTATCGTGGTCGCCCCGAGGGTTTCAATTCCCTTCCAGATCACGGAGTTACCATGGGCATTTGCGGGCTTTCGATCGTGTTGTCTGTTTTATTGACTTTGGCTGCTCCTACCAGTGAGCCATCTATTCAACTCTTGAACGGCCAGTTGGTTATACCGATCATTCGCACGGATGGCCCGAAACATTTGCGTGCCGAGGTGCTCTCCCACATTGAACAAGACTGGAACGCGAACGAACGGACCGAGACTGGTTGGTATGTACTGCGATCTCGCTCGTCCAGGGGCGAGACCGTGACCAGTGGCTTCCGCCTTCGCATGCGCGACGACAAAACGGTTGCGTTGGAGATTCTAGACTCTGGCGTTGTGCGTCTGGTTGGTCAGCCCAGCTCTCCGGATTGGAGGTTCGTGGAATCGACCCTTAAATCGTTCCTTAACGACGATCGATTGAATAACTTGCTCAATAACGGACGGTGACGCTTCCGTGGTTGCCGCTGCTGGCCGAGTTGTCACCGCGACGATTGTGCATAACAATCGGATGAACCAAAGTTGCCGTTGGTTCGTCGATTTGAATGGTTACCTTTTCGACGGCAACTTGGTTATCCTCATCGTTATGCTTGCGGCCCAAGTCGTCTTCTCGGGCTAATCCGTTGTTCCTGGTTTAGCAACCAAAGAATTCGAATCACACTGGAACTTGAGCTTGGCTAGAGAGTGCTGCCACTTTAACGTGACTTCGTGCCTAAGGATTGCATTCGTCGTGGGATGCACACTTTGGGGTGCAGTTTTGGGGTACACATCAGCGATCGATCGATCAAAGAATCTTAGGCGATATGGTTTTGAGTTACCCGATCTAAATTATCTCGCATATATTTTAGAATTCGCAATTGGAGGTATCTTAGCTGTACTCTTAATCGATGTCGTTATCCGGCGTGACGAGATTCGGCGATTTGCATTTGAAGCGCTCAATATTTTGGTCTGGGTTTGGACGGTGTTGGGCTTTTTAATGCCGATCGCTACCCAACGAATTCGCGAATGAACGTGACGGACGAGATCTTGCATGCGCTGGGTCGCCAACACAAAATCAATGGACGTCATCCAGTTGGCCAAACTGAGCCGATGGATCCCGTTAAGTCAAAATGTTTGACGACTCGAACCCCGCATAACAAGCGGATGCATCGAAGTTGCGGTTGGTGCGCCGTTTGACGTGGAGACGTTTTCGACCGCAACTCGATGATCCTGTGCGTTATCTTGCAAGAACATGCCCGAGCAGAATCTCGATCAATCACGATTGCTCGATACCGCCGTTAGCGAAGGCAAGGCTGCGTTTCAGGCTGCGCTTGCGAAATACCCGACTGATCGCTTCTACGCTTTCTGTCTTTGCACCGATAACGACGTCACATCGGTTTATCCCACCGCAAATACGACAGAGGGATTTCAACGCATCTGCAACAGCGATGATCCGGACGACGTGAACTACTATCGCTGGGCTCCCGCAGAATGGGATATCGATTTTGGGCAATTTGGTGACGCGGATCTGATGCCCAGAACTAACAAACTGCTTCATCCAGACTATTCAAACTACCGCGACGAGCCTGCGGTTCAGTTCGGAGAACGAAAACGAAAGACGCTCATGACGTTGACAGACGCGCTTCTCGAAATCAGAGAATCGGGGATTTTTACTAACCGCGCAGTCCGCGAGCGGCTAGCATTCTGGATCAACATCGGCGACGCGATGCCTGGGGAAATCGAATGGATGTTTCAGCCGGCAATTGCTCATCTGGAAACCGTCGACGTGACGGAGCTCAGACGGCTCTACCAGTTTTCGTGACGCCGCAAATGCAAGATAACAAACGGATGAACCGAAGTGCCGATTGGTGCGCGTTTTGAACTTGGATAATCGATCATCGGCACTCGGTTATCCTCCTCGTTATGCTGCTTGTGGGCAAATGATGTGAATGGTGCGACAAATCCTATTCGCGGCCATCGTGATCTTGGTTGTAGCGTGTACCGCAGTCGGGTATATCGCGTATTTAGCGCTCCAACGAGAATACCATGGCAACGTAATCCGAGGGGTCATAGAATCTTGTGAATCCCATGTACGATCAATGGGTACTTGGCCAAATTCATGGGACGAACTTGAATCTGACGACCAATCGATTGACTGGGGGGCCGCCAAACAAATCTGTAAAATCGATTTTTCCCTCTCCTGTGCTGATGTGGCAAAAATGACCGTGGCGGAATTTGACGCGATACACCCACGCGAACGTGCGTACAAACCTGTAACATCAATCCAGAAATTGATCGCTGAGTGCTCAAAGCAGTCCGACTGATCGCACCATAACAAACGGATGCACCGACGTGGCGATTGGTGCGCGTTTTGACAGTGGAGCATCGATCATCGCCACTCGGTGATCCGTGGCGTTATCGGACATAGAAATGAAATCACCTTTCCTTGCATTGCTTTCTATGGTCCTGATCTTTGCTTCTGTTTCGTGCACGAACGAAGTACCTCTGCACTTTAGACAATCGTCTTGTATTTGATGTTTCGTTGGTCGCGACGGAACTCCCGCTACGCGGCGAGGTTGAGCAGCTGGAGAATCCGCGTCTGATATTCTGATCGTTCTAAGCCGTGGGGCAAGTCGGTCAAAAATT
>JBGSLW010000386.1:0-5899 GCA_041740495.1 Pirellulaceae bacterium
TCGTCGGCGACCTGGCCGGATTCGCCGCGGCGACCTACGGCCGGGGAGTATCCTGGCTGCAGATTCCCACCACGTTGATGGCCCAAGTCGACAGTAGCCTGGGCGGAAAAGTCGGAATCAACCTGGCTGCCGGTAAGAACCTGGTCGGCTGTGTCTGGCAACCTGAGCAAGTCTTGATCGACCCGCGAATGTTGCGCACGCTTCCCTGGCGAGAGTTTCAATCGGGGCTGGCCGAGGTGGTCAAGTATGCCGTGGTCTTGGGGGAGCCGTTTCGTTCACAGCTCCGCGACGCGGCGTCGGCCCTTCGCGAACGCGATGACGAGATCCTCCCCGCGGTGATCCGCGAATGTTGCCGCTGCAAACTGCGGCTGGTCCAGGCCGATCCGCTCGACCAACTCGGCGCTCGGGCGCTACTCAACTACGGGCACACGTTCGGCCATGCGATCGAACAGACCGCCGGTTACGGGACGTGGACCCACGGAGAAGCCGTGGCCTGGGGAATGAGTTTGGCCGCCCGCCTGGCCCGACGACTGCAGTGGGTGACGGATCAGTTTGTGGAAGAACAGGACGCCATGTTGCAGGCGTTTGAGCTGCCGGTCCGCGGCCCGACATTGCCCGTCGATGACCTATTGCGGGCGATGGCGCATGACAAGAAGTCGCGGCGCGGGCGACTGCGATTCGTCTTGCCACGCGGCTGGGGGGATTTGGCTTTGAGCGATGTGCCGACCGCCGCCGATGTCGAGCGGGTCTTGCGGACTGGCGAGTGACGGGGGGGCAGCGGAAACAAAGGAACGAGCGATGACCGGAGCGACAACGTCTGACCTGGCTTTTTCTGATCCGCGATGGGCCGCGCTCCGGCTGAGTCTGGTGCCAGGCATCGGGCCGCAGCATTTCGCCGATCTGGTTGGGACGTTCGGCAGTCCCGCCGGCGTGTGGCAAGCTTCTCCCGCGGAGATCCGGGCCGTCCCGGGGATCGGCACAAAGTTGGCTCGCGAAATCAGTTTGGCGGCGACGCAAGACAGCGAGGTGACCGCCGAACTGGAACGGTGCCGGCAAAACGAAATCGAGTTGCTGGTGGCTGGCACCCCCGAGTATCCCACGCGTCTTTCCGAGATCCACGACCCTCCCAGCATCTTGTTCTGGCGAGGAGATCACTCCCCCAGCGACGAATTGGCGATCGCTGTCGTCGGCACGCGTCACCCGTCGACGTATGGGGAGCAGCAGGCGGAGCGATTGGCACGCGGGCTGGCGCGGGCTGGTCTCACGGTCGTATCAGGGTTGGCCCGCGGAATCGACTCGATCGCCCACCGCGCCGCGTTGGAGGCGGGCGGACGGACGCTGGCCGTGTTGGGAAGCGGCTTGTTAAATATCTATCCACCCGAGCATGACGCGCTGGCGGTCGAGATCACGCGCCAGGGGGCGTTGCTGACCGAATTCCCATCGTTGCAGCCGCCGAAGTCCGGCGCCTTCCCTCGAAGAAATCGTCTGATCTCCGGCCTGAGTTTGGGCGTCCTGGTCGTCGAGGCCTCTGATCATTCGGGCGCCCTGATCACGGCGCGGCTGGCTGCGGAGCAAGGGCGAGATGTGTTCGCGTTGCCCGGTCGGATCGATAGCCGCAATTCCCGCGGGTGCCATCAGCTGATTCGCGACGGCGCCAAACTGGTGCAATCGATCGATGACATTCTCAGCGAATTGGGTCCGTTGCCCATTCCCGCGAGATTGGCCGGCGACCGAGAGGTCCACCATCCGGCAGAACTGCAGCTCAATCCGCGTGAGACCGCCGTTCTGCAGGTGATCACCGCCGAACCGACCTCCGTGGACGCGATCGTCGCCCTCACCCAACTTCCGGTGCCCCAGATCCTGGCGGTGATCAGCGCCCTGGAAATGCGGCGCCTGGTGCGACGGGTCTCCGGCACCAGCCTGGTTCGCATCTGAACCCGCAGGTCGGTTTCGATAGGTTCGATCTTGCGGAATGTGCGCTTCGTGCCGACTTATCTGACGGAGCCTGGACAACTCGGCATGAAATTCGGAAAGTGGGCCCGCGACGACAGCCGAATGGAGAAGATGCGGGTCCGATGAGGTGCGGGCGCCACGTGGTACACCGATCTGCACCAAGGACTCGCCGGCAGATTTGGCCCAAGTCGTCGCGACCCTGTCGCGGTGGGCCACGCCGACCGACTCGTCCAAAGGCCGTTTTCCATGTGTAAGCTCTTCCGACTTCTCGCACTTTGCACCAGTTTGAGCGTGACGGCCGCCGCCGAATGCCGCGGCGATATTGTTTGGGAATCTCTCGGCTGGACCGACGAACAGGCAGTCGCTAGCGGAACCGAATTGACCAACGTGAATAATCGGGTCACGTTGAACTGGCTGGCGTTCAGCGATTCAGACGGGGGGACGTATGACCTCTCGGTCGGACGAAACACCTCGTTTCTGACGTACGAGTCCGGGATCACCGGTAACCACGCCGGGTATTTGGAAATGTCGTTCGACAATCAAAACGACGATCCGGCGGACTACCTGGAACTCCAGATGAATTTCTTCTACCCCACGGTCGGTCTCCAGTTTTCATTGCTGGACGTCGACCGCGGACTCGGCAACTCGTTCGCCGATGGCGTCGAGGTCTTCTACAACGGGATCAACGTGCGGACCAATCCGGCACTGTTCGCGTTTGGATCCGATGTGGCGTTGGACAACGAGTCCTATCTTAATGGTTTCGAAGGAATCGATACGGCCACGACCACGGCAACCAGCGGCAACATCAACTTTGACTTCGGAGCGACCGTCGTGAACTCGCTCACGATACGCTATCGCTCCTCGGACGACGCCCAGGCCAACCCGGTCGCGCAGTTTATTGGGATCAGCGATATGGTGTACACTTCGATCCCGGAACCGGCGATGTGGGGCTGTCTCGCGGCGATCGGGCTCGGGATGGGCACCCTCCTCCGTCGGCGTGTCGCCTAAGCCTGCCTCTACGATATCCAGCGGGGTTGGGGTAGGATCAGAGTCCTCCTCCCACGACTCGATTGACCCGCCCGTCGATGGATCCTCACGAACTGCGTCGCCGCAACCAGAGTACGATGGCCCGCGGTCGGCATCGCCGGGCTCAGCAACTGTTGCGTTGGGAATCTGCCACGGGGTTTGCGGCTCCCCCCATGGAACTCTCTCGGTTGGTCGACGAAATCGAGCGTTCGCACCAATTGTTTTGCGCGCGGCGAGCGGGGTTGCCGCCGTTCGAGCTCGATACGACCCTCCCGATCGCGGACCACGCCGACCGCATTCGCGAGTGCGTTCGCCGCCACGCCGTGACCGTCGTGACGGGCGAAACCGGCTCGGGGAAGTCGACGCAACTCCCCTTGTTGTTGCTGCAGGCCGGGTTCGGGATCGACGGCTGGATCGGTCACACGCAGCCACGCCGCATCGCCGCCCGCAGCATCGCCCGCCGACTCGCCTCGCAACTCAGTTCCCCCTTGGGTCTGCATGCGGGATACCAGGTCCGCTTCGAGCAATCGCTCCAGGATTCGGCGTACATCAAGCTGATGACCGATGGAATCTTGTTGGCCGAATCGCAGGCCGACCGGTATCTCAACGGCTACTCGGCCATCATCGTCGACGAAGCCCACGAACGGTCGCTAAACATCGATCTCCTCTTGGGAATCCTGTTGCAATTGGTTTCTCACCGGCCGGAACTGCGGGTGGTCGTGACTTCCGCCACGATCGACGCCGGCAAATTCGCCGAGTATTTTGCGCGGGTGCAGCCGGAAGTGCCGATCGTCGAAGTCTCGGGACGCGGTTACCCGGTCGAGGTTCGATATCGCCCTGCGATCGCCCCTCGCGGCCGCACGGCCGAATCCGCGGGAGAAGGGGGTTCCCCAGATGCGCTGTTGCAGTCGGTCGACGAAGTTCTGGCGGAGGGCCCCGGGGACCTCCTTATCTTTCAACCGACGGAATACGACATCCGCAGTTTGGCGCGGCGCCTGCGCGGGTGGTTGCTGGCGCGCGGCCGCGGAAACGTGGAAATCATCCCACTCTACGCCCGACTGACCAGCGAGCAGCAGAACGTAGTGTTCGCGCCGCATCGCGGGCGGCGGATAGTGATTGCCACGAACGTGGCGGAGTCCTCGCTGACCGTTCCCGGGATCCGCTATGTGATCGACAGCGGCACCGCCCGGATCAGCCGGTACGCACCCCGCAGCAAAGTGCAGCGGCTGCCGATCGAGCCGATTTCGCAAGCATCCGCCGAACAGCGCGCCGGCCGTTGCGGACGGATCGGACCGGGGATTTGCATCCGTCTGTACGACGAAGACGATTTTGCTTCCCGCCCCCGATTCACGACGCCGGAAATTCGCCGGGCCAATCTGGCGAGTGTGATCTTGCAGCTGGCGACCTTTCGGCTGGGGGACGTCGAGTCCTTTCCTTTTCTGGATCCGCCCACGCGCGAGGCGATTCGGGACGGCTACGACACGTTGTACGAACTGAACGCGATCGAGGAAGACCGGACCTTGACCGAGTTGGGTCGCCGCCTGGCTCGCTTTCCAACAGATCCGCGGATTGCCCGGATCCTGCTGGCGGCCAGCGAACGAGGATGCCTGCACGAAATCGCGATCATCGCCGCGGGACTCGAGATCCAAGACCCCCGCCTGCGACCGGTGGAGCGGCAGCAGGCCGCCGACGAAAAGCATTCCCAGTGGCGCGACGCGCGGTCTGACTTTCTGTCGTTGCTGCGCGTGTTCGATTTCTACCACCACCTCAAAGAGAAACTCTCGCGCAGTCAGCTGGTCCGCGCCTGCCAGGAAAATTTTCTCTCGCTGAACTTGCTGCGGCAGTGGTCGGATGTCCATCGCCAACTACTGGAATTGGCGCGGGAACAGCGGCTGCAATGGAACCCGCGGCGCGACGACTACGACGCGATCCACCAGTCGCTCTTGAGCGGGTTTCTTTCGGGCGTGGCACAGCGTGGCGACGGAGGTGTCTTCCAGGGGGCTCGGCAGCTCAGCTTTCACCTTTGGCCTGGGTCGGGCCTGGTCCACCAGGCTCCCCCCTGGATCATGGCCGCAGAACTCGTAGAAACCAATCGCCGCTACGGAAGAACCGCCGCCGCGATCCAGCCCGCCTGGATCGAGCCGCTGGCCGGGCACCTGGTGGAACACCACTTCAGCGACCCCCACTGGAGCGACAAAAGTCAGCGATGCGTTGCCGCCGAACGGATCACGCTGTACGGCTTGACGGTCGACTCGCGACGATCGGTCCCGTACGGGGAGCACGATCCAGTTTTGGCCCGCGAACTGTTGGTCCAGGAAGGTTTGGTTGCGGGGCGAATCAGGACTCGCGCCAAGTTCTTCGCCGCTAACCAGGAACTGAGAGCTCGGGCCGCGAAATTCGCAACGATGACTCGCGATCGCCGCTGGATTATCGATGAGTGGACTTTGGTCAGGCTTTATCAAGAGCGGCTGCCGCCGGCGGCAATCGACACGGCCAGCCTGGAGCGGTGTTTGCAAAACGCGCCCCCGCTCAACCAGCAACTAACGTTGGAATGGCAGGACCTGGTGGGGGACGCATCGATTCCTGCCGCGGAGGATTTTCCGGCGCAACTGGAAATCGGGGAAACCCGGTTGCCGCTGCGCTATCGGTTTGAACCTGGGGCCGAGGACGACGGCATCTCGCTGGACGTGCCGCGCGCAGTGCTGGGGCAGCTGACGCCACAACAACTCGATTGGCTGGTGCCCGGCCGCCTTCCCGGATTGGTGGGGGAGTTGATCCGCACACTCCCCAAGGCACTCCGCCGTACGTTGATTCCGGCCAACGAAACCGCCGCCAAGGTTGCAGCGCGACTCCGCTTTGGCGCCGGACCGCTGCTGCCGACCGTCGCCCGCGAGCTCGCCGCGCTGGCCGGGGAACCGAT
>JBGSLW010000387.1:0-3091 GCA_041740495.1 Pirellulaceae bacterium
GGCTTGACCTTGGGCTTGAGCGGCGCACGGACCGGCGCCGCGGTATCGCGTTGCGACCCAATCAAAATCCGGCCGCGTCCCGCCGACGCCGTGTCGCCGGCAGGCGCCGTCGCGGAAGCCTTCGCTGGAGGTGTATTGGAATTTGTCGGTGCGTTCGATGTCGCGTCAGAATCAGACATGGCCGAGTCAACAAAGAGGTAAGGGCAGCGCGGGTCAATGCCAACATGACCAATGAACCACACCACGGGTATTCAGTTTAGCTTGGAGGCGCATCCTCTCCAAGGTATTCCAGTCCTCCAAGATCTTCCACGGTCTCCGTTTCCGGCGGGACTTTGGCCGGACGGTCGATTGCGCGTGCGCCCCCGGCGGAGGGCGATACCTTGGGTGACTACTGGCTATCGATGGGTTCGTCGCCTACGCCGAAACGGTCGCTGCGAAATGGGGGAATCGGCCGACGGTCGCCGTCGACCACGTCCAGCTGCGGCGTATCTTTCCAGGCGTAGCGGACCGCCACGGGAGTTTCGATTGCGTCCGACCACAACCACAAATGGCTGCCATCGAACGAGAATTGTGCCGGTTGAAATTGATGGTCCGAACCGCAAATCTGAAAATCGGGAGCCGCCGCTCCCTCGCGGAGCTGAAGGGTATTGACGCCGTCAATTGCGACTCGAATTCGTCGGCCGTCCACCGTCGCCTGCTGGAACCGAGGTCCCGCCGTTGGCTGGGCCGTTCGTTCGTAGAATTTCGCCAAGACAGTGTGAGCCTGTCGATTCCCCAATTCCACAATATCGACCCGAGTCAACTCGGCAGCCGGGGGCATGTCCCAGGTCTCGATCAAACAGGCGCCGGGACCGCTGGCCGCCGCCGCCTGGATCTCCCACAACCGCGGCAGATCCTCGGGCGGCTGCCCCTGATAACGAAACGGGGGGACTTGCACGCAGCCAAACCGCAAGTCGGGTTGCTGGAAGGCTTCGCGCCAGCTCGCCAAGAGCAGTGGCAGCCCCGGCACCAGCAACGTATGCCGCCCGACCTCGGACTCGCCCAGATACCAGATCACACCGCGGACGTTGAGCGGCGTGAGCGGACGGACCATCCCATTGAACAAGTTGCCGGGACGGTTTTTGCTGAGCCTTTCACCTTCGTTCGCCGACCAATCCGCGATGATCGGCTGGAACTCGGGAGTCGACGCCAGATTCTCCCACGGTATCCACGACTCGCAACTTCCTTCGGGCGTCGACAGCACGATCACGCCCACCGGCACGCCCAAGCTCTCCGCCAGCCGGCGTCCAAAATGAAAGGCCAGCGCGGATACGTCGCCCGGCGAGTCGGCCGTGACGCGCCCCCAGACCGCCGGCTCCGTAAAGTCCGTCTGGGGATGGTCGATCGCCTTGAGCGGGACATGGAACATCCGCAAATCGACCCCGTTCGAGTCGCCTCCGGGAGCTCCCTTCCCCGGCGTCTCCCCGGTCGGGCCGCCAACCGGTTGCTCGGTGATCCGCGCGTGCATATTCAACTGGCCGGCGCAAATCCAGACTTCCCCTACCACCACCTGTTGAAAAACAACTTTGGTCTGTGCGCCTTGGATGGTGAGCTCAAAGGGGCCGGTACCGATCGGCGGCGCCAATCTCGCCCGCCAATTCCCCGCGGCATCCGCCGTCGCTGTCTCCTTCCGATCGGCAATCTGGATCGTCAACGCCTCGTGGGGATCCGCCGTCCCCCAGATCGCGATCGACTCCCCCCGCTGCAGCACCATCTGGTCGGAAAAGATCTTGGGCAGGCGAATATCGGCGAATCCGCGAGCCCCGCAGCCAATCCACAGGATCCAACAACCGACCCACACGACGAACCGCCGTCCACACATACGCACTCCTCGGTTCATTTCAACATCGGTGTCCCGCTGGACCAAGGCTGCGTGGCCAAGTACACGGGCCGAAAGATCCCGCCGGCGCCATACCAATCATACACCGCCACCGCGATCTGCAGCGGTTGCCCCGCCCGAATGAACTGTGTGATTTCGTGACTTTTTCTTTCATCGAAGGCGGAGGTCTGCGAGGCCAAATCGCCGCCGCTCCCCACGAATTCCCCATCGACGTACAGCCGATAGTGGTCGTCGACCCCCGTGAAGTTCAAGAATACCCTCTTCCCGCTTTTTTCCGAATTCGACTCGGCAGCTCGATTCAACCATGTCGCCGGGATATCGACCTTGCATCGATACAGTCCCCAACCATCCAGGCTCTCGTAATCCTGCGCTTCCCAACTTCGATCGATCGCGATCGCCGGCCAGTCCGAATCGTCCCAGTCCCGCCGCGTCCACGCGCCCCCCTGCGGACCTTCCCCGTTCCGGTCGATTGAGAACTTCCAAGGGAGTTTGCTGAGGTCGAGTTCCTCGCGATGCAACTCGCTGCGGAGTCGAACCAGATTCTGGCCCCCTTTTATTCTGGAATCCGCCGTCGTCGGCGACTCCGCCAGATGCGCCACGCAGCGCTGCAACAGCCATTCGCGAGCTCCCCATCGAGCCTGAGACCCCGCGGGGTTCGCTCGCACGTCCAGGGTTGTGACCAAGACTCGACCTGCTCCGACGGGCAAATCAAATAAGAGTCCGTGCGTCTTCACGTCCGGTGCATCGTGGTTGTCCCACAATGCCAACAAGGGCTCGGTCTGCTCCAGCCAATCGTCGATCCCTGGGACCACAGGTCCGCCCCAGTCAAACTGTTGCAGGTCGACGAACAAACGGCGGAAGGTCTCCGCCGCCGCGGGGTCTTCTTCGGCGATCCCCGCCCATCGCGACAACGCGGGAAAGACCACCGGTCCACCGCGCAAAAACCAGTGCTCGTTCCGCTCGAAACTCCCCCGCCCGCCGTCGGGAATCAACAGCACGCGCCCTCCCGACTCCAGAAAATCCAACAGTCGATCGTCCAGGCGACGGGCCACGACGATCACTCGGTCGGAGCCGTCCGGCTGCACAGTCCAGGTTGGCAGCGCATCCCACCCGATCGCCGCAGCCGCCTCCGCTGTCAATGACTCGTGCGGCGCAATCGTCCAGCCCTCCGGGGGACCAGTTCGCGGAAAGACCCATAGCGTCCAACGGTTG
>JBGSLW010000388.1:0-6269 GCA_041740495.1 Pirellulaceae bacterium
GGCCTCGGCCGGGGCCGACCCGTCCAACGGCATGCCTCCCAGGTCCGCGGACATCGTCACGCCGTCGTCGTTGGTCCCCTCCGCCAGGTTGACGTTGAACATCTCCAACAACGTTCCGTCCTCGAACGCAAAATCGAGCAACGCCAGGTTGTACTCGACCACGGCTCGGTGCAACGACGACTCGATATTGGCGGCCCGCGTCGTCACTTCGAGCACGAAGAAAATCGGCTCTTCCCCAAAGTCAAAGCGGTTCTTCTTCGGCACGTACTCATCGAAGACGGCTTTGCGGTTGTTGTACGTCGTCCGCACCGTTTGATAGGCCAAGTCGACGTTGGCGTACGATTGGCTCAAATCGTGCAGGATCTGCCGCTGCTGTTCGCGGAGCAATGTTTTGTCGCGTGCCAACGTCAACTGGGCGTTGCGAACCCCCAGGTGGCCCAGGCGATTACCGATCGGTCCCAGGACTTCGAAACCGAACCGCCAGTTATCCAATTCGCCGCCGAACAGAGAGTTGATCGCGCCATCGTCGTCATAGGGGATTGGAGGATTGGGATCGTTGGGAATGTCAAAATTGGTTTGCCCCCAAAGTTTGGCGCCGACGCCGCGGGCGCCATATTGTCCGACCAGGTCGACGCGCCACATCGCCAGGTTCCGGGCCGCACATAGCTCCAACTCGCGTTGGCGAACCAACCACTTTTGACGGCGCAATTCGACGCGACTATCCAGCGCGGAATCTTGAGCGGTCTCCCAGTCGAACACGACTTCGGCCACCGTCGGCTCGGTGATCGGGCGAATCAACCGCCCATCGGCGGTGTTGAGTCCCATCAGCCGGCGGAGTTGCCGTTCGGCCCCCACCACCCCGGGCTGCACATCGGAACCGATCAAAGCGATTTGCACCTGGTTGTGGAAATTGAAGTACTGTTGGCGGGCGATCGCTTCGTCGTCGGGCCGGTCGATTTCCATCCGCCGCTTGGTTCGCGTCTCCCACACATTGCGAGCCGCCTCGCGGGCCCGTTTCTTGGTTTCCAAATCTTGGTACGCAAAGTACAACTCCCAATACGACGCCACGGTGTCGCGGACCAGGTCGCGGACCGCGATTTCGAAGCCCGTCAACGAAATGTCCTCCCGAATCCGCGCGATCATCACGCCGTTGTAGATTCCGGGAACGGCGTTGGGACCGGCAATACGATTGACCATCGCCCCGGCATTTCGAGCCAGCGGTTGACGAATCTCTGCCAACAAGTCCGTCGTCCAAAAGCTCGGAACTTGGGCCAACGCCGCATCCGTACGCGTGTAGTTGGTCAACGAGCGGACGGCGATTTCGGCACCCGACGCCGTCGTTTTCAGAAGACTCGAATTCCAATCGCCCCCGTAGGTATTGCGGCCAATAAACTGTTGTTGAATCGGGTTGTTGAACGCTCGTTCGTCGTGGTAATGCAGCATGCTGCTTGCCAAACGGGCATCGAACGCGGACAAAGCCGCCTCTGCCGACAAGGCCGGACTGGTGGCGATGATGCTGGGGTCGAGCGTCGTGAAGGCACTCTGGGGGGCGTTCACCACAGTTCCGCCCAGGCGATTCAGGACTTGCGAGTTGCTAAGCGTCATCTGCACGACTTGCTCCAACGTCAAATCCCAAGGCTGAAGCTCCTCGAAATTTCGCAAGGTCGGCGGGGGGCCCGCCAAAATCCCCGAGGCATCTTCGCAGGTTTGGTCGCACAATTCGGGGGACTCGATCCGCAGGTGACTCGGTTGGCAGGAGACCGCATCGCAGCCCGGCGGGCATTTCGAGCGATTGTGGGCGCAGCCAGCCAGGAAACTCGTGCCCGCGGCGGCCGTCAGCGTCAACATCGCTGCCGATCCATACAGACCCAGCCTCCCCAGTTTCGTTCCAACTCCCCGGAAGATGGAGGTCCATCTCATACGACCACTCCCTTGGCTCGATTCGGCATAACCGGCACCCTAAGTCCGCTCGACATTTCAAGCGCGACCGGCGCAATGCATCCGAGAGTCGATATCGTCGCGACCCGCGCAACCGGTTCATCAAACGCGGCAACGCAGGATCAAGCGGCACAAGCGAGAGAACCGCTACGCAAGTTACAACCGTTAGAGACGGCAAAGTTTACCAGCGTTCGTCGATATTGCGGCGAATAAACCGGTAGGCATCGGCGGCCAACTGCTCCTCGCTGTCGTACATCCGCCGCCAGATCTTGGTGGCTGCGGCAAGCTCCGGCAACGCCAGTCCGAACGCCTCCACGACCATCCAGCCCTGATAGCCGATGCTGCGGAGCGCATCGAAATTTTCGGCCCATCGCACGTTGCCGGCCCCGGGGGTGCTGCGGTCGTTTTCAGAAATGTGGACATGGACCAGCACGTCCCGGCAGGACTCGATCGCCGCGCGAGTATTCTTTTCCTCGATATGCGAGTGAAACGTGTCGTACATCATCCGGCAATTGGCGTGATTTACCTCGCGCACATACCGGGCAGCATCGGCGTGGGAGTTGAGCAGATACGTTTCGAACCGGTTGAGCGGTTCCACCGCCAGCATCACACCGGCCACGCCGGCATGCTCGGCGTTCGCCCGCAAACAGTCCACGCTCCAGTTCCATTCGTCCGCGGTCGGCCCGCTCCCACTGAACTCTCCCAACGCGGAATGGAAGGGTCCCACCAGATGGGTCGCTCCCAAGGCGTGGCAGCAATCGATCGTGCGATTCGTTGCTTCAATCCCGGCCTGCCGCACCGCCGCGTCGGGACTGGCGGGGTTGTCCGCGCCCGTTCGCACCGTCACCGCCGTGCACTTCAAACCCAGATCGCGGAGCCGCTTCCCCCAGGCCGCATAGTCCAAATCCAAGTTGAAAAGCGGGACCTCGACGCCGTCGTACCCGATCCCCTTGAGCTGTTCGAGCACCGGCAGCAGCCGTTCGTCCAACTCGGCGCCCCACAACAACAAATTCATTCCAATTCGCATCGTCGTTTACCTGTTGTCAATTCAAAAAGTGATTCTTGTTTCACGGAGCATAAACGCGTCATTTCCGTAACCGCGGGAATCCAGCGGATACGACGTTCTCTGACCCCGAATCCCTGCACTTCGTTTCACGCCCAGCCGGAGGCGCCGGCTTCTACTTGGATGGCAATGTCAACCAGCCGGCGCCTCCGGCTGGGCGTTAAACGAAGAACACGTCATTTGCAGTGAGCCATAACTGTTCGACCTTGCCGTCCAAACGGGAGCCGGCGCCTTCGGCTGGGCGTTAAACGAAGAACACGTCATTTGCAGTGAGCCATAACTGTTCGACCTTGCCGTCCACGCGGGAGCCGGCGCCTCCGGCTGGGCGTTAAACGAAGAACACGGAATGGGCTCTAGATTCCCACCGCCTTCCAGCACCGTCCCGACGCACTCTGCAACACGGCGTCGCAGACCTTTTGGGTTTCGAGTGCGTCGCGAAACGTCGGACCCGCCGGTACCCCGGACGATAGGCCGCCCAGGAAGTCCGCCACCTGGTGAACGAACGAATGCTCGTACCCGATCTGCAGGCCCGGCACCCACCAATGGTCCATGTAAGGATGGTCTCCGCCATGGTCGGTAACATGGATGCTCCGCCAACCGCGGACGGCCCCCGCATCCGCGTGGTCAAAGTAATTCAAACGATGCAAGTCGTGCAGGTCCCACTGGATCGAGGCGTTGGCGCCGTTGATTTCGAAGGTGTACAGCGCTTTGTGCCCGCGGGCATAACGCGTCGATTCAAACAGTCCCAACGAGCCATTGTCGAAGTGGCACAGGAAGGCACAGGCGTCGTCGATCCCCACCGGCTCCAGTTTTCCCGTCAATTGATGTTGTCGCTGCTTCACAAACGTCTCGGTCATCGCCGAGACATCGGAAATCGATCCGTTCAACCACAGCGCTGTGTCGATGCAATGCGCCAGCAAGTCCCCCGTGACGCCGCTCCCGGCAGCGCCCACATCCAACCGCCACAGAGCATTTCCCCCTTGCGGTACGTCCGCAGAGATTGTCCAATCCTGCAAAAAATTGGCCCGATAGTGGTAGATTTTGCCGAGCTTCCCCTGCTCGATCAACCGTTTGGCCAATGTGACCGCCGGCACGCGGCGATAGTTGTACCAGACCATGTTGGGGACGCCGGCTGCCTCCACCGCTCGGCACATCTCCTCCCCTTCCGCGGCGTTCATCGACAGCGGCTTTTCGCATAACACCATTTTCCCAGCGGCCGCGGCGGCCATCGCGATCTCACGGTGCAAATTGTTCGGCACGCAGATGTCGACGGCGTCGATGTCGTTTCGCTCCAGCAACTTCCGCCAATCCGTCTCGATCGATTCGTACCCCCAGCGGTCGGCGAACTGCTGCACCGCCTCGCGGTTGCGAGCGCAGACCGCGGCGAGCACCGGTTGGTACTCCAAGTCAAAAAAGTTGCCAACTTTGCGGTAAGCATTCGAATGGGCTCGACCCATGAACCCATACCCGATCATTCCGACCCTCAGTCGTTTGGCAGCCATCTATTCGCTCATCCCTTGTGCGCCGACGGAAAAGCCAAAGTATCGGCTCCCCGGCGGCACGACGCAAGCTGCCACCGCCACCCACATCGGCCTTTTTAATGCTCCGAAATTCCAGTACTCCGTCATTTTAGTACTCCGTCATTCCCGTACTCCGTCATTCCCGTACTCCGTCATTCCAGTACTCCGTCATTCCAGTACTCCGTCATTCCAGTACTCCGTCATTCCGGTACTCCGTCATTCCGGTACTCCGTCATTCCGGTACTCCGTCATTCCAGTACTCCGTCATTCCAGTACTCCGTCATTCCAGTACTCCGTCATTCCAGTACTCCGTCATTTTAGTACTCCGTCATTCCGGGCTGAGACCCGGAACCCAACTGGGGCAGGATGCCAATGCCTTGAACACTTGTGTGGATTCCTGCCTGCGCAGGAATGACGACGAGTTTGGCGCAGTAATGACGAGAAGGTTGGCGCAGGAATGACGACGAGTTTGGCGCAGGAATGACGACGAGTTTGGCGCAGGAATGACGACGAGTTTGGCGCAGGAATGACGACGGGGTTGGCGCAGGAATGACGACGGGGTTGGCGCAGGAATGACGACGGGGTTGGCCTAGGAATGACGACGGAACGACAACCGCCATTCGTCCTTGGCTCAGATGATCGCCAACGGATTGCGACCGGACTCCAGCGTCCCCCGAGTCACACCGACTCGATTCAGCGCTTGCAGCTCTGTCCAGACCTCTCGCCCCGCGATTTCGCCGGCCAACAGCCGCCGATAAAGTCCCAGCGTCCTTCGCACTTCATCGGGAGATTCTTCCAAAAACTCGACGCGAAACGCACCGATCCCGACGCGCTGGAGTTCTCGGACAACCTCGGCGCCGCTCTGCGGCGTCGCGTTGTACAGGGTGTTGCGGCACCCGACGTCGGCGGTCAGCGGATGCGCGACCCCAATCCGGTCCCGCAGTTGCACTTGATGCCGGTCGCACGGTCGACCGCAGTTTGTCTTGTTCGTCCCCGGACTCAGCACGCTGCAAAAGACACAATGCTCCATATGGAACATCGGCATGTGCTGGTGGATCACCACTTCCCAGCACGTCGGGGGGACCGTTCGCAGCAGATCCAGAAGTTGCTCGCGATTGAGATCGTACGACGGCGTGAGGCGTTCGACTCCCAGTGACCAGACGAACTGCCCGGTCAGCTCGTTGGCGACATTGAACGAGAAGTCGGCAACGGTCGGGAGCTGCAGCTGTCGGAAAAAACGCAATCCAGCCAGGTTCCGCACCAAGATCCCTGCCGGCGAAAATCGAGCCATTGCGCGGAAGATCCCCACCTCACCCGGCTTTTGAATCCGCGGCGTCGATATGTATACACGTGTACAGTATTCGTGGGCGAGCGCCACCGCCTGGCGGTATTCGCGGATATCGGCGAAGTCGGCGTAGGCCAGTCGGCAGCCCTCCGCGAAAGCGGCGCGGAGCTGTTCCACGTTGCGGACCAGCGGTGTCAGTCCCGGCGCCTCCCGCGTGGGGACCGAAGGCCATTCCAACCGCATGGACTCGAGCTGCGGGGCAGGCGAGACGTCGCGCGAAGCGGAGGGGCCGCTGGCGTTCAATTGCTCCACGATCCGCCGGCGGAGCGTCCCCAGCACACTCAAGGGGACCATCGGTTCCCCGCGTTGATGTAACTCCAAGTCTCGCAGCTGAAAGATCGTCTTGCCCAGCCGTCCGAACTGCTCGCGGAGCGTCTCCCGATCGATCGGCCGCTTTTCGGCT
>JBGSLW010000389.1:0-15087 GCA_041740495.1 Pirellulaceae bacterium
GACCGCCCGCGGCCTGGGAGCGATCGTCCGCGCCTTCGACACGCGTTCGGCGGTCCGCGAACAAGTGAAGAGCATGGGGGCCGAATTCCTGGAAGTGGAGCTTCATGAAGAGGGGGAAGGGGGGGGCGGTTATGCCAAGGAAATGAGCCCGGCGTTCATCGCCGCGGAGATGGCGCTGTTTGCCCAACAGGCGAGGGACGTCGACATCATCGTGACCACGGCGTTGATCCCCAATCGACCCGCCCCCAAACTGATTACCGCGGACATGGTCCGCTCGATGAAGCCAGGCAGCGTGATCGTCGATATGGCCGCCGAGCAGGGAGGGAACTGCGAGTTGACCGAGCCGGGGACTTCCTGTCGCAAACACGATGTGACGATCATCGGATTCACCGACCTGGCCAGCCGCCTGCCGACTCAGGCATCCACGCTCTTCGCCAATAACCTGGTCAATCTGTTGAGTGATCTGACGCCGGCCAAAGATGGAAAACTGGTGTTGGATCTACAGGACGACGTCGTGCGCGGCTCGCTGGCCGCTCACCACGGCGAGATCCGTTGGCCGTTGCCGAAGATTCAACCCGCCGCGCCCGCGGCTCCCGGCCGCTCCTCGTCGGAAACGGCGATCGACTTTCGCGAGGCGGCAGCCGATGCGGGTTGGAGGCGGCTGGCCTGGCAGATCGCGTCCGTCGTGGTGCTGGCCGGTTTGCTGCTGTTGATCGGGCGTTACGCGCCTCCGGATTTGGTGAGCCATTTCACGGTGTTCGTGTTGGCGTGTTTTGTGGGGTGGCAAGTCATTTGGAACGTGACGCCGGCGTTGCACACCCCACTGATGAGCGTGACCAATGCGATCAGCGGAATCATCCTGATCGGCGCCATGTTCCAGCTCCAGCGCCCCTGGTATTCCGTGGCGACGCTGCTGGCGGCGGTTGCGGTCTTGGTAGCGACGATCAATGTCGCGGGTGGTTTCTTGGTGACTCATCGCATGTTGGGCATGTTTCGCAAAGGCTAAGCAATGGGTCAGATCCCGTACCTCGCATATTTGGCGGCCGCCGTCTGCTTCATTTTCAGTCTGGGCGGACTGAGCCAGCACGAGACCGCGCGCCGCGGCAATTGGTTGGGAATCGCCGGGATCTTGCTGGCGGTGCTGGCGACGTTTTTCACCGGCCGAATCGAAGGGGGCGTTGCCTTGTTGGTTCTGGGATTGGCGGCAGGCGCCGCGGTCGGGATCCTGCTGGCCCTCCGCGTCGAAATGACCGCGATGCCGGAGCTGGTGGCGATTCTCCACAGTTTTGTCGGTCTGGCCGCGGTTCTGGTCGGGATCAGCAACTACTTTTCCGCACACACGCGTGAGATGTTGGCGCTGCTCAGTTCGCCAACCCCGTTGCCCGACGTTGTCCGCGTCGAAGCGATCATCCACAAGGTCGAGATCTTTCTGGGCGTGTTCATCGGAGCAATCACGTTCACCGGTTCGATCGTGGCGTGGGGAAAATTGAACGGCAAGTTCACTAGCAAACCCGTTCTGTTGCCGGCCCGGCATTGGTTGAACCTGGCCGTTCTGACCGCGACCCTCTTCCTGGGATGGTGGTTTATTGCCAGCGGGTCGTTCGGAATCGGATTGATCCCGTTGCTGCTGATGACCTTGTTGGCGTTTGGTTTGGGGGTGCACCTGGTCGTGGCGATCGGCGGCGCCGACATGCCGGTCGTGGTCTCGATGCTCAACAGCTATTCGGGATGGGCCGCGGCGGCAACCGGGTTCCTACTGAAGAACGACTTGCTGATCGTGACCGGCGCCCTGGTCGGCAGCAGCGGCGCAATTCTCAGTTACATCATGTGCCGCGCGATGAACCGGTCCTTCGTGAGCGTGATTCTGGGCGGATTCGGCAGCGAGGGGGGGACGATCGTCCGTTCCGGCGATACGCCCAAGTCGCATACCGAAATCTTCGCGGACGAGGTCGCCCAGAACCTGTTGCAATCTCAGGAAGTGGTGATCGTCCCAGGTTATGGGATGGCGGTGGCACAGGCCCAGCACCCCGTCCGCGAGATCACCGATCTTCTGCGAAAGCGCGGGATTCGCACACGGTTTGCGATCCATCCGGTGGCGGGTCGTCTCCCGGGGCACATGAACGTGCTGCTGGCCGAAGCCAAGGTCCCCTACGACATTGTGCTGGAAATGGACGAGATCAACGAAGATTTTCCGCAGACCGATGTGGTCTTGATTATCGGAGCGAATGACATCGTGAATCCGGCGGCGTTGGATGATCCCGGGAGTCCGATTTACGGAATGCCGGTGTTGGAAGTCTGGAAGGCGTCCGAAGTCGTCGTGCTGAAGCGAAGCATGGCGACCGGCTACTCGGGGATCGACAATCCACTCTTCTATAAAGACAACACGCGGATGTTGTTCGGCGATGCGAAACGCAGCGTCGACGCGATCTTACAAGGGCTCCGCGATCGGCTGGCGGTGGGCGTTGGCCCAGGCGATCCGCAGAAATAAGAAACGCCAGCGGAGACCCGCTGGCGTTGTGTTTTATTCTGGTTCGCGCTTCTGGAGAATCGCGTGGGCTGATTCGATCTCACCCCACGTTTCCGCAGGCAACAAAGCTCGGGTTGGCCCGTTCACGGCGAGCCTGGCTTCGAATTCAGGTTCGACGGACCCACCCCGAAGGCCTACCCGCCAATGGTTTTGGTGCGTCGACCATTGCCATTCGGCGATCCCAATCCATTGCCCGTGTCGTCGGTTGTCGCATTGGGATTCGGGACGACTTTGCCGCCCGGAACCACGGGTGGCGGCGCCACGATTTTGTCGTTGATTCCTTTGACCTTGTACCCGAGGTCTGCGTACGAGGCCCACGTGACGTCGGAGACGTACGGGGCGTCGGTGATGAAGCCGATCATCAATTCGCCAATGAAGGTATTGGGATTGAAGAAAAAGGCATCGTTGCTGTCCCAGTGCGCGCCGGCGGTGCCGCCGCCGCCTTGTTGCTCCACGGGTACGAATTGTGCCAGCGGTTGCCGACTATCGATTCGATATTGCCGCAGGGCATAGGTGCCGTTGTAATTGCCGAACGTGATGGCGTTGAACTCGTTGGCGGTCCACAGCGAACCGAACCCCAGGGCGTGGGCCATTTCGTGGAGGACGACTTCGTCCAACAAGCCTGCCGCCAGAAGTCCATCGACGTCGTTCTCATCGAACGTCATCGATGCGGTCTGCGAAACATTGATGTTCTGATACGGAGTTCGATAGCTGAACACTTCGTCGGGACCGGCGAACCCCAACACGCCGCCCGGGCCGTCAATGTTGGCGATGGTGACGGTGATTTCGACGTTGTGCAAACGTCCCAAGATCTGCCGCGGAATGACGTCGCTGAAGCCGATCAGGCGGGCTTCCCAGAAACGTTCAGCTTGCACAAACGCCGCCCGGTATTGGACGGGGACGCCGGTCATGTCCAGATCGATCAGATCGGCGGACGCTCGGGCCGAGAACAAGGCCGATGCGCCGCACACGAGCGCGCACAGGCGGACGAACTTAAATGATTGCAACATTGGAAATCCTCACAATGACTTGTCAGATGGCTCCCCCCGTTGCCCTCCTCGTGGTTACACGAAGTGTCTGGCACTGGGTTCTATGGTGTTGGTTGGCACCCCGAGTGAACAACTGGAACCGGGAGGAGCTCACAGCCCCCGGACAGGATCTGGCGACCGACAAAACAGGCGTTCTATCGTCGCGCGTCGAACGATCCTCCATTAAAATTAGTCGGTTTGGGGGAGCGAGGCAACTAATTCTGGCACGCGGCGAGGAAAATTCCAATTTTTTGGGCGTTTTTGGGGGTTGGAGACCTGGCGGGGGCCGTCCCCGTGACCCCCGGGACAAGCGCTTCGTCTCGCGCAGGGTTGCTATCACACGGGGATGGTGCGAGCCACAAAACCGGAAGGTTCGTCAAATTTTGACTTTCTTATTCAACCAAAAGATTCGTGCTTTCCGATATAGCCAGTGACGACCCGCTTGAGTCACGACAGACCACTATCACAGGAAGCACAGAGATGCGGTTCTTGAAGTTCTTGGCACTGAACGTGTTCCTCGCCGCAACGTTTGGTTGTGCGCTGGTGCAAGCTCAAGTCAATGTCAATGTGCCCAGCGCTCGCTTTCAGCCTCTCCCCTCGGAGATGCCGTCGCAGACGAGTCCGTTTGTGGAGCCGGGAGTGTACGACTGGGACGCTCAGATGTTCGCGCCCTATGACTTTCGCGACATCGAAGAGCCGCGGGCTCCCGTCGGTTTCTATTTCGGGATGGATCGAGTCTACTTCAGCGTCTCTCGTCCCGGCGTCCAACCCAACGCACAACCGTTGGCCAACGATTTCCTTTACCCGGTCGGCAACGACTATATGTGGGGGAACCGTTTCGAAGGTGGGGTGATGACCGAGGCCGACGCCGGCTGGGGTTTTGAATACAGCTACGTGAACGGGATCTTCTTCTCTTGGGGGACCGACGTCCTGGTGGCCAACCCCTTTCTCACCGAGACCGGGGTCCACGATCTGAAATTGAACCGAGTCTTCCGCCAGGAGTTGAGCAGCGGTGGTTGGATGGAGCCCTATATCGGCGTGCGGTATTTGGGGGTCAGCGATAACACGATCGAAGACACGATCGTGACGATCAACGCCGCAACCGCCAGCAATCGCTTCAAACAAAACGTCAGCAACTCGGCGTTCGGCGGCCACGTCGGCGCCCGCCTGGTCAAGAAATTCGGCCGGTTCGGCGTGTCGACCGATGGGTCGCTGGTGGCGGCCTACAACAACCAGGAAATGGAAGCGACCGACCTGACCTTCATTGGAAACAACATTAGCATCTCGCAGATCAACTTTAGCAACTCGACGTTCGTCCCCGCCTTGGACTGGCGGCTGGACTTGAGCTACGCGATCACTCGCGACCTGGCGTTGCGGGGTGGCGCCGAAGTCTTGTACATGTGGGACGGGATCGCCCGAGCCAACACGTTGACGACGACGCTCAACCCGAACTCGTCGCTGGGTGCCGGCGGATTCCCGGGGTTGTACAGCGAATCGATGATGACCGCCGGCTTCTCGTTCGGCGTGGAATGGAAACGCTAAGAAGTCTGAACCGTTCGTAACCACTCTACAAGCCGGCGGTCACGCCGGCTTGTGGTGTTTAACGGACCTCCTGCAGAACACCCTGTACGTCCTGGAGCTGGAACCAGGGTCGATTCTGCGGGTGCCGCGCCACATGCTGGGGAATTTGCAGTGACAACCAAAATCGTTGGCCGGTCGAAACGGCCCGGTTTGCGGCCTGTTGCGCGGTTTCGCCCTCCTGCAACACCAACACCGACCCAGGCCCAGATCGGCTGGAACGCGTCCAGAGGATTTCATCCCCTTCGGTCAGCGTCAGCTGGTTGACCGTGGTCCTCACGGTCACTTTCTCGGCCGCACTCCAAGGGGGCGCATGAAAAGCGCGATACGGCACCGTTTCGGTTTCGATCGTCGACCGAGCCGAAAGGACCTGGGCCGCTCCGGAATTCTCGACCACGCCGCGGGCTGCCAATAAGGCGCGCAGGGCGTTCGTCGCTTCCGCCTTTTCACTCGGGTCGGAAGTCAGATTTACCTCCAACCGCACACGGTCGCCGGGATGCAATACCAATAACTGGTCTCCCTGCAGCGGAAGCCGGTCGGCCAAGCCGGCCCAGTCCAATCTCCCCCGCATATTTGCATTCGGCCGGGTAATCTCAAGTCGGTGCATCCCGTCTTGCGACTCCGAGTTGCTTATCCACCCATCGGCGCGTATCGACCCGGGGAATTGTACGCTCGCCAATGCAACCCGATGGAGGGAGTCGACAATCATCCATCCACGGCCGTATTTCAATTGCAGAAAGCGATCATCGATCCAAAAGACCTTCACATCCGGCCACAAGTTCGGCACGTAGAACGAATCGCGCGTCGTGCCATCCACCGTCTCGATCGTCACGACCTGGTTCTCGAAACCAGCTTGTCGCGTGCCATCTAGCGACTTGACCTTCGCCCCTTGAGGGTCTCGCCTGCACTCCCCCGTACATACACCGCGGACCAGATCGACTTCGAAGAGTCGAGCATCAGTTTCCACCAGGCAGTGAACCCGATCGGGGGCCAGTTGCCAGCGGTCCTGATTCTTGGGGAGCCAGTACTTGGCGGCCAAGGGCTGCAATTGCCAGACGACCAATCGATCCATCACATCCATTAACAAGTCGCCGTTGGCCAAGAACCGAAGACCCTGGGGATTGCGGAAAACACTGGTCGCTCCAGCCGGATTCCAGGCGTGGACCAGGTGGAGTTGATCTTGCTGTAACTGGAAGACTTGAATCTGCGAACCTGACGGCGACCCAACCTCGTCAAAAACGGCAAGCAACGATCCGTTGCCGTGGATGTCATCCACGATCGAATGCTCGGTGGGCAAGGCGATCTCCGCCATCGTTTCCCCGCTGGGAAGATCGACGATGGTCACCCAACTTTTCGGATGATCGCTATCCCCGCCGCCAAAAGGATCCTGAATCGAAATGGCGCAGATTTTGTCGTCTGCGGTCGAAGAAATTCGCGCGGCGGATGCTTGGAAACTGTAGGACCTCACCGAGAATGACTTGATCGCTACGCTATCCGGCAGCTGCCATCGTTGCGCGGATAAGTCGAGCGGCGCCTTGGCCTGCAAACCGATCTCCCGTAGTTGGGTTAACGATGCCCGACTCTGGGCTGGATCGGAATCCCCCGATCCTTCTTCCGCAGCACCGCGGTCCATCCCCAGGCCCATGATTTCCAAGATATCCGGAGTCCGCGACTGGGCGACATAACTTTGATCTTCCAGGGACAATTCCGAAAATTGAATCGAAACCCTCTTTCCGTCGTCCAACTCCAGCAACAACTTGGGGCCTTCCGCAGCGATCAGCCGGGCGCGAACCGAGTGTTTTCCATCGGAACTGGTCCAATGCCGCAGCGGCTTGTCGGAAAACGTCTGTCGTTCGCTCAACTCCAGCAACGCCGATACATCCTGGCCACGGACCACGAGGGATGCCAGAAACAACCAGCCGCCAAGAGCCATCACCACCCGACCGAATGCGGACGAACGAGTTTTGCCGACTGACATGCGTTGCCTCCATATTTGCAGTGGGTGTTATTCGAGGTCGGCCGCACCATTCAGACGCAGGTTTTCCAAACGGATTTGTCCCAGGAGTCCCCAGCGCAATCCAGCAGGGAGTGGCCGAGATTCGTTCCCCGTTTTGACTTGGCAGCACGATCCCGAGTATTATCCGATAGCCCAAGTTGCTTCACAACCGAGGGATTTCTATGGAAATCATTGCCGCTTCGTTTGCTTTTTCCTTTTTCCGCCGAGAACCGCTCGAGCGGGCAATATGGTTGGCGGCTTGTCTAACGCTCCTTGGCATAAGTCCAAATGATCTTTCCGCCCAGCAGGACCAGGCCTTGGGACGGAGCGTCCAACATCTGGAGATGAGGGATCTGGCCAGCAACCAATGGTCGCTCGACGAGATTCCGGCCGAGCAACCGGTCGTGCTGGTCTTCCTGGGAACCGAATGCCCGTTGGCCAAACACTACGGGCCGCAAGTTCAACAATTGGCCGAGGCGCTGCCGCAGGCAAAATTCTTTGCGGTCTTCTCCAACTCACAAGATTCGGCCGCCGAGGTCGCAGACTATGCTGCCGAGCACGGGTTGCAGATCCCGCTGGTGCTGGATTCCAGTAATCAACTCGCCGATCGCCTGGCTGCCACGCGGACCCCTGAGGCCTTCGTGCTCGATCGCGAGCGACGAGTCTGCTACCACGGCCGGATCGACGATCAGTTCGGGATTGGGTACTCCAAGGCCGAGCCCTCTGAGTCCTGGTTGCGGGCCGCCCTGGAGGATGTTCTGGCCGATCGTTCCGTCGCGGTGACGCATGTTCCGGCGGTGGGTTGCCTGATCGGCAGAGCCAAGCAAGCTGCCTCCGGCACAAATGAATGGGCGGTCCAAGCCGCCCGGATTCTCAATCGACATTGCGTCGCCTGCCACCGCGCAGGCGAGATCGGTCCGTTCGCGATGACCGATCCGCACGAGGTCGCCGGTTGGGCGGAGATGATCAACGAGGTGGTGCAGGAAGGGCGGATGCCTCCCTGGCAGGCCGCCCCGGGCGTGGGGAATTTCGCCAACGAACGGCGGCTGACCGCCGAAGAAAAAGCGCAGATCGCCGCCTGGGTCCAAGCCGGCGCACCGCTAGGGGACCCGGGCGCCTGGCCGGCGCCGGAATCGCTCATCGCCGGTTGGCAACTGCCAGACGAACCCGATTTGATATTGCCAGTCTCCCCTCGCCCGGTGACGATTCCGGCCCACGGCGATGTGGAGTACCTCTATTTCGAATCCGACCATGTCTTCGCCGAAGACACATGGGTCCAAGGCGTTCAACTGCTGCCGGGCAACCATCGTGTCGTGCACCATATCCTGGCGTTTGTCACGAACCAACCCGAATCCGAGTCGATCGGGCAGCTGGAGGGAATTGACGGGTACCTGGCGGGTTATGTGCCCGGATTGGTCGCCACGCCGTTTCCAGCCGGGATGGCCAAACGTATTCCGCGCGGCAGCCGTCTGCTATTCCAAGTCCATTACACACCGATCGGAACCGAGCAGACCGACCACAGCAAGATCGGACTTCTGCTGGCGGACGAACGCTCGATCGAGCGCGAAGTGGTGACGACGAGCGCCTTGCGGAGGCAGCTGGAAATTCCGCCGCAAGCCGCGGCGCACCGCGTCACCTCGTTTTCCCATCGGCGTCTGGACGACGCCTTGCTGCTGGGAATGATGCCGCACATGCACCTGCGCGGGAAGTCCTTCCGCTACGAACTCCAGCGGGAGGACGGCAGCCTACAGCCCTTGCTCCAAGTTCCGGCGTATGACTTCAACTGGCAGACGTCGTACCGGCTGGCCGAGCCGATTTCGTTGGGTTCCGGCGATCGGATTTGTTGCGTGGCCGAATACGACAATTCAGCACAAAACGTCCACAACCCCAACCCCAATGCAACGGTCCGCTGGGGGGACCAAACGTACGAGGAGATGATGATCGGATACTTCGACATCGCGGTTCCCCGCGACCGCGATCCGGGCCGGTCGCGGCTGGACTTGCGGCGCCACGTCGGCTTGGTGCGATGGTGGGACCAATTCGATCAAGATCGCGACGGTCGGATCGCCGCCGATGAGATTTCGCGGCGGCTCCGCCCTCGATTCGACGCCTTGGACGCGAATGGCGATCAGCAGTTGAACTTCGCCGAATTGGCCTCGCGTTGGGAGGATTGAACGAGCCCCCAAGTGCAACAGGCTTGCGAGGCCGCAGTCCTGTCGACCGCGGAATTCCATGCCCCTGGCGAGCGTGATCACTCTTGCTGGAATAGCCCGAAGGCGCGGTCCTGGACGCTATTGCGAATATCGTCGGTGAGCTCTTGCAGTTGACCTTTGGCCGCTTCCCGCTGACGCTCCGCTTCACTCGCGGACAACCCTCCTTGCGACTCCACGAAATTCGAGTCGTAGGTCTCCTGGTGGCTCGCCACCATCCCTCGGAATCTCGCCATCGCCCGCCGTAAATCATCCAGCGGCGGCAGGACGCGGGGAGAAAATCGAACCCCGGTCGGGATGCGGAGGTTTTTTCCAATGCCAAAGTCGACTTGTTCTTCGCCCCCATCGTTATACACCCGCCCGGCGTACGCCAACGTCGGCCCCATCCAGCGGTTCTCGCTGAGCGGACCTTGCGAAGCGTAGCGGCAATACCCACCCCAACCGCGGTCCAAGGATAAACCAAAACCGCCGGATCCCCGGTCGAAGTAGTCGTGCCACCAGCCCTCGATCGGCATCGGCGCCAGATGAAATGTGAAGAGCACGAAACTGCAGAATACCAGCGACACCGCGGGCGCCACCAGCGTCCGGCCAATCAGGTCGGTCCACGTCTCCAGGACCAGGTGATGCCGCGTAAGGAGCTCAGCGAAGATCCGGAGGAGTAGAAAGCTGAGCACAAACAACAACCAGATCGCCAGGAATTCGGCGATCGCACCCGATTCAACATTCGGCGAACGCCGAGCGAACCCCAACGCCAATGGGTTGTAGAACGACGTCGCGATCAGGCCGGATAATATCAAATTGATCAAGGTAATGACGCCGCTCCAAAAGCCAGATAGCCAAACGGATGTGGCGATCATCAGAAATGCCAACGTGAAAACGGCGACAATTATGAGTCCGGTCATGCCGGGTCTCCCCTGGAATTGGCGGATGTGTTTGCGGGCTCAATGGCTCGGGACACGGTTACTTGCTCAGGACACGGTTACTTGCTGAGGACACGGCGAAGTTCATCGACGGAAACGATCCCTTTGGCGGCCAAGAGAATTCCCTCTTCCCGCATCGTGACGAATCCCCCTTCGCGGGCGATCGCCAGCAGCGTCTCCGGTTTGGGTTGCGTGCGGATCGCGTCGCGAAACGCGTCGTTGACGACCAACAGCTCGTAGATTCCGGTCCGTTCCATGAAACCGACGCCGCCACAAGCCGTGCATGGTTCGGGCACGATCGGCCGTCCCTGTTCATCGACCAATTCTTCCGGCCTCGGTTCGTATTTATCGTACATTCTGGCGACGCGGCCCGGCGGCAAACCGAGCTGCGTTAGCAATTGCGGGGCGGGCTGATACGGTCGCTTGCATTGGTCGCACAACTTGCGGATCAGCCGGTGGCAGATCACTCCCATGAGCGCCGTAGCGAACTTGTCGAATGTCGGCTTCATCGCCAACACCCGCATCACGGCATCGATGCAGTTCTTGGCGTGAATCCGCCCCAGAATTTGTTTGTCATCCCGGTTGGCCAAGTCGCAAAACGTGTCGATCACCCGCCCGCTGACTAGTTCGTTCAGTGCCACGGCGTGAGGTTCGCGCAACAACAAGCTGGGAAGGATGGAGGTCGGGTCCTGGCCCGCCTTGCTATCGTAGGTGACGCTGGTGACGTTGATGATATCCGGTTCTCGCTTGTGGGCATCTTCGATCACGAAGTAGTCCCGCATGAACCGGTCGGTTGCGTTGAGGGCGGCGCGCCACGAGGTAGTGAAACCGTCGCCAGGCAAGCTGCTGACCAGGAAGAATCCGTGGGTGCGTTGGAGCAGCAGCTTGGTTTTTTCCACCAGGCCGGGCCGCATGCCGCACTCGTCCAATGTATCGGTGGGCGGCTTCTTGCGTTCGGCGTAAATCGCCACGCGTTCCCCCGTGGCGACGCCTTGAGAGACGATCCGACATCGGAACCGCTTCTTGAGGAACTCGGCGGTAAATTGCCCTTGCTGTTTGGCGCGGCGCTCCTCGATGTTGAGGTTGGCCAGCCGCTTCAGGGCGGCCAGCATGAAGTCGCCCGACTCGCGATCGAGTGAAGGGAGCGCGTGCCAGATGCCATCGATCTGAAAGCGGACGCCGACTCCGTTGACCGTGAAATCCAGCAGGACCACATCGGCCCGTTTCACCAGGGCGTCGGCGATCACCAGGGCCATCGTCGGGAAGCCGGGGGCCGGGAGCACCGCCTCCAGATTCGCAGCGCGGATCGCCTCGGTGGGCCCATCCGCGATGAATTTGATCGGGGGAATGACGACGGCCGGCGCGGGTTGTGGAGCATTCGACATAGGAGCGCTGATCACTTGGCTGGTTTAAAGACCCGTTGGATTTCGGCGAGCGACGTCGTGCCGGCCAGGACGTGCCGAAGTCCCAGCTGCATCGCGGAACGCCCCGGTTTGACCAAGCCCAACTGGGTGATCGTCGCCGCGTCCGGTTTCCGCAACAAGACCTGGCGCAACGCGTCGTCCACCTGCAGCAGCTCCACCAAAGCGAATCGGCCCAGGTATCCGACGCCGGCGCACTTGCTGCACGGTTTGATTTCGATCGGATTCCCCTTCTTGTCGACGGGCGGGGGATCGGGCGGCTTGTACGCCGCGTAGATCACGGGGGGCGCGCCAGGATCTCCTCCCAACTTGCGAATCAAGTCCGGGGTGGCGGGCATCGGCTGCTTGCATTTGTCACAGAGCCGACGCGCCAGTCGCTGGGACGTGACCAACGTCAAGGCCTGCACGAACGCCGCCTTGTCGGGGGCTCGCTGCATTACCTCCAGCAGGGCTTCGGCTGCCGAATTAGCGACCGTCCGCGTGAAAAGAGCGCGGTGCTCTTCGAGTACCTGTTCGATGAACGCCCCTAGCGAATCGCCGTCCACCGCCGCGGGGACGACGAAGACTTCCGGCTGCTTCAACAGAATACTGCGAAGGATGTCGATCGGACGCTGCCCTTTGCGCGAGTCGTAGACGTTGGGCTCGATGTTCTCGACCTGGGTTTCATTCTCGTTGTAATCGATCAACGCCACCCAATCCTTGGTGACCCGATCGGCGTGCATCAACACCGCAAACCAGGTTGTACTCAGTCCCTCCCCGGGGGGCGCTGAGATGATCGCCAGACCTGGGCTGTTGATCGTCGCGGTCAATCGAGCAATATCGTCGGGAAACATCCCCAGATCGGGGACCATCAGCGCCAGCTTCTTCGGTTGGATGAATTTGATTTGCACGGTTTCGGATTTGGGATCGCGGACGAACGCGATCTCACAACGATTCGCCTCGGTCATCCGCGCCGTAAAATGGCCGGTTTGCCGGGCCGAACGATCGGCGGGACTAATCGCCGCCAGATGCTTGAGCGCCAGGTAACTACCCTCGGCCATCGGCGGGTCCATCGGCGCCAAGACGTGCCAGACGCCGTCGATTCGCTTCCGCCATTGGCCACCCTGGCTGGTGCGACGGCCCACTAGCGTATCGGCTCGTGAAGACATTGCGTTGTAAATCAAGCTGCGGAGTATGACCCAATCGCACGCCTGGCGAGCCTTGATGAGGTTGGTCTGGGCGACCTGTTCGCTGCCCGAAGCTTCCAATTTGATCGGCGGCCACTCGGCGTCCAAATTGGCGTCTTTCACCAACGGTTGCTCCCCGCTGACTTTGCGACTCAAGTGCGACCGGGTGAACGCCGTCAGGTGCTCGGGCATGCGGCTGTTCCGCATGAACAAGTAGCCGAAAAACGGGGCAAAACACCCCACCAAGAACAAGGGGAATCCCGCCAAGAAAAAGGGAATAAACAGGACGCTCGCCAAGCCCACAAAAAACGCACCGACCATCACCGGATTGATCACCGCGGCAGGGAGATTGGTACGAGTCTGAAACTTATACGCGTCCTGGTTCACCCAGTCGGTCAATCGGAGCCAAATGCACCAGCAGAGCACCAACAGCGCCAGCTTCCACCAGGCGAGAGCGCCGTAGGGTAGGAAGTAGATTTCGTCGGTTGGCTCCGGTCCGCCTTGACCCCAGGCCAGGCCGGGGAGAATCAGAACCAGAATCGCCGCCGCTCGAACGCTCGCCGCACACACACTCATCACAAGATCCCAGGTTGCGACACATTGATTCCTTTGAGCGCCATCTTCAATGCTTCCTTGTTCGGCGCTACCTGGAAGGCGGTCGGACGATCGATCAACTCGTTGTTGACCAGATCCCGGAGGCTCATGGTGAAGTCTTGCATTCCCTCCTCCGCCCCGATCCGAATCGCATCCGCCAACTTGTGATCCTGCTCTTCCAACACCAACTTGCGAATGATCGGGTTGAACGTCATGATCTCGCAAGTCGGCACCCGCCCCGCGCCCGGCTTGATCGAGGGGAGCAATTTCTGGGCGATAATCGCCTGCATATTCATCGCGATCGCACTGCGAATCGCCGAATGCATCTCGTCGGGGAACAAGTCCAAGATCCGGCCGATCGTCGACGGGGAACTCGAGGCATGGATCGTGCCGAATACCAAGTGCCCGGTCTCCGCCGCGTGAATCGCCGTCAAAAACGTCTCCTCGTCCCGCATCTCACCGACCAGGATAATGTCCGGGTCTTCCCGCACCGCATGTTTCATCCCGATCGAGAAGTCCTTGACGTCGATCCCCACTTCGCGCTGGTTGATCAAGCATTTGTCTTCCGTAAAGACGAACTCGATCGGATCTTCCAGCGTCAGGATGTGGCAGATCTCGCGGCGATTGATGTAGTTGAGCATCGACGCGATGGTCGTGCTTTTCCCGGAACCGGTGACGCCCGCCAAGAGAATCATCCCCTGGTCCAGGTGGCAAAGTTTCTCGATCGACGGAGGCAGGTGCAAACCCTCGAAATTCGGGATGTGATTATTGACGCGCCGAGCGACCAGGCCGATCCGGCCGAGTTGCTGGAGCATGTTGACGCGAAACCGCCACTCCACCCCGTCGACGTCGATCGTGTAGGCGAAGTCCGCTCCCCCGGTCTCGTCGAAAATCTTCCGCAAACGCGTATCCATCATGGGGAAGAGCAGCCGGCACATCTCCTCCAATTCCACCGGACCGCGGTTGAGCGCCTTGAGCGTTCCATGGATCCGGATCGTCGGCGGCCGACCGACCTTCATGTGCAGGTCGCTCCCCTCCAGTTTGACCAGTGCCCGGAAATACTTGTCGACTTCCCGTTCCTCCCGCCGGCCGATAAACCGCTGCAACAGGTCGTCCGAGGCCCCATCTTTGTCCGCCAAGGACGGAATCTCATTGGTCGTCGAGACGGCGTCCGATTCCAGTTGTTTGCTACTCATTTCCTGCCTTCCCCTTCATCCTTCTGCTCCGTTGGCAGAATCGCACTTGTCCTGCTTCTACAACATTCGATTCCGCATGGCGTACATCCAGCGCCGACCCACCCCCCTGAGCAGCCCTGGATTCCCATCACCTTATTTTATACAAGGATGGAGTTTACGCAGGCGCAAACCTACCCCCGCCAGTCGAATTTGCTCAGAAGAATCCGCAAGAATCGCGGCGATCCGCACCACGGATCCTTACTTTAGGTGGCAATTGTAAGAAGGTCAACTCAAGCCGCCTACGGGCCCGTTCCGGTCGCGGTGGGCCGGAACAAGTCTTCGCGGTTCCGGCGAGCGGAATGGAAGGGGTAAAGGCGTCGCCTTCGGCTCGCCGTTAAACGATACGAGCTACCGCAGGCGGTAGGCCGGAACAAGACTTCGCGGTTCCGGCGAGCGGTATGGAAGGGGTAAA
>JBGSLW010000390.1:0-5083 GCA_041740495.1 Pirellulaceae bacterium
GCATCCCGCCCAAGAAGATCCGCAAACCCCCCAAGCCCGCGCCACCGATCACGAAAGAGATGATCGAAGGCAAAGCGCCGATGCGATCCTTCTCCGACCTTGCTCAGTTTTTCAACAAACGCGATTCTGATGCGGACGAAACATCGTCCTAGAGGAATCGCCCCTTCCCCCATGGAATTTGAGGATCAACTCAAAGCAGCGATCGAGCGCGGCCGACAGCGGCGGGCGCACGACCGTGAGGCCGCGCAACAACGACGGATGACCGAGTCCGAACTGCGGACGCGGCACAACGAACTTCGATTGCACCTCTCCGAACATATCGAGCGTTCGATTCGGAAGTTGATCGAGCATTTTCCGGGGTTCGAGTTCGAAGTGCTGTACGGGGAACGCGGTTGGGGTGCGGCAATCTACCGCGACGATCAACTCAGCCCGGGACGCCGCGCATACAGCCGTTTGGATATTTTCGTCCGCCCCCTTTCCTCGCTGCAACTGGTCGACCTGTTCGCCAAAGGGACCGTGCGCAACCGGGAACTCTTCTCGCGCAACGGTTACCAGGAAATCGAATCTGCCGACGTCGAGCAACTGGAGCAGTGGATCGATACGTGGGTTCTGGAATACGCCGAATTGTTCGCGGCACAATAACCGTCATGTCGCCAGACTCGCCGCCATCGCCTCCCCCCGAGCCGAACTCGTCGAAATCGACGTTCGCTCCCCGCCGCTGCGCCCCGCGCCTCGTTTGCCTGGCGGTCGGGATCGCGTTGGTGTGGTGGGCCGGACGCGGACTCGACCGGTGGTTGCGACCGCAACTCGGGGGAACGGGCTTGCAGATCGGCGGCGACGCGCCGGGCGGCGGACGAACCAGCGACTCGCTCACCGCCCGGCTCGATCGTCCATCGACCCAGGGAGAACATCCCCTGGGCCCCGCCATCGACGTCGCCAAGAGCGCGCTGGACTACTTTCGTGAGAACGTGCAGGACTACACCGCCGTGTTCATCAAGCAAGAACGCGTCGGCGATACGCTGGCCGAGGAACAACAGGCTTTTCTCAAGATCCGACAATCCGGCCGCCGCGGTGACCCACCGATTCCGTTCAGTGTGTACATGCGATTTCAAGTCCCCGAATCCGTCGCGGGGAGGGAGGTGATCTATGTCGCCGGCCGCAACGACGGACGACTGACCGCCCACGAAGGGGGGCTCCTGGGGTTGGCCACCGTGCATCTCGCTCCCACCAGCATGTTGGCGATGCGCGGCAATCGATTCCCGATTACGGAAATCGGAATCGAAACGATGATCCGCCGAATGATCGAAAAGGGAGAACGGGATACGCGGATGAAGGACTGCGTGGTCACCGTCAATCGCCAGCTGACCGTCAACGGGCACCCGGCGACCCAGATCGAGATCAAGCACCCCCAGCAACACCCGCATCTCGATTTTCACATCGCCCGGATTTTGCTCGACGACGCGCTCAACGTACCGGTTGCTTATGAGAGCTACGATTGGCCCGAGGCCGCGGGGACGGAGCCGGAACTGATCGAACGCTATCAGTACGCGGAACTGCAACTCAATGTCGGACTGACGGAAGCAGACTTCGACCCCGCCAACCCCGAGTACCACTTCCCGTGGACGGGGCGTTAACGACGGGGGGCCGGAAGCCCTCCCCGGGCAGGTTGGAACAGGAGGAAACGGAGTCAACGGAGATTGCTCTGTTACCTCTGTTGTTTCCGGTGGTAAGTGTTCACGGGGTGGACTACGTTGGGCTCACGTTCTAGTGGGTCAGACCCGTTTTTCGGAGAATGTTATCGCATTGCGCTTGCCAAATCAGCAGAAAAACGCGTCAGACCCCGGGCTTGTGAACGGTGACTTGATCGGCGACGAACTAAATCCGCAGGTGATGTCATGCAACGGCAGACGCTAAGAACTTGGGTTTCGTTCGTCAATCGTGCGCCGAAGATCGGTCTGGCGATCCTCTGGTCGATGCTGGGTTGCGGTTTCTTGCTGTTCGCGTTCCCGGCACGTTCCAACCTGCCGTATCTGCTCGATGGGAAGCTTGTGCAGGCAACAGTCGTGACCGCCCCAGTCATTGACAATCTCGGCGGCAAGTTCGGTCCAAAATATGTGGTCCGATTTGAATACTCGGACGCCGCTGGGAACATTCATACAGGCACGGGGCGCGTTCGATCGGCAGGCAAACTCAAGCCCGGTGACCTGATCGCCGTTCGCTACGTCCGCAGCGACCCATCGCGGTCTCGATTGGAAACCAACGTGTGGGACGGCATGCCGTCGCTGCTCTTCGCCCTCCTAGGCCTTGTGATCGTGGTTGCGTCGATGATGTACGGAATCGGGGGCATGACGCGCAAGGCAACACCCAACAGGAAGTCCAACCCGCTTGGGCCATTGAACGATGGGGCAAGGTGCAAGGTTATTGGCGGCACCCACAAAGGAAAGAACGGCATCGTACGGGATATTCACACGAGCAAGACGGGCCAGGTGACTATCACGGTGGTCCAGTCGAAAGGAGAACGGTTCAAAACCTTGGTTGACCGCGGCGCGGTTCATCGTATCATTCGGCCTGGCGGGATCCGGAAGCTGCCCTCATGGGACGGAGGCGACTGGTTGTGGTGGCGACTGTGGCTGCGACTCATGAGCGTTTGTTCGCGCGGATGCCCAGCGCCGGCGGTCCCTCGAAACCGAGGTGCGCCATCGGGGGGTTGCTCCCGTGGAACGTAGATTGACTACCAGATGATTCAAATCGGGCGTGTCTGCGAGCTGGTGCGGTATCCCGTCAAGTCGATGGCGGGTTGTGTGACGGAATCGGCGTTTCTCGGGTGGCACGGTTTTGCGGGTGATCGGCGGTTCGCCTTCCGGCGTTTAGGAGATGAAAGCGATTTCCCTTGGGTTAGCGCGAGCCGCCTCGCGGAACTCCTTCTGTACCGCCCGTTCGGTCTTGACGACAGTACAGGCGAACCCTTGCCGACTCATGTCTGCACACCGGCCCGGAGGCAATTGGAGCTTCGCAGCCCAGAACTCCAGAACGAGATCGCCGAGCGACTCGGGAGCGGCGTCGAACTGATGAACCTTCGGCACGGCATCTTCGACGACGCCTCGGTGTCCGTGATTAGCAGGGCGACGATTGCTGGTATCGGTCGCGACGTGGGAGTGGAACTCGATCGCCGGCGATTTCGAGCCAACATTTTTCTTGAAACTCAGGACCTTGGGATATTTCACGAGGATGGGTGGGTCGGCGGAACACTGGTATTCGGCACCCGCGAGCCAAGGCCGGCCGTGAGCGTCACGGCGCGGGATGTTCGCTGTATGATGATCAACCTGGATCCAGACACGGCGACACAAGATGCGCGGGTCATGAAGGCAGTCGTGCGGCTGAACGGGAACAACGCGGGCGTCTATGGAACGGTGGTGCAAACAGGCACCGTCTGTGTTGGCGACCCAGTGCACTTTGTATTGACTGCGCGGCGCTGAGGTGCACCAAGACGCCGAATAGCACGGTGAACCCGAGCGGCGGATGCGGCCGAGTTTGAAATCAAAGGATCTTGGCCGCGGCGGGGTTACGTTGGTCGTTCGGCATTGAAAGAACATGCGATGCGTCTCGGGCGAGTGACCGACGTACACAAGCATTTTGTGGAGTTTGCCCAGGCACTAAATCTGTTCCACCGTCGTGCCGTCTCGTACAGGACCCCATAAAATCACGCCCATGACGGGCGTGCACAAACGGAAGCACCGACGTGGCGATTGGTGCGCGTTTTGACAGTAGATTCTCGATCATCGCCACTGGGTGAATGGCGGCTCACGCACGAACACCTAGGCTGAGTTTGAACCGATTTGGAACGTCGATCCATTGCAGCGCTCTCGACGGGAACACACGTAGTCCACCCCGTGAACTCGTACTGCTGGACCGGACGAGAACGCAGCGGCCAGAAGAAGAAATCGTGCCGCCTACGAACGACTCGAACGACGCCGGCGAGCCCAGGCGAGGGCGATTGCCGCCCAAGGGCAGAGGCAGGCGCTCCCCGGTTCGGGAATCGCCAGAGCTTGGATCGTAATATTCGAAATGCCGTGACGTTGATTCTGGCCCAACTGGTCCAACGGACCAGGGCCGTAGGCATAGCGAATCGTGGACGCGATCCCCGTCATGGCGACGTTCACATTGGCTGCGGTACTGGCGTTGGCGATATTGGGACCGAGCACTGCAGTGATTTGATTGCCGGCAATCTGGTATCGGGTTGGAACCACCGGCGTGTAACTGATTCCCGGGCCGGGATCGAGGAACGTGATTTGGTCTTGCCAACTGGCGAAGGGCGGGTTGGTGGACGCCGCGGCGTCGATATCCAACAAGTCGAACGTCGGGTTGACCATCACATAACCGGGAATCGATATTTCCACGGTCATGAGGGTGGACGCCGTTCGCGTCGCGGGCAGGTTCAAATTGAGCGGATTCGCGAAATCGCCCAGCGGCCCCAGCAGCGATATCTGTTGCGGACTGCCAACCGACGTGATGGTCGCCAGAAACGGGACCGCCATGTCGCCGGTTGTCATCCCGGTGATGGTGGCGCTTTGCGCATCGGTCACGTTGATCGAAACCGAGGCATCCGACCAATTGATCACGATATCCGCGCGGCAGGGCGCCGCCAGCAACAGGGGTAGCGCCACGAGAAACGGCCGTACCTTGGCAAGCATCAACATGTCCTTGTGCAAATTTGTGGCGGCCGGCAATCGCACCGGGGCGCCCATGGATCGCAAACTCTAGGTCCCGACGAAAAGTTTGCGTGCGTCGCGCCGATTTATTTCCGAATTTCGGCGGAGGCCCGGCGTGGACACGCGATATAGCGGTTCTGCCGAAGGTAGCGGGTCGGCATTCCAGACGCCGGCCCTCCGCTGTTTCTGCGCGAAGCTGGGAGCGGGAAGGCCGCTAGTTTTTCTGCACGCGGAGCAGCGAGTCGCCGGCGCGGAAAATGAGGAAGCGGTCGCCGGCGGCGGGGGTGGCCATCAGCGGCGCCGAGAGCTGGTGCGTCGCGACCAGCCGATACGCGGGTTCGGGTGCGACGACGAAGACCTCGCCGCTGCGGTCG
>JBGSLW010000391.1:0-14953 GCA_041740495.1 Pirellulaceae bacterium
TCGAACGCGGAGCTGCTGTTCGCGTTGGCGAGCGACTTCGGCCTGTGCCGCTCGCGCGGCTGCTCGATCTTTCTCGACGCGCGCCAGGCGTTCGGCCTGTACGGCGGCCTGTTTTCTCTCGGCTTCGACGGCGGCCAGCAACTGGGCCCGGGCGCCTTTGGTTTTTTCGAGGGCCTCTTGCTTCGTTTGTTCCAGTTGCTTGACTAGCTCATTTTTCTTGGCGAGTTCGATCTTCTCCGCAAGCCCTGCCTTTTTCGCGAGTTCTGCTGCTTTTTGTTTGGCCTGAGCTACCTTTTTCGCGCGTTCAGCCTTTTTCTTTTGGGCTGCGGCCTGCTTCTTTTTCGCTTGCGCTGCGGATTCGGCTTTTTCTTGTTCTGGCTTGTCCCGCACCGTCTTGCGGGGGGCTTCCGGTTCTTGCAGCCCGGCGGGTGATGTCCAGACTGCCGGCTCGAGCGTCTCCGTGGAATTCGAGGACGCGGCGGCGTTGCGTGCGGCGAGGATTTCGTCGACCTGCGCAGCGATCCGCTGGGCCCAATCGATGCGCGGTGCGTCCGGATTTTGTCCCGGAGCTAAACTGCGGGTGCCGAGCACGGTCGCTGCGGCAATCCCGAGCGTCAGGAGCAGGGATCTTGATTTCATGCTGAATCCTCGAAACGGGTCGGGGTGGTTTACAATGCAAACAGCCAATTTCGATCTTGAGTTTGCCACTATACCATGAACCCTGGCGGCGGCCAAAAGTTCCGCCGGGGAATGCATTCGCTGGGAAAAACGCGCCGAGCATCGTTTGATGAGAACTTTGATTCAGAATGCCGAGATGTTCGTCGCCGGGGAATTGCGACGTGGATCGCTCCTGTTGGACGGAGCGAGGATCCTGGATGTCGACCCCCCGCGGACCGCGCCGGCGGACGAGGTGGTGGATGCCAGCGGACTGCACCTGCTGCCCGGCGTGATCGACGACCAGGTGCATTTTCGGGAGCCGGGGTTGACTCACAAAGAGGACTTGTGGCACGCGACGCGAGCTTGTGCTCGGGGAGGTGTGACCAGTTTTCTGGAGATGCCGAACACGATCCCCACAACCACCGATCGGGGGCAACTGGCGGCAAAGCTGGAAATCGCGCGGAACAAGTCGCTGGTCAACTACGGGTTCTACATCGGCGCGACGTGCGACAACCTGGAAGAGCTGAAGCGGGCCACCCGCACGCCGGGAATCAAGATCTTCATCGGCAGCAGCACGGGCGACTTGTTGGTGGACCGGCAGGACGCGCTGGAGCGGATCTTTGCCGAGACGCGACTGCCGATCTGCGCGCATTGCGAAGACGAGTCGACCGTGCGGCGGAATCAAGCGCGTTGGCGCGAGTCGACGGATGTGGCGGTGCACAGTCGCATCCGCGACCATGAGGCGGCGTTGATCGCCACCCGGCGGGCAACCGATCTGGCCCGACGGCATCGGCATCCGTTCCACGTGTTGCACATTTCGACCGGTGCGGAAGTCGACCTGTTGCACCCTCACGACGGGCTGTTGACCGGTGAAGTCTGCCCGCACCACCTGCTGTTCACGATCGACGACTATCCCCGGCTGGGGGCGCTGGTCAAAATGAATCCGTCGCTCAAGACGGCGGCGGACGTGGAGCGGCTGTGGCAGGCGCTGGCCGGCGGAGAGATCCAAGTGATCGCCACCGACCATGCTCCGCACACTCTGGAGGAAAAACGGCTCCCCTATCCGCAATGTCCGTCGGGCTTGCCTGCGGTCGAGAATTCGCTGTCGCTGATGCTGACCGAAGTGCACCGCGGGCGGATTTCATTGGCGCGCGTGGTGCAGGCGATGTGCGAAGCGCCGGCGCGCGTCTGGAATATCGTCGACAAGGGACAAATCGCTCCGGGGTACTCCGCCGATTTGGTCTTGGTCGATCTGCACCGCCGCCGCGTGATCCGCAACGCGGAACAACAAACCAAGTCGAAATGGTCCCCCTGGGACGGAGTCGAGGTGCAGGGGATTCCCTTGCGGACTTGGGTGGAGGGGCAAACGGTGTATCGCTGGACTCCGGACGGAGAATGGTTCGCCGACGGTCCCTGCGGCCGCGAGATCGAGTTCGATCTGGCCCTGGGTGGGTATTGGGGGAGTGGTGGGTATTGGGGGACACGGCACGGAGGGACACCGCGCGTGCCTGCCGCTGACGATTAGCGTCGCGTGACACGATCCATCGAAAATCAGGTTCCGACCTTCCGTCTACTGTCTTCAGTCTACCCCCTCGTGCGCCTGCAGCTGAGTGTTCTACGGGAAGAGGTCAGCGTGTCGTAAATCAACGACAAACGCGGCGTAAAGCTACTCGGGATCCCGCGCCTCAGCTATAATTCATCCTCTTGTGACTTGGCTGATGAACTCGACGGCCGGGAGCCGAGAAAGTTTGCACTAATCCATTGAATCACTTCCTGTGGTTCATCGCGGGCCAGGTCTGGAACTGGACTGCGGGACCAACGATCGATCGCGAGCGGGACATGTCGAAGAAGCAGGGTAAGACGAGTCCACGGCCGAGCCAAGGGGCGCGGCGCAGGGGGGCTGGGTCATCGGGGCCGAAGTCTGCGGATCCGTTTTCGCCGCGCCAGCCGGATTCGCGGCGCCAGCCGGTTTCGTCTTCGCCGTCCGGTTCGGGATTTTCCGGTCGGACTTGGCTCTTGTTGGTGTTGATTTTGGTGTCGGCCGGGGGGGTGTGGGGCTACGTGCAATGGATGAACCGCAACTTGCGGCAGGCGGAGCGCGGAGACTCGGGAACTCGGAAAACGACGCGGAACGATTCGAGTTCGGCGAATTCCGCGCTGGGTGCGGTCACGCCCGCGGCCAATCGTAGCTGGGATCAACGAAACGTCGACGGCTCGTCGGTGTGGGTCACTCCGGAGAAACAATGCGAGTCTTGGAGTGAAATCGACAACCCTGCGGAGGATGGCTGGAGTTCTGAAGCGTTTTCCAGCGCCGCGATGAAGCAGTTTGACAAGCTCAAGAAACTCCTGACGCACGCCGGGCACTTGGATGCGGCGGCGGTCGAGTTTCTCACCACCCCGGAGGTTCAAGTCGGGCGGCTGCGTCCCCAACAGCTGAAGACGACGTTCCAGGACGCGGTGTACCACGCGCAGCGGGCCGCCTTGGGAGTGACGGCGGACGACGAGTTGGCGCGGGTCACCTCGGTCGATATCGCCGCGCCCGCCGGGGAGGCCTTGCAAGCCGAGGACGACGGAGCTGGTCCCGAGCTGGCTGGGGAGGAAATGCGAACGGGGCGAGAGTCCTTTGTGGAGGCGTTCCACGAGCTGCTGCGGCCGTATACCGACGTGGAAAAAATCCGCATGAAGATCAAGGTCTTCAATGTGGAGGAACGGAGCGACGGCGGCATGTTGACTCGGCAAACACTGGAGGTGTTCGGACCGACGGCGGAAGGGGACGCCGAGATCAACTCGTTCTGGGAAGCGCTCTGGCAGCCAGGGTCCGCGGAACCGGTCCTGGTGAGCCTCAAGGCGAAGACGTTTGAGACGGTGGAGCGAAAAGGAGAACTGACGTTTGCCGACTGCACCGCGGCGGCGTTGGGGGCGAATCCGAGTTTTCAGGCGCAGCTGTTGCAGGGCTACAACTATTGGCTCGATCGACGGCAATTCAATATGTTCTTCGGCCGATTGGGGACGCCGGGGATGGCGGTCGGGGATGTGAATCAAGATGGCCTGAGCGATCTGTACCTCTGCCAGGAGGACGGACTTCCGAATCTATTGTACGTACAACAACCGGATGGGACGTTGCGGGATGTCTCGACCGAGTCGGGGGCCGATTGGCTGGTCGACTCGCGAGCGGCCCTCCTGGTCGATTTGAACAACGACGGGCGGAAGGATCTCGTCGTGGCGGCGGTAGGGGGTGTGATAGTGGCCGAGGGGGATGGCCAAGGCAAATTCGCTCTGCGGACGGTGCTGGATTCGCAAGACGATGTGATGAATCTATCGGCGGCCGATTATGATCAGGACGGTTGGCTCGATCTCTACGCGGGAGTCTATCTCGCATCGGAATTGCGGAAGGACAACGTGGAGATGGCGTTCGCTTCCGGTCCGGTCTTGTTGTACGACGCCAACAACGGCGGGGAAAACAGTTTGTGGCGCAACGAACTCGGCGGTGCGAATTCCTCCGAGCGACCGTGGTCTTTTCGGGATGTGACCGAATCTGTCGGGCTCGACCAGAACAATCAGCGGTTCACGTTGGCCAGCGGTTGGGAAGATATCGACAACGACGGCGATCTCGATTTGTATGTCGCCAACGATTACGGCAAAAACAATTTGTACCGAAATGATGTGGACGCGAACGGTCAGCGGCGGTTTGCCGACATCGCGGGGCCAGCCGGAGCGGAAGACAGCAACTCGGGAATGTCCGTCTCCTGGGCCGATTTCGACCACGACGGCTGGATGGATCTGTATGTCAGCAACATGTTTTCGTACGCCGGGAATCGAATCATGTATCAGAACCGGTTCAAGCCCGGAACCGACCAGGAAATTCTGGACCAATTCCGCCGATTCGCCAAAGGGAACACGCTGCTCCGCAACTTGGGGATGGGGGAGTCCCCGTCGGACAGCGGGAACGTACAAAAGTTTGAAGATCGCAGTTTGCAGGCGGCGGTCAACCGCGGCCGCTGGGCCTGGGCTTCCCGGTTCGTCGATATCAACAACGACAGTTGGGATGACCTGGTGGTCGCCAACGGGTTTATCACCACCGAAGACACCGGGGACTTGTGAAGTTTCTGGTGGCGACAGGTCGTGTCGTCTTGCAAGAATGAAGCCGAAGATCCCGACTACGTGGCGACCGACGCCAACGCCGAGCTGATTCAGATGATGGCCGAGGGCCGGTCGTTCAGCAGCCACGAGAGAAATTGTTGCTTTTTAAATACCCGCGGCACGGGGACCGATGGCGATCGATTCGCCACCGTATCCGCCGTGACCGGGCTCGACGTCGACGACGACGGCCGGGCGCTGGTGGCGGTGGACTGGGACCACGATGGCGATTTGGACTTGTGGATCACCAATCGGAATGCGCCGCGGATTCGGTTCTTCCGCAACCAGTCGGCCAGCGGCAATCGGTTTGTGCAGTTCCGGTTGCACGGCAATGGCCAAGACGCCAATGCGGATGCGGTGGGGGCGCGGGTCATGGTGTATCTGCGGCCCAGTGTGGTGACCGGGGGCCTGCCGGGAACGACGGCGGACGCGCCGGTCCGACTGTTGCGCACCGTCACGGCGGGAGACGGCTTCCAATCTCAGTCGGCCTTGGACTTGCATTTTGGATTGGGGGAAGTGGGTGAGATTGAGCGAGTGGTGGTGCGTTGGCCGAACCGGGCCGGGGCCGAGGAAGAGTTTCGCGGGGTCGAGTTGAACCGCTTGAACGAGTTGCGGCAGGGGGCCGGGACCGCGACTCCGTTGGAACCGCGTCGCGGGGAGTTGGCTTTGAATCCCTCGCCGCCCCAAGTTCCAGCCAGCGACGGCCGGCATCGCATCCCCCTGGCCTATCCGTTTGCCGCACCGGAAATGGGGTACTACGGCTTCGATGGAAAGCCGCACGATATCCTGTTCGATTCGCAACAAGTGACCTTGATCAATCTGTGGTCGACGACGTGCAAGCCCTGCCTGCAAGAGTTATCCGAATTCGTGGCGCGGGCCGACGAATTGAAGGCGGCGGGAGTACGTGTGGTGGCCCTTTCGATCGACGAATTGGAATCGGGCGACCCCAAGTCGGTGCAGGCGGCCGAAGCGATGGCCCGCCGGCTGAACATCCCCTTTGAAGTCGGGATGGCTCCGCCGTTGGTGATCGACCGACTGCGGAAGCTGCACGACGTCTTGATCTTCGCCGATCGGCCGTTGCCGATGCCCTCCAGTTTTCTGGTCAATCGCGAGGGCAAAATGGACATGATTTACAAAGGACCGGTGAGCGTCGACATGCTCCTGGCCGATGCGCGTCCCTTCCAGGGCGATTCGGTGGCGTACCAGCAACGGGCCGCCAGTTTGCCCGGGACATTGCTCCTGGATCCGGCGCTGGCAGCTGCTTGGAAACGCAACCTCGCCACGACGCGTTACATGTTGACGCGGGAGTTGGTCGAGTCCCAGAACACGGCGGCGGCGGAACGGGAGTACTTGTCGATCCTGGAGGATTGGCCGGACAATGCCAGCGTCTACAACGACCTGGGGGTCCTGCAATCGACAAAATCGAGTTACGACAAGGCGATCGACTATTTGAAAAAATCGATTGCGCTCGATTCAGGTAAGCCCGAGAGCCGCTTCAATTTGATCCGCGCCTACGAGTTGTCTCGGAATTATCCCGAGGCGAAACGGGTGGCGCAGCAGGCGGTGACGGATTTCCCCGACCATCCGGATTCTCATTTCTTGTTGGGGGTCGCGCTGTTGCGGGACCAGGATCGCACCGCCGCGCGGCAGAGTTTTGAACGTGCGATTCGGCTCCGTCCCCAACACGGCCAGGCCTTGTATTCGCTGGGCAAGCTGATCCTGCAGATGGGGGACGCCGCCGGTGCGATTCCCCACTTGAAAAAGGCCAGCGAAATTGCCAACCACGAACCGGCGTTGGTCATCGCTTTGGGCGAAGCCTACTTGGCCCAACGGCAATTCTCCGACGCCGAGAAAGTGCTGCGAGCGGTTGTGGAACAGAACCCGGGCCGCCCCGATGCGCATTACCAATTGGGGATGGCGCTTTTGGGGTTACAGCGTAGGTCGGAGGCCCTGGCCGAGTTGCAGACGACGTTGCGCATCGACCCCGGCTACCCCGGCGCGAACGAGGCCCTGCAGCAAATTCTGCGAGCAGGGGGCGCGGGCGAGCATCCATAAAACGGCCGAAATCCGGGGGAACGGGGACTTGGACGCCGCGCGGCAAGGCATTGACAATTCGCGCCTCCTGGGTCATCATTTCCCCTTGCAAAATTTGGGAGCAGACCGATGAAAATACGCGTGGGCGATATGGTGAAAGTGGTTTCGGGCGGGGACCGAAACGTCACAGGCAAGGTGTTGACCGTCAACCACAAGAACAACAAGATTGTGGTCGAAGGGGTCAATATCGTTTTTAAGCACGTGAAACCGAGCCGCCGCAACCCGCAGGGAGGCCGCTTGGAAAAGGAAATGCCGATCCCCGTCTCCAACGTCATGGTGCTCTGCCCGAAGTCCGGCAAGCCGACTCGGATCGGCTATCGCTATCTCGACGATGGCAGCAAGGAGCGGTTCGCTCGCGTCAGCGGCGCCGGGATGGGTCTTATCGCTCCGTCGAAGCCGGCCTACGTCAAGTAAATTCGCCCGCGGCGAAATCCAGGCGAATATCCACGAGCCGCTTCGATCCTAGAGGCGCTTCCATCTGCAAGCCGCTTTGATCCGCGACGTGCGCAAGGGCGTTAGCCGCGGGGAACGCGCAGGTCCATTTGGATCATTGCCGCATCATTTCCCGCCGGCAAGGGCGCCGTGAAGACTCGGCCACGCGCGGTTTCCTCTCGAAGTTCATCGTCCAAGTCGTGGTCCACTTCGAAATAGACGCCGGTCCCGAACGGAGCCCCGCCGGGGCGTTCCACGTGCAGATGGATATGCCGCGGGTTGTTGGTGCCTCGGTAACATCCTGGCACGACCGAGCGGATTCGCAAACGACCCTCGGCGTCTGTCCGACCCGCGGCGAACAAACGGGGGTTGTCAGAGCCCGCCCCGGCCGAAGCCGCCTCCGGCGTGTAATCCCCGGCGTCGTCGGTATGGTACAGGAAGACGGCCCGACCCGCCAAAGGTTCGTTCGATTCCCGATCGCGGAAGGTCAGCGTCAAGTCCAGTTTTCGGCCCGGCTCGTCCGGAGCGGTCATCGACAGGTCGGATTCGCTGGCGTGCGTCTCCATCCATTTGCGCAACTTGGCGCGAGATTCCGGAGAGCGGCGAAACGCATCCCAGTTTGGTTCGACCAGAACGCGAGAGGGTTGCTTCCAGCCAGCCTCGAAGGCTTCAGCGAGCCGTTGGAGTACTTGATCCGTCGAGCCGCCCGATTCCAGTTCGGCCACGGCGCGGCGGTAGGAGACTTCGCCGGGAGACGCCTGGCCTTTGGATGTTTGTGCGGATCCGGTCGCGGGGGCCGCGACCCAGACAAGTCCAATCCAGGCAAAGTACCAAGCCAGAGGGGCCGGCGAATACGAACGATTCTCCCGCCAACACGGATGCGCGCGAGTCATGCCGCAGGTCTCCTCCATCAAGCGGTTCAGATCGTTATTTGTTTCCTGCGGCGGCGGCTTCTTGCGTGCGTTCCTGCCCCCGCGAAACGAAGGGGGTCGCGTTGTTTGCCGAAAACGACACGCTAGAATGTCCGACATGAATGGAATCCAATGCACATCGGCGGTTAGCGTGGACACCGATTCGCGCCGCGCGTGGAACGAGGTGCTGGAGTCGGTCCGCCACACAATCCCCTCCCCCGATCTGCTGGTCGTATTCGCGCCGCCTTCTCATTTCGAATTCCTGGAAACCAATCCAGATTGGTTGGCCCAGTCGTTCGGCACGGAGCAGGTCCTGGGGTGCACCGCCGAATCAGTCGTCCACGGAACTCGGGAGTACGAAGCCGAACCAGCGGTGGTAGCTTGGGCGGCACGCCTTCCCGGATCGACCGTTCAGTTGCACCACATGCGCTATGACCGAGTGCTGGACGGCGGCCTGTTCGTGGGGGCTCCTCCCGACCTGGCAACGGGGTCCTCCGATCGCGCGTTGTTGCTGATGTTGGTCGAGCCGCTCAGTTTTCCCGCCGACGTCTTTCTGGCGCGCACCAACCCGGAGCTGCACGGGGTTCCGGTGGTGGGGGGCGTGGCCAGTGCGGCGCCGGGGAGCAATCGGCTACTCGTCGGTCGCCAGGTCCACGAGGAAGGTGCGGCCGTCGCGGTGTTGAGTGGACCGCTGGCGGTCGACGTCCTCGTCTCGCAAGGTTGCCGGCCGATCGGCGAACCCAGCGTGGTGACCAAGTCCCAAGCGAACGAAATCTGGCAGTTGCGCGGACAGCCGGCGTTGGAGTACCTGCAACAGCTGTTCGAGACGCTGCCCACGCGGGATCAGCGGCTGGTCAACGAAGGATTGCAAGTCGGACGAGTGATCAGCGAGTTTCAGGACCGCCGCGGGCGAGGGGATTTTTTGATCCGCGGGGTGTTGGGGGTTCACCCGGAGCACCAGGCGATCTATGTGGGGGACTTTGTCCGCACCGGACAGACGATCCAGTTCCATGTGCGCGATCATGCCTCCGCCGATCTCGACTTTCGCCAGCGTCTGCAGCAGCTGGCGCGGGCGGCTGGACAAGGGGCTGCGGGAGGGTTGCTGTTCACGTGCAACGGTCGCGGTTCGAACTTGTTTCCCGAGCCGGATCACGATGCGACGGCGATTCAACAGACGTTGGGCCCGCTGCCGTTGGCCGGGTTCTTTGCGGCGGGGGAGTTGGGGCCCGTCGGCGGTGAAAACTTCGTCCATGGTTACACCGCTTGCCTGGTCGTGCTCCGAAATTCGCCGTAGCCGGCAATTTTCGATCCGGCGGACGGGATCGATTTCGCAAGCAACGCCCAGCCGCTCGATTTCTCTAGCCAGATTCGCTCCGAATCGCTAAGTTCCCGGTGAGCAAATCTAGATTCGCGCTGATCGCCGGGGTCTGCAGCTTGAAAAAAATCGGACGGACGCTGCTGAAATTCGGGATATCGTTGGGGATATTGGGGTACCTGTTTGCCCAAGCTTGGCGGCAGGAGCAGTTTCAGCAGCTGGTGGGGGACGGCGTTCGCTGGGGTTGGTTCGCGGCGGCGTTTGTCGCCGGTCTGGCCGCGACGCTCATTTCTTTCTACCGCTGGTGGTCTCTGGTGCGGGTCCTGGAGATCCCGTTTCCGTTCCGCGAGGCGGTGCGTTTGGGGTTCATCTCCCAGCTGTTTAATTTCCTTTCGGTGGGGACGTTTGGAGGGGACGCGGTCCGCGCCGTGGCGGCGGCGCGACAGGCCCCCCAACGAGTTCCCGAAACGGTTGCGGCTGTCCTGGTCGATCGGGCCTTGGGGTTGTGGTCGATGCTGGTGTTCGCCAGCGTCGCGTACTGGCTGACCGATTTCACGGCGATCGAAGCGCGGCATCCTCAAGGACTGCAGGCGGTCCATACGTTGTGTCGGATCACGACGATCCTGTCGGTGGTCAGCCTGGTGTGCGGCTGGATCGTATTCACGCTCCCCGAATCGACCCTCGATCGGCTCGATCGCTGGTTCGCGACCCTTCCCCGATTGGGAGGATTGATCCAGCGTTTGCATCAGGTGGTTCGAGTCTATCGGCGGCAGAAATTGCAGATGGCGGCAGCCTGCCTGAATAGCATGACGATCAATGCCCTGTTTGCGATCTCGATCTACTGCGTCGCGGAGGGGATCTCGGACGATCACCCCACGCTATTGCAGCACCTGGTGATCTCACCGATCGTGATGGTGGCCAACGCGGCGCCCTTGCCGGGGGGTCTGGGTGGAATGGAGTTGGCGTTGGACTTGCTCTACAAGGCATTTTCGCAAACGACATTGCCGGCCGAGCACGGGTTTGTGGTGGCGTTGGGTTACCGCCTGGTCTGGCTGGCGGTGGCGGCGATCGGGTTGGGGTTTTACTTACAGAAAAAGCCTGAATCCGAGCTGGCGCCAGCGACCGGCGGACTATAATCAGCCACAACCCCGCGTCCCGCGATTACTCGGCGGCGCGCGGACCCGCGGGACGATGTTTGTGAGTGCGTGTGAACCGGGCAAGACCATGCGGTTGACCTTGAGAACGCTCTTGGCTTACTTGCACCAGGCCAATCTCAATCTGCGCGCGACCGAGCGGATCGAGGCGAAAGTGCGGGAGAGTCGCGCCGCGCAACAGCTGATCGCCGACTTGCAACGCTTGACCAGCGATCCGGAGGCGTCGGCGTTCGCGGCGGATATGGTCGAAGGGGCGCGCGATCCGAATTTGATATCGGAGTACCTCGACAACGCGCTCCCCGATGAACAGGTGGAGTGGTTCGAGAAGCAATGCTTTGAGTCGGCGGTGCTGTTGGGCGAGATCGCGGCTTGCCATCAGATTTTGTCGGGGATTTGCGGCGGCGAAACGGCGGCGGCGTCCGCCGCGGTTCGCCAGCGCATTTATGGTCTGGGACGATTTCAGTTCGACCGCGCGCATTTGCCCGAGCAAACCGAAGTGCGGTACCTGGCCGGGGCGATGAAGCCCGGGGGGGGCGCCGCCGGTCCGAATTTCGACTTGGCGCCGCAGTTCGCTCAACCCGAAGCTGTCTTCAACTTGGGGCCTCCTCCGGAGGAACGCCATCGACCGGAAGATTGGATCGTCACTCTCTCCGGGGAGGATTTGGAGGAACTGCGGGCGGAGAGCCGGTCCCAGTGGCTTCCCTGGTTGCTATTGGCCGCGGCGATGATCTTGTTGGCCGCGGCGGTCGGCTGGGGTGTCCGAGTCTGGGTGCAAGCTCCCGCCGATCCGGGGAGCGCTCGAATCGTGTGGCCGCGACAGGCGGGCGACCAATCGACTGCAACCGCGGGCTGCTCGCTCAGAGCGATTGGGGGCGGCTCCGCGACCTTAGTCCGGGTTAGGGGGAGCGATTCCGACGCAGCCCGCGGCAATCTTGTCAATCACCCGTGCGGCGTGATATGACGCGAAAGCCGCCGAGTTTTTCCCGGGGGAATCCGGATTTGTCGGCCGGGGCAATAAATACTAGAATTGAACCCTTGTCCCCGTACCGCGAGATTCGCGGCAGGGAGACTCGCAGCTGATGGGCCGGGTGAGCGAGTCGCAACTTTCGCCCATTCAAACGGGAGCGCGTAACGCGTGGAAATCTCGATTTCGACCAAGCATGGCAGCCTCCAAGACGACGTGCAGCAGTCGATTCGCGACAAGGTGGCCAGGCTTCCTCGATTCTTCGATCGAATGACCGGTATCGACGTGATCGTCGATTTGGAGAAGCCCGAGAATCCGACGGTGGAGTTGCGGGTTTCGGCTGTCGGCGCCAATGATTTTTTCGCCGCGGATCAAGGGTCCAACGTGGTGGCGGCGCTGGACCGAGTCCTGCAAAAGCTAGAACAACAGTTGAGAAAACACAAAGAAAAACTGACCGGTCATCGAGGGCGCCCGGGGCGCCACCTCGATTCCGCGGATTGACATTGAAAGGGTTCGCCAATGAAGTTTAGTGATTTTGTCAAAGCAGAAACCATCGTCCCCGAGCTGGTGGCGACGGACAAAGCAGGTGTGATACGTGAATTGGTCGCCAGCCTGGTCGAACATGGTCAGATCAAGGCGGATGAGTTCGAGAGCATCTTCGAAGCCATCATGACGCGGGAAGAACTGGGGAGTACCGGCATCGGTCGTGGCGTGGCGGTGCCGCACACCAAGCATGCCAGCGTCGATCAGTTGATTGGCACGGTCGGGGTGAGCTCGAACGGCGTCGATTTTCAAAGTCTGGACGGAGAAAAGGTCCAGCTCGTTTTCTTGTTGGTGTCGCCTCCCGACCGACCCGGCGATCACTTGCGGGCTCTGGAGAACATCTCCCGCCAGCTGCACGACGAGACCTTTTGCCGCTTCCTGAAACAATCCAAATCGGCGGGGGATATTCAGCAGGTCTTGGAGGAGGCCGACAACAATCAATATGTTTCTTGAGGCGGAGCGTGCGGCGGCACCAGGCCCCAGACGCCGCGCTGCCCGAGACACAACGATGCCCGAGACTCAATGCTCCCGTACCGTACGGCTGGTGAACGCTCAGGGCTTTCACCTCCGTCCCGCCAAGTTGTTCGTGGAACTCGCCTCCAAATTTGGCTCGACGATCGAGGTGATCAAGGACGACGTGCGGATCGACGGCAAGAGCATTCTTTCCATTCTGACGTTGGCGGCTCCGCAGGGAGCCCTTCTCTCGTTGGTGGCACAGGGAGCGGATGCGCAAGCCGCGGTCGACGCCTTGGCCACGCTCATCGAATCCGGATTCGATGAGGCCCAAGTCGTTTATCCAGCGAGTGAATAGATGCGGAGCCTCCCCGTGCGGCAACCTGATAGTGTACAAGCGTACAGTTCGACGCCCCGGCGGGCGTCCCACCCAAATCAACTCGGCCGGGCGACCGTCGGTCGCCCGGCCCCTGTTCCAGAAAGTATCGTTCTCTATGAAAAAAGAAATGTTGATCAATATGTCGCAGTCCGAAGAATGCCGGATTGCGATCATCGAAGACGGTCAATTGGAGGAGCTCTACGTCGAGCGAGCCAGCCAAGATAACTACGTCGGCAATATCTACAAAGGCAAAGTGGTCAACATGGAGCCGAGCATTCAGGCGGCGTTCGTCGATTTCGGCGTCGGCCGCAACGGCTTCCTCCACATCAGCGACGTCGAACCGCAATACTACCGCCAGGGAGGGTATGACCCCGAGCGGTACGGCGACGACGACGACGAGGAGGGGCGTCGCCCGCGGCCGCGCGGGATGCGCCCGCGCGTCAAGCCGCCGATCCAGGAGGTTTTTCAACGCGGCGACGAAGTCCTGGTCCAAGTGATCAAGGAGGGGATCGGGAACAAGGGTCCCACGCTCTCCACATACATCAGCATCCCCGGCCGCTACCTGGTGCTGATGCCCTCGTTGGGCCGCGTGGGGGTCTCCCGCAAAATCGAAGACGAAGAGGAGCGCCGACGGCTCCGCGATATCCTGTTGGATCTCCAACCCCCGCGGGGCTTGGGGTTCATCGTGCGAACCGCCGGAGCCGGACGCCAGCGAAAAGATCTGTCCCGCGACCTGGCGTATTTGCTGCGGCTGTGGCGAGTGATTTCGCGCCGACTCAAGAAACACGAGGCGCCGATCGACGTCTACCAAGAAAGCGATATGCTGATCCGCACCATTCGCGATATCCTCACCTCGGATGTCGATACGCTTCTGGTCGACGACAAGGAGGCTTTCGAGCGAGCGCGCGAGTTCCTCAAAATGGTCATGCCGCGCCAGGCCAGCAATCTGCAACTGTACCAGGGCAAGGACCCGCTGTTCCACAAGTACAAGCTGGAACAAGAGATCGCCCTGATCAATTGCCGCACGGTCCCTCTCAAGGAGGGGGGGTCGATCGTGATCGACCAGACCGAGGCCCTGGTGGCGATCGACGTCAACAGCGGCAGCTTCCGCATCGATGATTCGGCGGACGAGACCGCGTTCCGCCTCAACCTGGCGGCGGCCAAGGAGATCTCCCGGCAACTGCGGCTCCGCGATCTGGGCGGCGTGATTGTCAACGACTTCATCGACATGCGCCGCGAACGGCATCGCCGCGGACTGGAGCGAGCCTTCCGGGACTTCCTCCGCCGCGATCGGGCGCGTACCAAAATCCTTCGCACCAGTCCCTTCGGGCTGATCGAGATGACGCGCCAACGCATTCGCCCCGGAATCAAACGGAGCGTCTACCGCGATTGCCCCTGCTGCGGCGGTCGCGCCGTGGTCAAAACCGAAGAGAGTATGTGCCTGGATGTGATCCGGATGCTGATGCTGGCCGCCCAGCAGCCCAACTGCGAACGGGTGACCGTCCGCGTCAACGAGCGGGTCGCCACCACCTTGAACAACAAAAAGCGGAAGGAACTGAATCAGCTGGAGCAGGAAGGGGGTCTGACGATTCAGATTCTGGGAAGCGAGTCCTTATTTCCCGAGCACTTCGAGATCGATTGCCGCGACGAGGGGGGCAACGAAATCGTGTTGCCGCATTGACCCCCGCGCCGCGAACCGCAGCGGATGCCCCCGGATGACCGAGCAATCCTTTCCCCGCCGAATCCGTTTGCACACCGCCGCGGAATTTTCGCGAGTGATCGGCGGCGGACGGGTGGTCGCCGACGATTGCCTGGTCATGCACCTGGCCCCCAACGCCACCCAGACGTTGCGTCTGGGTGTGAGCATCCCGCGGCGGACCGGACATGCACCTGCCCGCAATCGATGGAAAAGGC
>JBGSLW010000392.1:0-6393 GCA_041740495.1 Pirellulaceae bacterium
GCCCGCACGATGCGGGTGGAGAGGGGGATTGTGCGGCGTGGCCAGCAACTCACCCGGTCCCTCCCCGACCGCGTCGTGCGGCCGACCCTCCCCAAGGGAGGGTGCTTTGGCCCGTCGCGGCCGCAGCAGCGCCACGACAACCAGTCCTGCCAGCATCAACAGTCCCAAGTACGCCGTCTGTAGATCGCCTCCCAGAATCATCATGCTCAGTGGAAGAGCGATACCGATCATCGACGTCAGGCCGCTGTGCCGTGGGCGGGGAGCCGCACTTCGGTTGGCGGGGGCTTGCAGCAGGGAAAAGACTCCGGCGAGCCACCAGGGGAGCCAGGAAGCGCCAATCAGATAGACCAGATTACAGGTCTGCGACAACGTCGCCCCCCCCAGCCCATAGCTGACCGCGGCGAAAGCAGAGGAAGCGGGGGACAATCGCAAACGGCGGGCGGCGACATACGTTCCGAGCAGGGCCAGCACCAGGTGCGCCGCGACGTACCCGCCAAATCGGGCGGGGAACGAAATTCCCGGAACGCGGAGGACCAGCTGCAACGGATAGACGGGACAGGTCCCCGCGTCCGCCGCCAGCGGCAGACCGCAGGCATCGAAGGGGATCCATTGGGGGGGCGTCCCCGCCGACCGCTGCGCGTCGATCCACCGGAAGAGGGGATAGTAGAAATGGGCCGTGTCGCGGAAACCGAGCAGCGACTGACCGGTGAGAAATGGCCAGCAGAGACCCAGCCCGATCGCCGCCAGAAGTGCGAGCCAACACGTCGATTCACGTCGGGACATACCGCACCTTGGGGAGCATCGGCCAAAGTCGGAAGAAGACGACAGAGACGGAGGGGTGGACGCGACGCGTCGATTCGCATGCGCGACGCGGAGCGTCGCGCCACTCTGCGCGACTCGGAGAGTCGTGCGACCGCGTTAGCAGACTGTTGAAAAAGTGAAATGCCGACTCATATACATCAGCCGCCTGGCGCTAGCCTGCGGTTTCTTCGGACTCGGCGCGCCTGAAACCGCAGGCTAGCGCCAGGCGGCTGTTTTTTCAACAGGCTGTTAGGCCTTGGCGGCGACTCGCAGTTGGGCTTTGGCTTGGACGATCGAACGGCGGCGAAGGTCTTCGTCGACGGGGTTGTCGGCGTGCCGGGATTCGGCTTCGTGCAACGCCGCTTGGACTTGGGCGACGTCGATCTCGGCGACCTTGAGGGCGTGGCCGGTGAGCACGGAGACGACGTTGTCTGCGATTTGGGCGAAACCGCCGTCGACGTACAAGCGTTCCGTGCGTCCCCCGCTTTGCAACCGCAGTTCACCGCACCCCAGCCGCGCGATGAGCGGCGCATGGTGTGCCATCACCCCCAGTTCGCCGTCGATCGCAGGAATCGACACATAGTCGACCGTTTGATCGAGGGCGGTCGCTTCCGGGGTGACGACGATGACTTGGAAGGTAGCCATGGGGGAAGAAAAAGTAGGAGAGGTAGGGGGAAAATGAGAAATAGGAGGGGCGGAACGAGTTCGTTGAGTTAACCGACGGCGGCGGCCATTTTCTTGGCTTGCTCTTCGGCTTGTTCGATCACTCCGACGTACATGAACGCTTCCTCGGGGAGGTGATCCCACTTGCCGTCGCAGAGTTCTTCGAAGCTGCGGATGGTCTCGGCGAGCGGCGTGATTTCCCCAGGCTTGCCGGTGAACACCTCGGCCACGAGGAACGGTTGCGAGAGAAAGCGTTCGATCCGGCGTGCGCGGTGGACGATCAGCTTGTCCTCTTCGCTCAATTCGTCGACCCCCAGGATCGCGATGATGTCTTGCAATTCGCGGTAACGTTGTAACGTGGTTTGCACGCGGCGGGCGATGGCGTAGTGGCGATCGCCGACGTATTGTGGATCCAGGATCCGGCTGGACGAGGCGAGCGGATCGACCGCGGGGTAAATCCCTTTCTCGGAGATTGCTCGCTCCAGATAGATAAAGGCGTCCAGCTGGCCGAAAGCGGTGGCCGGGGCCGGATCGGTAGGATCGTCGGCCGGCACGTAGACCGCTTGGACCGACGTGATCGCACCTTTGCGGGTCGACGCGATGCGCTCTTGCAACGCTCCCATTTCGGTGGCGAGTGTGGGTTGGTAACCGACCGCGGAGGGCATCCGTCCGAGCAACGCGGAGACCTCGCTGCCGGCTTGCGAGAAGCGAAAGATATTGTCGACGAACAGAAGTGTGTCTTTGCCAGTCTGATCGCGGAAGTACTCCGCCATGGTCAGCGCGGTGAGCGCGACGCGGAGGCGCGATCCGGGGGGCTCGTTCATTTGCCCGAAGACCATGCACGTTTGTTCGATGACGCGCCGGCCGGTCTGGCCGATTTCCGCCTCTTGCATTTCCAGCCAAAGGTCGGTGCCTTCGCGGGTGCGTTCGCCGACGCCGGCGAAGACGGAGTAGCCGCCGTGGGCGCTGGCGATCCGAGCGATCAGCTCGGTCAAGATCACGGTCTTGCCCAGACCGGCCCCACCGAACAAGCCGGCTTTCCCTCCCCGTACGAAGGGGGTCAGCAGGTCGATCACTTTGATCCCGGTTTCAAACAATTCGGTGTTGGTGGAAAGCTCTTCCACGGCGGGGGCGGGTTGGTGGATCGCGCGAAACTCCTTGGCTTGGACTTCGCCGCGACCATCGATGGTATGGCCCAGCACGTTGAACACGCGGCCTAGCGTCGCTTCGCCGACGGGGACCGAAACGGGCGCGCCGGTGTCCAGGCAATCCTGGCCGCGGCGGAGTCCATCGGTGCTGCCGAGCGCCACGCAACGGACGCGGCCGCCCCCCAGGTGCTTGGAGACTTCGCCGGTGAGCGAGCCCTTCTTGCCCCCGGATTCGATTTCCAGCCGCACGGCGTTGTAGATCGACGGCAAGCTGGCTTCGTCGAATTCGGCGTCGAACGTGGAACCAATCACCTGGGTAACTTTACCGACTTTCTTCTTGGCATTATTCATAGTGGTTACTCAACAAATTCCAGCGGGTGATTCGGGTTTAGGATTGCAAAGCTTCGACGCCGCCGATGACTTCCATGATCTCGCCGGTGATCTGCGATTGGCGGGCGCGGTTGTAGGTGCGCGAGAGCATCTTGATCATCTCGCTGGCGTTTTCGGTGGCGCTCTTCATGGCGACCATCCGGGCGATTTGTTCGCTGACCGCGGAGTCCAGAAAGCACTTGAACAGCCGGACGCGGAAGCTGGCGGGGACGACTTCTTCCAGGATGCTTTCGGCCGACGGGATGAACTCGTACGCCGCGTTGGTTTGGGCGGCGGCGGGCTGCCCCGTCGATCCGACTGCTGGACTGCCGGCGCCCAGCGACCCCAACGGCAAGAGCGTTTCGACCACGGCTTGTTGCTTGGCGATGGAGACGAAGCGCGTGTAACAGACATCCAGGCGATCGATTTTTCCAGCGATGAACTCAGCTAAGTACCGGTTGGCGATTTCCTCGACCTCGCTGAACCGCGGTTGATCTTCGAACTGGGTAAAGCCGCGGTCGTGGGCGACACCGCGGAATTTCAAGCCGGTGATGCCTCGCTTGCCGGAGACTTCCACGCTGACTTGCGGAGCGATCTCGCGCAGTTGTTGCAGTTGTTTGATCGCCAGGCGGACGACGTTCCCATTGAACCCGCCGCACAACCCGCGGTTGGCGGACAGGATCAGCAGGCGGGCGGAGTTGTTTTTATCCCGCGATTGCAAGAGCGGGTGCGAGACGTCGAGTCCGGCGTTGGCCAGGTCGGCTACGACTTGGGTGATTCGCCGCGTGTACGCAGTGGAAGCGACGGCGCGATCCAGCGCTTTCTTAAAGCGGGCCGTGGCGATTAGCTCCATCGTTCGCGTGATCTTGCGGATGTTGCGAATCGACTTCCGCCGTTTGGCGAGGGCTCGAGCGTTGGACATGGGGCATTCGCGGGTTTAGCGGGTGGCGCGGAACTGCTGGTTGAACTCGGTGAGCACGGCGCGAACCGCCTTGGTCGTCTCGTGGTCCCCCTTCTTCATGGCGTTTCCGTCGTTTTGGTGTTGCGCGAGCAACTCCCAGACGTCCCGCTTCTTGTCGTGGATAAAGCGGAGAAACTCGTCCTCCCAGCGGCGGATATCGCCGACCGGGATTTTGTCGAGGAATCCCGCGGTCCCCGCGTAGATCACCAGGATCTGATCGACCACGTTGAGCGGCCGGTACTGCGGTTGCTTGAGGAGTTCGACCATGCGATAGCCGCGATCGAGGCGGGCTTGGGTAGCCGCGTCGAGGTCGGTTCCCAACTGGGCGAACGCTTCCAATTCGCGGAACGCGGCGAGGTCCAGACGCAGGCCGCCGGCGACGTTCTTCATCGCCTTGACCTGGGCGGCGCCGCCGACCCGGGAGACCGAAATCCCCGCGTTCATCGCCGGACGGACGCCGGAGAAGAACAAGTCGGGCTGCAGGTAAATCTGGCCGTCGGTGATCGAAATCACATTGGTCGGGATGTACGCGGAAACTTCCCCTTCCAGGGTCTCGATGATCGGCAGCGACGTGATCGACCCGCCCCCCAATTCCTTGCTGAGCTTGCAGGAGCGTTCCAGCAAGCGGCTATGGCAGTAGAAGACGTCGCCGGGATAGGCTTCGCGGCCGGGCGGGCGGCGCATCAACAGTGACAACTCGCGGTAGGCAACCGCCTGCTTCGACAAGTCGTCGTAGACCACCAGGCAGTGTTGACCTTTCCACATGAAGTACTCGGCCATCGCCGTTCCGGCGTACGGCGCGATGTATTGCAGCGGGGCGGGGGTGCTGGCCCCGGAGACGATCACCGTGGTGTACTCCATCGCCCCGTGTTGCTCCAGAATCTTGATCGATCCGGCCACGCTGCTATCCTTTTGGCCGATCGCGACGTAGAAGCATTTCACGCCGGTCTGTTTCTGGTTGAGGATGGCATCGAGCGCGATCGCGGTCTTGCCGGTCTTGCGGTCGCCGATAATCAACTCCCGCTGTCCGCGGCCGATGGGGGTCATCGCATCGACGGCTTTGAGCCCGGTTTGCATCGGTTCGTGCACGGGGTGCCGTTCGGCCACGCCCGGGGCAATCACTTCCACCGGACGGGACTCGCCGGCGTTGATCGGGCCTTTGCCATCGAGCGGATTGCCGAGGGGGTCGATCACGCGACCCACGACCGCCTCGCCGACGGGGACCGACAACAGCCGCCCCAGCGCTCGGACTTCGTCCCCTTCTTTGATCTTGAGGTAATCCCCCAGGATGATCACGCCGACGCTGTTCTCTTCCAAATTGAAGGCCAGCCCGTCGATCCCCCCCGCGAACTCGACCATTTCCCCCGAGGCGACGTTGGTCAGGCCGTGGACCCGGGCGATCCCGTCGCCGACTTCCAGCACGGTTCCGACCTCGCGCACATCGATCTGGCTTTCGAACTGCTCGATTTCCTTTTGAATCACCGAGGCGATTTCATCAGCGCTGAACTTCATCGTTTCCTCTGTTTGGACTGCGACTGCTTGGATTTGGATTGCTTGTGGTTTATTGGCTGGTGAATTGGTCGATCGATTCGCGGATCCGATCGTAGACGCGTTGGATCGCGGCGGAGCGAACGCGGCGCAGCTGGTTATTGAGGCTGGCGTCGTAGACGGTGTCGCCGACGCGGATCACGATCCCGCCCAGAATGTTCGGATCGACGCGGGTTTGCAGTTGGACCTCTTTCCCCAATTTGCGAGCGAGTCCACGAGCGGCCTCGGCGCGGATGTCGTCGCTGATCGGTTCGGCGGTCACCAGCGTCGCGGCGACGCGGCCGCTGTATTCGTTGTCGAGCTTGTGGGCGGCGGCCCGGATCGCGGGCAACGCCGCGAACCGGCCTTTCCGTGCAAGGACCTTGAGGAAATTGCGAAACTCCGGCGCGGCGGAACCGACGATGCGGTCGAGCAACTGTTCCTTCCGATCCAGGCTGATCCGAGGGGACTCCAGAATCATCCGCAGCTTGGGGAGTTTCCGGAGCACGTCGTCGAGGAACGAATCGAGCTGTTGGAGCAGAGGTTCGACCGCGTTTTGCTTCTGTCCCAGTCCCAGCAGGGCCCGCGCGTAGATTTCGCCGGCTCGCTGGTGGACCGAGTCGAGGACGGTCGCGTGTTCGACTTCATTTTCCATCGTTGGCAGCTCTCCGCCCTGACGTGCGTTTCTGAGTGCGTTTCTGCGAGCGCTAGGAAACTTGCTAGGAAGCTTGGACAAATCGATCGAGCGATTCGCGGATCAGCTGCGTGTGGGCGTTGCGATCGATTTCTTTCTTGGCCAGGTTTCCGGCCAGGGCGATCGCGGAGTCCACGCTGCGTTCGGCCAATTCGCGGAGCGCTTGGTTCTTGGCGGCTTGGATATCGGCCACGGCGGCGGCGCGTTGCCGCTGGGCTTCGGCCGAGGCC
>JBGSLW010000393.1:0-53361 GCA_041740495.1 Pirellulaceae bacterium
CGGTAACCAAAATCGAGAAAGCGGTGGATCATCGGACGATCGACGACAGGGCATGGCAAGTCGGAGAGGTGCCGATGCAAATTACTCCGGTCGAACGTCGGATCGCTGGTGTCGTAAATCGAGTAGACTTTGGTGTTCTCAAAAAATTGTTGGGCGAATCGACTTTGGGTCGTCTCCGTCGTGGGGGGATCATCGCAGAAGCGGACTCCGTACGAATCGAAGTAATCGTAGCAGTGATCGATGACGGCACGAGCGGTGGTGCCCGAATCGGGCGCCAAATGAAAGGTCTTACCTCGGGCGGTACTGTCGGTCAGCAAACGGGTGATCGCTGCCGCGACCCAATCGACCGGCACCAGGTTGCGGGGTTCATCACCGCGGAACGGCAGACGGATCGGCGTGTAGCGTCGCCCTTGTTCGTCGCGCGGCTGCTCTGGAACCAGCATCGCCAACAATCGCAGATACAAGAACAAGCCATGGTAGCTGCTGGTCGCACCGCTCACGGAATCGCCGACGATCACGGCAGGACGGTACACCGTCAACGCGGGGCCGTTGAAACGTTCGCGGACCAATTTCTCGGCGGCGAACTTGGACCGTTCATAATCGTTGCGAAAGCCTTGCCCGGCCTCCAGGTCGGACTCGAGAATCGGGCCCGGACGATCCCCGCACACGTAGGCTGTGGAGATGTAATGGAATTGTTCAATTCCGGCAGCTTGGCACAGGTCCAAGACATGCCGAGTCCCGTGCCAGTTGGTTTGCCAGGGTTCGGCGTCCGGTCCACCAAAAAATTGCAACACGGCGGCGCCGTGCATGGTGCGGTCGCAGTTTTCGCGGATCCAAGCCTGGTCGCCGGGGGACAAATCGAGCTGGGGATGTCGCACATCGCCTTCCAGGACGATCGGACGAGGGAGCACCGTTTCCAGTTGCGACTCCCACGACTGCATCAGGGACTCGATCCGTTCGACCGCGGAATGACGCCGGTTGCGGCGTGCAATGACCGCGACACGATGCTCATCCAGCAGCAGGTCGCGCAAAAGGTAGCGCCCCAGCAATCCTGTAGCTCCGGTGAGCAGGCAGTACCGATTGGAGTGCTTGGAGTGGGGTGACGTGAACGGATGGATCATGCGGGAACGGGCGGGCCGGGTGCGACGAGCGAGCCTTGCGGGGAGGCTTTATTGTGATCAACGCGACTACGAAATAATAGGCTTCCGGGGAGGGCGCGGCCAGGAATTCACCGGTAATCTCGGGGAATCGTGCGTCCGCCTTAACGCGCGACATATCCGGGACAAGCCAGCAGGTAGCTCATCGACGCATTGCGCGCTTTATGCCAGCGTTGCGGAGTATCGGCGGCGCCGCAAATCGTATTCGGCTCTTCGGCCAACTGTACGCCGAGGAGGGGGAGCAATTGCCCCGATTCCGCTTGCACGGCGACTTGGGCAAGGGCGTAATCGATTTGGCTGCGGAAGTATTCGGTCTCCGCCTCGGCCTGACGTTGTTGGGCGTCTAACAGCAAGTCAGCGGCCACGGTGTCGGCCTCGAAGGCAGCGGTTCTCGAATCGACGGTTTCGCGCGCGGCGACCAGGCGGTTGTAGGCGATGTGCATGGCATTGTACGCGCGTTCCGCTTTCCGCAAGGCGGTTCCCAGTTCAAAGGTGACTTGCTTCTGTTGTTCCTGCAACACGGCTCGATCGCGCATCAGCAGCAATTCGGCGTTGCGGACCGCCGCAAACGCCTGCCGGAATCCCAGTGTGCGGCTGAACTCGAAGCCCGCCTCCCATTCCATGAAATCCCCGGTGAAGAACTCGCTGCCGGCGCTGGCAAACTCATGTCCGCCATCCGCGAAACGGTCGCCGAACCCATTGTTTCGGGCGGTGAGTATCGCATCGAATCGAGGGAGCAAAAAGTTCTTCGCGGCGATGTACTCCAGTTCCCTTCGTTTGATGCGCCAGCGTTGTGCGTTGAGATCCTCGCGGCGGTCGAGCGCCGTCGCCAATAGCTCGTTCCAATCAAAGCTGAGACGTGCGCTGAGCGGTTCTTCCGCCGGGCGAATGAAGCGATCGCTGCTTTGCGGCAATCCCAACAACCGCCGCAAGTTCGCTTCGGCTTGCAGTACGCCGACGATCCCCCGTCGTTCGTCCCCGTTCAACGCGGACTCCAACAAGAAATCAAATGCAAAAAACTGCTCGCGCGTCTGGGCTTCGCGGTCAGCTTCGCCGCCGGGTAAGTCGTGATCGAATCGGGTCCGAATAATCCGCCAGGTGTCCGCCGCCGTTTCTCGAGCGTGCTGGGCGGTTCGGTAATTGCGATACGCGAAGTACAACTCCCAATACGCATTCAAGACTTCGGTGACGTATTGTCGGACATTCAATTCGAATTGGGCGATGGAGATGTCCTGGTTGACTCGACTGATCAAGATCCCGCTGGTGGTCCGGAACCCGGGCTGGGAGTTCGGGCCGGCGATTCGATTGAACTGCAATCCCTGCCCTTGGAGCAGCGGCTGGCGTACCGTGGCCTCGGTCAACGCCGTCCAAAAACTGTCGAACAGCTGCACCGGAGTGAACGTGTCCTCGTTTCGATTGTCGCGAGCGTTCACCAGGCTGGAGTTGAACGTAAATTGCGTACCGGTCGCGGTCGTTTTCTGGATCGACCAGTTGCCGGTGAGGAGCTCCTGGCGGAAGTCGTTCCGCACGGCGCTCCCAGTTTGGAAGAAGTTGTTGAAGACTTCGTGATTTTTCTGGAACAGCAGGGACGCGCGGGTCTGGGCGTCGAAGGCCGCCAGCGCTGCTTGGGCGCCAAAGATCGGGTCGCTTTCCTGGATCGCGGGGTCGAACCGCGTCGGCTCGGCCTCCGGATTGCTGAGAATCCGGCCGCCGGTACTGCGGAGCACTTGGGAATTCTTTAGGCCGATGGCAAGCGCTTCGTCGATCGTCATATCCCAGAACTGCTCCGGCATTTCCTTTACCGAAACGACGGGGGCCGCCTGGTCCGCCTGGTCCAATGGACTCGGTTCCAGATCGGGCTGCTCGACTTTCAAGGAGACGGGAGGATCGGGGGTGATGTCCGCCGATTGCACAAGACGGTCGAATCTCTCCGCCACGGTTGCGTGCGGAGGTTGAGCGCGGCAGCCCAGAGCAGCTGCAACCAGCAGGATTCCGGCGAGGCGGCCCGAATCGCGACGGTGGTTCCACGACGGTTGTGGCAAGTTGTGTCGCACGTCCTGACGAAGGGATACAAGGGATATGCCGCCGCAAGTCCGGCGAGCGGCGCGGGAGGTTAGCAGAATCGACGTCTTTGTATCAAAGCCGGTTTTTTCGATGCCAGCATTGTTTGCGAGGCTGGCGCCGCGAATCGAATTCGCCTGGACGGTCGTGGGGAAATCGCCTAGTTTCCGCGACCGCGGGCCGATGCGGCGCGCGGATCGAGGGCACGTCGCGACGATAGGTGGTTCGTGGATTGGCGAAATTGGGCATTGCCGGCGGGATTGGTGGCCAGTGCCATCGTGATGATGGTGCCGCTGCCATCGCTGCTGATTGACCTGTTGCTGGTTGCCAGCATTGCCCTGTCGGTGATCATCCTATTGACCACGCTGCACGTGCGGTCACCCCTGGAATTCAGCTTGTTTCCGTCGGTTTTGCTGGTGGCGACTCTGTGCCGGCTGGTCCTGAATATCTCGACGACTCGGCTGATATTGACCGAGGGGCATCGGGGGATGGATGCCGCCGGGATGATCATCCAATCGTTCGGCAATTTCGTGATCGGCGAACATCTGATCATCGGTTTGATCATCTTTGCGATCATTGCCGTCGTGCAATTTGTCGTGGTCACGCAGGGGGCCACACGCGTGAGCGAAGTCGCCGCCCGATTTGCGTTGGACGGGCTCCCCGGGCGGCAGATGGCGATCGACGCCGACTTGAATTCGGGTCAAATCGACCAGGTCGAGGCGACGCGTCGGCGGGAGAGTTTGATAGCCCAAGCAGACTTTTACGGGGCGATGGACGGCGCCAGCAAGTTCGTTCGCGGCGATGCGCTCGCCGGCGTATTGATCACGCTGATCAATATCTTCGGCGGATTGGCGTTGGGGTTGAGTCAAGGAATGTCGCTGGAGGCAGCGGCCGCAACGTTCACTCGATTGACGGTAGGGGACGGACTGGCGAGTCAAATTCCGGCGTTTCTCATCGCGCTGTCGGCCGGGATCCTCATGACGCGGAGCTCGCAGCCCACCAATCTCCCGGCCCAATTTTTCCAGCAGTTGTTCGGGCAGCGCGGAGTGATGTTGATGGCCGCCGTATTTTTGACCGCGCTGGCGGTGACTCGTCTGCCGGCCGTCCCGTTATTGGCGATGGCAGCGGTTTGCGGGATCGCGGTCTGGCGGCTATCGGCGCAGCAGCGGAAAGATCGCTCCGCCCAGGCAGGGCCGCCGATCGCGCCTTCGGATCACGGGGAAATCGAGCGACGCTTGGAGGCATTGCTACAGGTCGATCCGCTGGAGATTGAAGTCGGCGTGAATTTGATTGCTTTGGCCGATGCCAAACGTGGGGGGGATCTGCTCCCGCAAATCGTGGCGATCCGACAGGAGATTACCGGAGCGTTGGGGATGATTTTGCCCAAGGTCCGGGTGCGCGATAACCTGGCGTTGGACGAGAACGCTTACCGCATCAAGATCAACAACGGCGTGGTCGATCAAGGGGAACTCGTTCCCGGCCGTGTGCTGGCAACGCCCCGCACCGGGAGCGACGCCTTGCCCGAAGCACTCGACGTGATCCCGGAGAATCCGCTCCGCCCGGAGGCGGGTGGCTGGATTGCAGCGGATCAAGCGGGAGTGGTCACGGGATTGGGGTGGGAGTGCCGGACTGCGGCGCAAGTTCTTGTGGGACGCCTGCGGGCCACGGCGATTCGCCATGCCGATCAACTCCTGAACCGCGAGGCGACTCGATATCTGGTCGACCAGGTTCGCAAGTATGCTCCGACCCTGGTGGAAGAGTTGATTCCTTCTCAATTGAAGCTATCGGACGTGCAACAAGTCCTCCAGATGCTATTGCGGGAGGGCGTATCGATCCGACGGCTGGCGATGATCCTGGAGACATTGGGGGACTACGCCGGTCGGATCCACGATTTGGTTTGGTTGACCGAATGCGTGCGGCAGCGAATGGCGCCGCATATCTGCCAGACCTATTGCGACGGGCAAGGCATCTTGCGGGTCGCGTATTTGCCGGCGGCGTGGGAGCAGTCGCTGGCAGCCCGGTTGGAAGAGGGGGGCGCTTTGGGCGAGGGGGTTTTGGGGCCCCAGGAGAACGCAGAATTTCAGCGGGTGATTGGGGAACAAATTGCTCCGCTGGTGGCGGAGGGCTATCCGCCTGTGTTGTTGGTCGGACGGCGGATTCGGCCTAGTGTCAAAATGCTCACCTATGCTACTCTCCCCGACCTGATTGTCCTGAGTCAGAACGAACTGACGCCGGATGTGCGGGTGGAGACCGTTGGGCAGACTCAACGGGCAGCGTAAGAAGTACCGCCGCTGGCACGGGAGCGGCGGATGGATCGAGGGACTTGAGTGGAGCAGCATCCGGATGCCGTCATCGCCAATCTTGGAAAAACCGGCATTTTTTCTGCGGACTTCAGTTGCAGCCGCCGATAAAAGGATGAGCCACCGTTTTCCTTGGTCCCCTAGGTTATCAGGAGTCATCGAACGATCACGCGGTTGAACCGCGTTTCGCATTACCGACGCAGTGCCAAACCGAACGGCATCGATCGAATCAATCATCACGGAGGATTGCATGGCAACGTCTGCGGCACCTGTCGACGACATCCAACAGGTGTGGATTGAATACAAGAAGAATCCGGGAAACACGGAATTACGCAACAAGTTGATGGAGCGGTACTTGCCGCTTGTCAAATACAACGGTGAGCGGATCTGGGCGCGGTTGCCGGACGGGGTCGAGTTAGACGATTTGATTTCCGCGGGCGTGTTCGGCCTGATGGACGCTATCGACGCGTTCGACATGGAGCGGGGTGTCAAATTCGAGACGTATTGTGTGCCGCGGATTCGCGGGGCAATGCTGGATGAATTGCGGACAATGGACTGGGTTCCGCGTCTAGTGCGCTCAAAGGCCTCCAAGCTGGCGGAGGCGAACAAACAACTGGAATTACGGAACGGGCGGACACCCACAGAGCAAGAGTTGGCGGAGTATCTGCAGATCTCCGTCCAGGAACTCGAGAAAATGATGAACGACGCGAACGCCGTCAACCTCATCAGTCTGAACAAGAAGTGGTACGAGACCGACAGCTACAAGGATGTGCGGGAGGTCGATATCCTGGAGGACAAGCGGGGCGAGGACCCGACGCATCGCATCAAGAAGAATGATCTGATGCGGTTGGTGACCAAGGGGCTGAATCGCAACGAACGCTTGATCATCATTCTCTATTACTATGAAGAGCTGACGATGAAAGAGATCGGCGCGACGCTCGATCTCAGCGAGAGTCGGGTGAGTCAGATGCACAGCAGCATCGTGCAGCGACTGCAGCAACAGTTGGGACGGCGCCGAGCCGAGTTCGGGACGTAGCCCGGGCTATTTGCGGGGCGTGAGCTTTCGCTTGTGGCTGTCGGCGAATTGTTTGCGGATGTTGCAAATGTCGTCCAACCGGCGAAGGAAGGCCTGCACCACCTCTGGGTCAAAGGCCTTTTCGCCTTCCGAGATGATGATTTCGATGCTTTCGGCATCCGAGAACGAGTCTTTGTAGGGCCGTTTGCTGGTCAGTGCATCGAACACGTCGGCGACGGCAGTGATGCGTCCCTCTACCGGGATCTGCCGCCCGCGGAGTCCGTTGGGGTACCCTGAGCCGTCCCATTTCTCGTGATGGGAACAGGTGATATTCGACGCCAGGCTCAAAAGGATGGCGTCGGGATCGCACCCGGCCACCGCCTCTTGGGGAGATTGCGGCGTTTTCCAGAAGTCTTCGGGGTGGGTGTCCTTATCCACCAATCGATCGACGATTTGATTGCCGATTCGGCAATGCTGTTTCATGATCTCAAACTCTTCCGGCGTGAGTCGTTTGGGATTCAGCAAGATCGCGTCGGGGATTCCAATCTTGCCGACGTCGTGCAGCTGCGAGGCAAGTTCGATCTGCTTGCAGTAGTTGGCGTCGAAGCCGAGCTCCGCGGCGAGGAGCGCGGTGATCTTGCCGACCCGGATGACGTGGTAACCGGTGTCGTTGTCGCGATACTCCGCGGCCTTCGCCAGCGCTTGGATGATCTGTTCGCGGGAGCGGCGTAGCTCGGCGGTGCGTTGGGCCACCAACGATTCCAAGGCCGCTCGTTGATTGGCCATGTAGTTATAGTGCGCGCGGACCAAGAGCGCATTGCGGACCCGCGGGATCAAGTCGTTCGGATCGACCGGCTTGCTGAGGAATTCGTTGGCCCCCAAACTCAACGCCTGGCGTTTGGTTTCCGCGTCGGTCGTCGCGCTGAGGATGATCACCGGGAGATACGGTTCGCGGCTGTGCGTCTTGATGACGCGAAGGATTTCCAAGCCGTCGACATAGGGCATCATGATATCCAACAGCACCAGATCGGGCTTGAATTCCGCGAGCCGCAGACCGACCTTGCGTGGATCGGTTTCGCCGTAGAGATTCTCGAAGCCGTTGGACTGCAGAAAGCGGCTGACGACGTGGATGATCAAGGACTCGTCATCGATGATCAGGATCTTGGCCTGGCGCAGCGATTCATCCTTCCACCCTTGTTCCATGGGGATGGACAGCGCGTTCGGGAAGCCCAGGATGGGGCTCTCCGGGAGTGCAGCGGTGGGAGGGGGCAAGAGCATGCAAGTCGAAACAAAAGCGGCCGGCGCGGGGTGTGTAGGACACCAAGTGAAAAACCATAGCATTCAAAGTGGAAACAGTGCCGGGCGCCGACCGAGAATTACCCAGGATCGATTTTCGATTGCGACTTGCGCCAATCGTAGCGGTTGCAGCAGAAACCGCGGTCGGAGGGGAAGACGGGTCGGGTGGTCTGCGGCGAGCCACGGACCGCAGGCCGACGGCAGTCGGCTGTTGCTTCCGCAGGCCCGTTAGGTCGCCTCGCGCGCGGGAGTCTCCAGTTCGGCGTCGGGCAGGACGTTGGCTTGAAGCACGCACGGGTTGTCCAGGATCCCGGCCCGCGACGCGCGGCAAAACTCCAGAATTTCGTCGGCGATCCGAGTCAGTTCGGCAATGTTCGAGTCGCTGCCGGAGATCTGCAGTTCGAGCTTGGTCGCGGCTTCCACCACCGGCTCGGCTTTGCACTCGGCTGCGGCAGCCGCAACTTGCTTGGTGACGGATGCCAAGGCATCCAGGTCCTTGGAAGCGATCGCCGCCGTCAGGTTTTCGACATAGGCCCCCAATTTCAGCGATTGGCTGAGCGGCATCAATCGCGTCAGGCAGTCGGCGCCCTCGCTCACGACGCGTTCGAGCGTGCGGACGATGAGCGGGTCGAATTGCACGCCGCTCCACCGATACAACTCAGCGAATGCTTCTTGGGGGGTTCGCGCCCGGCGATAAACCCGGTCGTTGGTCATCGAATCATAGGCGTCGCAAACCGAGATGATTCGCGCCCCCAAGGGAAGCACTTCTTCTTCTCCGGTGGGATTGGGGGTCAACGCATTGGCAAACTGCAGATGGTGGCAGCGGATGTATTCCACAATCCGCTCGGAAGCGAAGGCCGATCGCACGATTTCAACTCCCACCTGATCCTGGCGATTCATGATCTGCCATTCTTCGGGGGTGAGCGGACCGGGCTTGCGGAGGATCCCGTCGGGAACGCCGATCTTACCGACATCGTGCAAAATCGCCGCGATTTCCAGTTCGTAAAGGTCCTCGCGTTTCATCAGGCGGCCCCCCACCAACATGCAGAGGCGGGCGACGCGGGCCGAATGGACTGCGGTATCCCGGTCGCGGAACGCGAGCGCGCTCAACATCGCCGTGACCGCCGGATATTGGATCATATTCCCGTTCAAATCGAGTCCGGTGGCCCCCGGTTTTCCCTGGCGGTCCAGTTTGTCGACCAATAGCAAATCGGAGGTTCGGCAATGGTCCCAGCGCTTGACTCGGTTCCGCCCTTCGCGTTTGGCCAGATAAAGGCACTGATCGGCCTGGTCGATCAAGTGTTGGCAGTCCATCGCGCCTTGATCGCGCGCGGAAACGCCCAGGCTCATCGTGACAGCCATGTTTTGCGGTTTGAGTTCGACGAGGCGTCGGCGGATGGACTCGGCATGCTCAAAAGCCTGATCCAACTCCACATTCGGGAGAGCCACCACGAACTCTTCGCCGCCGTAACGACCGACGATGGCTCCGTCCCACGGCAGCGTCATCAGAAGCGTTCCCGTTTCCTGCAGCACGGCATCTCCGGAAGCGTGTCCGTAGTGGTCGTTGATCGCCTTGAAATGATCGATATCGATCATGATCACCGACAGCGCCTGCGCGGGATGGGTTTGCCAGAAGGCCTCCAAGCGGTCGAAAAAGGACCGGCGATTCATGCATCCGGTCAGCGCATCGGTATTGGCCAGAATTTGCAAATCGCGGTTCTTTTTCTGCACTTCGTCCCGGGCTGCCGCCAGCGCCACGAGCATCTTGCTCATTTGTTCTTTTTTCGATTCGATCGCGGTCACGTCGTGGAAACTGACCAGCACGCCGCGGCATTCCCGATCGCCGGTGATGATCGGCCGCGCCGACGCGGCGTACCGCAGCTCGCCGCCGTCCGCTTGGGGGACCGAGATCAATTGACCGCGGCACGTCGTCATTTCAGCCAGACAGCGATGCCACGGCGTCCGCTCCACCGGAATCCGCTCGCCATCGATCTCCCAGACGAAATCGTCGATACCGCGAAACCGCAATTGCTGCTCGTCCAAGCCCGTGATCCGTTCAAACGCCTGGTTGGCCATCACCACCTGATATTCGGTGTCGATCAGGACCAGGCCGTCGGTCAGGGCATCAAACGCGGACCGCACGCGCTGCGGAATCGCCTTGGCGGGGTTCAAATGCCGTAGCGTTCGGCTCAGAAAGGACCAGTTCAACAAGATCACCAGCGCGCCGCAAAACAGCATCAGCGGGAGCGGGTAAATCAACAGTCGTTCCCACCGACTGAGCGGCAGCGTCTGAAAACGAATTTCCAGTTGCCCCCAATTTTGCCCGTTGCGAACGAGCGGAATACTCCATTGTCGGGCATTGTCCACAGCGCCCGCTTGCCATCGTTTGGGATGGCTGCCGGCCTCCACCATGAGCTTGCCATTGCGATCGCGCACGCCGCACGATTCGATATCCTGGGTTCGGCCGCAGAGTTCAGTAACGTACGCCTGCAACTCGGTTTGCCGCTGATGTTCCGCCAAGATCGCGGCGTTGATCGATGCGGACTTAATCAACTCCATCCGCCCAGCAACCTTGGAATCGGTGGCGTGCGGAAGCAAGTTGAGCCCCACGGCCAGCCAGATCACGGTCACCGTGATCAGTCCCGCGGAAAGCGCCAGACGCGTCGAAGATTTGATGTCAGACACGCAACGAACCAGACGTAGAGATCATTTCGCACCGAATGCGAAAAAACTATACGTCGCCTCGTGGGGCGCGCTGCATGCGGGTAGGGAATGCCGACATTCTGCCGCGGCAAAAGAATCCAATTTTGACGGTTGTGCGGATGTCGCCGAATTTCGCGATCCGTTGTAGCCCAGCGGGGCTTGCCACAACGTATTTTTCCGCACAGCTCGAGCGGCAGCGGACCGATGGACCTCGATCGCTTAGGTCGACTCGTCACGCGGCGGAACCATGACTCGGCCCATATAAAACCCGCAATTCGGGCAGACGACGTGCGTCGGCAGCGTCGTACTGCATTTCGGGCAAATCGTCATGGTCCGCGGCTTCAGCCGGTCATGTGCGCGGCGGCGTCCGGAGCGGGAGTTCGAGTGTTTTCTCTTTGGTACAGCCATGGGAATTACTTACTCGGCGATCGACCAGTGTGCGACGATTCGCTCATCGCGACAGACTCGGGAAAGGGGAATAGTGTAGCGAAGCGGGCGCGACAGGACAACTGGCTTCGACTGTTTTCCCGGCGATTTCGCGGGAAAACACGTTCGTTTCGCGGCGGACTCCCATCAACTTGGCCAACGGAATTGGGCGCGGAGGAAGCGAAGCAGGTACTCCCCCCACGTTTCGTCGTCGGCGTGAATCCTCACGACGCCACTGGATCCGATGGCCACTTCCGGCCATCGCTCCAGCTCCAAAACGACGCGATAGGTAGACTGCTGCGGTACCAGGCGGCCCGCAGCGTCTGTTCTCGTGGGCCACCAACCTTGGGCCGCCAGGTGCGGCGGCAATTCAGAGACAGGCTCGCGCGAGATTTCTCGGACGTTGCCGGGGAGTATTCCAGGGGTGGCTTGGTCCAACCATACCTCCGCCGTGGCGCCGGGCTGTATTCGCTCGATTTGGTCCTGGCCCACCAAAGCCACTCCCTGCAACCCGGACGTGCCGAGTTGCGCGATCGCCGTTCCCTTTTCCACGAAACAACCGCGATTGTCCGGATCCAAGAGTGCTCCGTGCCAGACGGCCAGGTAGCGGTCGGATTCCTCGGTGAGGGGCGGATCCCGACGGGCGGAGAAAACGACTCCGGCGCTGGGGGCTCGAATTTCGCATTTCGCCAATTCTCCTTCGACGATGCGCAACTGCAGCCCCCAATCGTCGACTTGAGCTTCCAGGAGGTGGATCTCCAGCAAGGTGTCCGCTGCCGCGACCTGTCGTTGGAGGTTGGACAGATTGACGCGGGCGACGCGCAGGCGGCGCGCCAATGCGTCGCGTTGTTTCGTCAGTTCCACGTTTTCCAAGCGAGCGATCAGATCGCCCGGCTCAACTCGAGTTTCGGTAGGGACCGACCAAATCAATCGTCCGGCGGTCGCGGCGTATACGAGTTGGGGACGAGCCAACTCCACACTCAAGGGTGCCCGGATCCGAAAGGACATCGGCACCCAACCCACAACGAAGACCAACCCACCCATCAGCGCCAACAGAAAGGCGAGACGCATCCAGCGCAACGACGACCAAGGCCCGCGGGGGGAACGACCGAGACCGCCGCGCTGCCAAATCGGCATCACCATCCCCAGGAGAATCATCCCCACCAGAGGCGCCGCGAGAATGCCCATTCCAGCCGGCTGCAAAAACTGATGAACGGTCCAGACGATCGCGATCAATACCAGTATTCGATAGATCCAAGCTGCCGCCGCATAGGCAGCCAAGCCTCGGTGGGGCGTGGGCGGGCGCTCTCCTTTCGCCGGCCAGAAGAAAAAACGATGCATCCAGCGGGCAAGTTCCCGACGGGCGCTATCGGCCAGGTTCGGAATCCCGACCAGGTCCGAGGCAATGAAATAGCCGTCGTATTTGAGCAGTGGATTCCCATTGGCGAGCAACGTTCCCAGGGAAGCCACCAAAACGATATTCAAAGCCATCGCGTTGAGCGTACCGTCCGTCGTCAACAGCCAGACCCAAAAACAGGAGACGGCCAGACAAAGCTCGACGAACATTCCCGCTCCGGCCACCGCGATTCGCCGCCAACGTTCGGGGAACAGCCAACTATCGCTGACATCGCAATAGAGGCAGGGAACGAAGCAGAGCAGCATCACCCCCATCTCGTGGCAATGCCCCCCTTGGACTTCGCAGGCGACGGCGTGCCCGAGTTCATGCAAGATCTTGACGATCGCCAGCGCCAAGCCGAGCAGGAGCAGTTGTTCGCCGCGAAAGTATTCGCCCAGAGTCGGGAGACGCGTCGCGATGAGATCGGCTTTGGCGAGCGCAACCAACAGCGTGCCAATCGCCACGGCCACGACGATTCCTAAGGTGAGCGGGTGAAAAAAAACGCGTCCGAATGGCACACACAATTGCAGTCCCAAGCCAGGTCGGAACCCGGGGAGCCGGACCGCCAGCCACTGTGTGAGTTTGGCGAAGCGGGTGCGCCGTCGCAGCGACTCCGCTGCTTGTTGCAGCTGCTTTCCGATGCCGCCGATCCGCGTACCAAGCAGCAATCCGTCCGCCCAAACGCGCTGCAGGAATACTTGCAGCTCGCGGATCGAAATCTGCTGCGGAGAATGCGCCTGCTGAAATCGCTCGCGGATTTCCTCCCAGCCTCGCTCCCCATCCAGTTGCTGCAAGATAAACCACTCGTTCGGACCGAAATGAAAATACGTCAGCGCAATCGGGTCGTGGATGATCCAGACCGACCCCTGGTGGTTGGGTTGTCGCTTGACGATCAAATCGGGGCGAATGCGGAACGGCAAGCCAGCCGCCGGAGCCGGGCACGATGCCGCATTCCCGGCGGCGCGGGCGTCCTCCAATGCGGTAACCGGAATAGAACTCATCCGCTCGCCTCGAATCGCCGATGAGCCGCGAACTTAGGGGCGTTTTCCATTTTCTTTTGCGGGCAGGTGGATCGTCAGTCGACCTTGAAGTCCGGGCCGCAACCGCAGATCCCGATTATCGATCTCTGCCCAGATCCGCAGTTGGGCTTTGACCGGGTTGACCTCAGGGTGGACGAAGACGATCCTCCCTTCAAATTCTGCCCCTGCCCCTGCCCCCGCGCCCGCCCCCGCCGCGGCCCCTTGCAGGGCCCGCAGATCGGGATGAAAGGTGACGCGGGCATCCTCCAACCCGGCCATTCCCAATTCCAGCGGGACAAAGTCGTCGATGCGCAGTCGATCGATCCGCACGATCCGAGCGACGGGGTCGCTGACGCGGACCCATTCCCCGGCGCGGAAATTCAACGCCACGACCATCCCGCTGATCGGCGCGCGGATGGTGTGCTGCGTCTTGGCGAGTTCTCGCTGTTGGACTTTGAGCTGGTCCAGATGTTCGCTCAGCTTGGCAATCTCGAAATTGTGCCGAGCCTGCTCGATCTCCAAACGCGATTTCTCGACGATCAGTTGCAGATGATCGATCTCCGATGCGCTCACGGCGCCAGGTACCAGGCTGTTGGCATGTGCGGCGCGATCGAGTTCCGCTTTGGCGACCTCGAACGACTTCTGCGCGTAGCGAATATCGACGTCGTTTTCGCCGCGGCGGCGGGAAATCTCCAATTGGGCCTGGGCTTCCTCCAAGTCCAACGCCACGCGCTTGCTGTCGATTTCCGCCAACAAATCGTCGGCATTCACCACGCTTCCCTCGCGGACCGCCAGCGAGCGCAGAATCCCCTCCTGGCTGGCGGGGACATTGACCGTCTCGACGATGTTGAGCAAAGTCGCCGGAATCTCCAGCGGCTGCTGGCCTTCGGCCGGGCTGACCAATCCGCCAAAGAACAGGCCAAGTCCCACCCATCCAACGACTAGCCGAACCATGTCTCGTGACCTTTTGAGAAAACGCTCCCGATCCGCGCCACGGATTACCATCCGAATCGCCTTCGAATTGCATCCACGAATTCGTACGTGCCAATGTACCACAAGCTACGTTGCCCACACCGCACGCGCCCCGTCACGGAAACGCCTATGCGCAACTGGGGAACCTGCTCCCGCTGGACGCTTGCCTCCATCGTCAGCTCCGGTTCGCCGCCGTTGGCGAGGGTCGCGACTTGGGCAATTCGCTCGAGACGCGCCACAAACGGCTGGTGGGCATCTCCCGCGATGAGGCAGTCGATCGACAAAGGTTCGCCGGTTTGCCGCTGGGCTTCCCCGATGTACTTCATCATCCGATCGGGAACCGCGAATTCGATTTGCCACGGCCCTTGGGTATCGCCCACGATCAACAAGGATTCTCCCTGACGCACGGGTCGATTCGCTAGAAGCTCCGCCACATTCCAAGTGATGATTTGCCCTGTGATCGGGCTGACGATCGAGCGTTTTTCGCGCAGTTCTTCCAAGAATTGGCGCTCGGCCGTGAGGCTTTCGATCTCCGCATCGATCTCGGCGATTTCTGCGGACAGCTTCAGCTGATCTGCCTCGCCCTTGTCGCGCTGCATTTCGGCCTGTTGCAGCGAGAGCCGATATCCCTCCCGACGGAGCTGCGCGGTTCGCAATTCTCCTTCCACTCGCTGGAGTTCCAAGTCCAGATCGGGCGCCTCCAATTCCGCCAAGAGCTGGCCAACTTGTACTTCGCTCCCATGTTCGACGGCAACTCGCCGGATGATTCCGTCCATCGGGGCCCACACATGGGGACGTGCGACAGGAACCAAAACGCCGCGCAGTTCGATCCGAAACTCACGTTGGATCCCCAGCAAAGCCAGCATCAAACCGGCCAATGCCAAAAGTACAATGGCGGTGCGGGGGAGTCGGTCGAGTCGCAACTGCGACGCCAGCCCGGCCAGCAACAAACCGACGCCACGCAACGGATTCCGTTCGACGCGCCAGCGATTTTCCCAGGCGATCGCCAAGTGGCGTTCCACCATTCCCAGCTTCTTCAGGAGGGGCGCCAGATCCGCCTGCCGGAAACTCTCGACCGTATAGAATCCGGTGATCCGAGCGCGTCCTCGATTTCCGGCCGCCGATTTCAACGGAATGAAGAAAACACTGGCTAAGCCCTCGTCCCGCACCCAAGATTCCACCTGATCGCGCAACCGCCTGGGCAATTCCGTCAGCCCTTGCGGCACGGCCAACGCGCGACCGCGTCCCGCGATTTTTTTGATCAGGTCACTCAGGCGACGAGAGTATTTGGAGCGGCGATCGACTCGCGATACGCCACTGCTGGCGAGGTGCCTTACCCCGCCGTTCACCGCAAATACACTGATCCGATCGCAACCGACAAACGCCCGGGCGTCGTTTGCGATCGTAAAAGCGAGCGCCGTCGACGTCGGGCTCGCATGCAACTCGCCGACCAAAGTCGACAATGCGTTTTGAGTCGCCAGTTGATTCTCGACGTCCCGGAGCGCAACATTTTTCTCGTAGTCGTTCAGGATCTCGACGATGGCTGAGATCAACGGCAGCAGACTCTCTGCGAGCGCAGCGCTTTCCCCCGCTGGGCGATACACCGCGAGAATCCCTGAGACCTGCTGGAGCACCCGCAGTTGAAACACAGCGACCAAATCTCCGGCGCGACCACGCAGCCAAGCGTGGGATCGATCCCCCGTCGCAAATTGAGCCAGCTGTTCGCGCACCGGATGGATCGCCGCCGTGCGGGCGCTCCGCCCCGGATGCTCCAATTCCCGCACGTACATCGGGACCCACTCGCCGCCCGGTCCCGGCGTCCATAATGCGACCGCTTCCGCTTGAGTCGCCAACAGGAGCCGATTGAGCGCCAGCGGATAAAACGCACCCCGCTCTGGGACCTCGCGAGACTGTGCCGCTAATTCGTCGAGAACAGCATCGAGCTGCGCGACGAACTCGGCATCGCCAGCTGCCGAATTCCGGCCGGGAACATCCGCAATACGAGAAGGTTGGTTCACGATCACAAGGTATCAGATTTTTTGGCGGCAGCCTGTCCGCGTGTTGCAAGTTGAAACGGGCTCGGGTCGTGGTAACGCCAGGCCGGTCGAGTTCAAACGGGGCCAGGAGCCGTCCGACCGCGATCTCTCGACCTTGCGTCAAACTAGGCGGTTTGGGTGGAATGGTTCGTTTGGCTGGCGATGCAGTCGCGTCCGCGCGCAGACACTCTATCGCCTTTTCGGTTTTTCCCAGCCCAATCCTAACGATTCTGCCGAAATCGTAATTGTTAACGAAAATTCGGCCGAAACCAGTAATACGTATTTTCGCATCGAGTTGCGATGCCGACTGAACTTGCGCCGACCCGGTGCGGGGACCAGGATGCCAAGGACCAGCGAATGATCAGAGCGAACGACGATCGAACGATCTGGGGAGTGACCGAGTCGCCCGGCACGTCGCATGGCGGGCTGGGCCGTCCGCGGGCGGCCGCTGGTTTGTTCCGCGTTCACTGCGATTGGCGGGTGGCGTTCGTGGTTTGTTTGATCGTGGCGGGCTGTCGCCTCCATCGCAAGGAATCCCAGTTCGGCGAGGTCCCCTGCCCTCAAGAATGTCTGGCGCCGATGCTGGAGGGACCCCATCAACTGACTCCGGAAGACCCGTGTCTGCAGGATTGCGGCGAGGATGCCCGAGAGGCGCAGGCCCCGTCGGAGTTTTCGGATTATTCCCAGGTGACCTATCTGGATATGACGTTGGAGGAGTGCGTCTCGGCGGCGCTGCAGAATTCGAGGGTCATGCGGGACTTGGGGGGCGCGATACTGCGGGCACCGAATTCCAATGTTTCGTCGTTCGACCCGGCGATCGTGTACACCGATCCTCGCCAGGGCGAGGAAGCGGCGTTGAGCGCTTTCGACGCCAACTTCTTCGCCAGCGCGATGTATGAAAAAGTCGATCGAGCCTACAACAACGTCTCGTTGGGTTTCCTGGGTCTCTTGCAACAGGACTTGCAGACGTACCGAACGGGCGTGCAGAAGACGACGGGGACCGGGACGAACTTTCGATTGCAAAGCGTCACGGTCCGCGACTTCAGCAATCAGTTGGGGAACTTCTTTCCCCCTCCCAGCAGCACGTGGGACACGTATCTGGATGGAGAGTTTCGCCAGCCCCTTTTGCAGGGATATGGGACCGACTTCAATCAGATCGCCGGTCCAAACGCCACGCCGGGTGTGTACAACGGCGTGCTTTTGGCGCGGGCGCAAACCGATATCAGCCTGGCCCGTTTTGAACAGGGCGTGCAGGAGTTTCTCTGCAACGTAGAAAACGCTTACTGGGATCTGTATTTTGCCTACCGGGACTTGGAGGCCAAGATCGACGCCCGGAACGAAGCCCTGCAGACTTGGCGCAAGATTGCATCCCAGTCCGGTGGGATCGAAGGATCTCGGACCGGGGCGGAAGCCCAGCAGATCGCCCAGGCCGAAGAGCAGTACTTTCGCTTCGAAGCCGAGGTGATCGACGCGCTCAACGGTCGAATTGTGGACGGCACGCGCACCAACAACGGCTCGACCGGTGGAACGTTTCGAGCCAACGGCGGCGTCCGCGTGGCGGAACGGCGCTTGCGGCTGATCGTGGGTCTGGCGATCAACGGCGACCAGTTGATTCGCCCGGCCGACGTCCCGGTCGAGGCCTCGATCAAGTTCGACTGGGACGAGTCGGTAGATACTTCATTGCACCGGCGACCCGAGTTGCGTCAGCAGCGGTGGAATATCAAGCGGACAGAACTCGAGTACATCGCCTCCAAGAATTTTCTCCTCCCAAGACTCGATCTGATCGGCCGCTACCGGTTTCGAGGTTTCGGCAAGGACTTGCTGGGGAACGATGTGAGCTTCAGCGAGGATCCTCAGACAAGTTCTGCGGTCGCCGATTTGTTGGCGGGGACCCGGCAAGAGTGGCAATTGGGGGCCGAGTTGATGGTACCGATCGGGTACCGGCAGGAATTCGCCGCCGTGCGGAACGCAGAATTGCGCTTGGCGAAGGAGCGAGTGTTGCTGCATGAGCAGGAACGGGATGTCATGATGGGGCTCAGCAACGCCGTCGCGGAGTTGCAACGCGCTTACGAAGCCAAAATGGCAGCGCTCAATCGACTCAAGTCGGCTGAGAAACTGCGGGATGCCTTGGAGGCTGTCGTCGACCTGAAGAACGCCGCCCCGCTCGACGTGAAGTTGGAGGCGCAGCGCCGGGTGGCCGATGCCAAGATTCAGTACTATCGCACGCAGGTCGAGTACATGCTGGCGATCAAGAACGTTCACCTGGAACGATCGACGTTGCTCGAATACTACAACGTGCAGTTGGCGGAATCGGCCTCCGATCCGGGAGCCTATGCGGATGCCGATCGGCGCGATATTCTGCGGCGACGCTCGATGAATTTCGTCAATCGAGGGCTGGTAATCGCCCGCGAGGGAACCTCCCCGGTCAACCAGCTGGGGGGAACCGTGACGGAATGGGCGCCGCACGAATTCCCGGATGGCTCGGCGCCGACCCCTGCCCCAAGTCCCGTTCCCAGCCCGGCGCCGGAGTCGCCTCTCCCCTCCGATCCGATGCCGGTCCCCAGCGATCCGCCGGCTGAACCGAATAGCTCCGCAGCGACGGGATCCATCAACTACTCGCTGAACCAGGCACCGTTGCCGACCGACGCATCGTTCTTTTCGTTGGAAGGTCCGGCGGCCGCTCCCCCGATCTTTCGCTCGAATTGACCAGTGGCCTTCTTGCTCGTCTGCTAGTCCAACCCGAGCGTGCAACGGACGACCACGAGATGGGGGGCGCTCCGTTCGAGAACTCACCCTTCGAGAACTCTGGGAATGCTCCACTCGATTCGCGTTCGAGAATTAGTCGACCCTTATCCGATCCCAGGCCGTTGGATTCTGTGGTTGAAATGCCCGGGGGGACTCGGACGCAGCGACACAGTCGCGCAGTGCCTCCAGATCGCGGAGATAGCCTGTGGCCATCGCCTGGACCAATCCGTTTCCGATTGCGGTAGCTTCGTACGGCCCGACCAGCACAGGGCGGTTCAATGCGTCCGCGGTCAACTGGTTCAACAAGTCGTTGTGTCCGCCGCCGCCGACTAGATGGACGCAGTCGAAGGTTGTCCCCAAGATTTCTTCTAATTGGCGAAACGTCTGGCGATACGACCAGGCGAGACTTTCCAAACAGCAGCGCGTGAACGCACCGACCGAATCGAGCGCCGGCTGGCCGGTTTCTCGAACGACCGACGCGAGCTTCGAACGCATGTCCCCTGGCTGCAGGAGCTCCGGACGATCGAGCGACACCAGTGCGCGGAAGGGCTCCGAAGCGGCCGCTGCCGCTGCCATCTCGCCGTAATCGAAATTCTGTCCCGCCGCCGCGAAATCTTGCCGGATCTGTTGCACCAACCACAACCCGGCGATGTTCTTGAGAAAACGAATCCGTCCGGCCACCCCCCCTTCGTTGGTGAAATTGGCTTGGCGCGCCGCGTCGCTGACACACGGGGTGCGTGTTTCCGCGCCCAACAGAGACCAGGTGCCGCTGGAAAGAAAACACCAGCGAGAATCGGATTGGGCGGGGACCGCCGCCACCGCACTGGCGGTATCGTGCGAGGCTGGCAAGACGACTTGCAGATCGTGCGGCAGGCGACAAGCGGCCGCCAACTCGGGACGCAGCGGCCCCAACACCGATCCCGCCGGCCGCAATGGGTGGAAGATCTGTCGTGGAAATTCGAACCTCCGAATCAATTCCTCCGACCAGCGGCCGCTGTGCAGATCGAGCAACTGGCTGGTCGAGGCAATCGTCGCTTCGTTCGCCCGCACACCGCTCAGCCAATAGTGGAACAAGTCCGGGATAAAGAGCAGCTGATCCGCAGCCGCCAATAGTTCCGGACCGGTTTGCTGTTGGGTATACAGCGAAAACAAGGAGTTGATCGGCATCAGCTGAACGCCGGTGATTTCGTAAATCTCGCGCGGCGACACCACCTCCAATGCTTGCGAGTAGAAGTGCGGGTAGCGCGGGTCGCGGTACGCGTGGGGAATCCCAATCAATTCGCCCGAGGCGCCGACCAATCCCCAATCAACCCCCCAGGCATCGATCCCGACCGAGACCAGCTGGACCGAGCGATCGGCGGCCCAGGCCGCAGCTCGCCGCAAGCCCGAGACGACCTCCCGCCACAGTCCACTCAAATCCCAATGCAAGCCCGACGGGAGTTCGATTGGCTGATGCTGGAAGCGATGGATCTCGCTCAACTCCAGCTGTGCCCCGGCCAGTTCCAGGGCCATCACCCGGCCGGATTCCGCACCGAAATCGATCGCCAGAAAAACCGGGTTCATTTCAACGCAGGAAGGCCTCGTGCAGTCCGCCGTCAACTGCCAGGATCTGGCCGGTCGTTCGCGATGACAGATCCCCCAACAAGAAGGCGATGGCCGCCGCCTGATCCTCCGGCAGGATCGGCGACTTCGTCAATGTCCTGTCGGCGTAAAACTGAGCTAGTTTGTCGCGGAGCGACTCGGTCGACTCCGTGGCGTCATGCGGAATCTTGTACTTGGCCAACGAGGCCAAGACGCGCTCGCGCGGAAACATGGCCGAACCGGCGACTACGGTGGCCGGCGCGACCGCGTTGATCCGGATGTGGGGAGCCAGCTCGAGCGCCAGCTCGCGAATCAAGTGATTAGCGGCGGCCTTACTCGCGTCGTAGGCAAAACTTCCTCGCTTGGAAACGACGGCGTTGACGCTGGTCGTCACCACCATGCTGCCGCGCAGGCCCTGGGCATCCCAAATCCTTTTGGCCTCGTCCGCCACCAGGTAAATGCCGGTCACGTTGACGTTGAACGTGTCGGTCCATCGCCCATCGGGAATCCGGCCTTCGGCATCGGGGGAGACGTACAGACCCGCTGTGACGACGATATGATCGAGTCCTCCGTAGGCCAGCTGGATCTGTCCCAAGGCGCTGCGCACGCTGGTTCGGTCGGTGATATCGATCGGCAGTCCGATGGCGGGACCGCATCCCGAGATCCCGGCGCCCGCGACGCCGATCCCCTGCCCCCACTTTTTGGTCAATTCCTGGGCGGTGGCCGCCGCGGCAGTGCCGTCCAAGTCGGCACAGACGACGTGGGCGCCGTCGGCTGCCAAAAGATGTGCCGTCGTCTTGCCGATTCCGCTGCCGGCTCCGATCACCAGCACGACGCGTCGGGCCAACGCCTTTTCCGGGGGCATCCGCCGAAGCTTGGCTTCTTCCAACAACCAATATTCGATGTCGAACGCCTCTTGTTCCGGGAGCGCGACGTACTCGTCGATCGCCTCGGCTCCCCGCATGACTTCGACCGCACAGTTGTAAAACTCGGCGGTCACCCGGGATTCACTCTTATTCTTGCCCCAGGCGACCATCCCGACGCCGGGGATCAGGATCACGGTCGGGTTGGGATCGCGCATCGCCGGGGAGTCGGGGCGCTTGCAGCGCTCGTAGTAAGCGGCGTAGTCGCGGCGGTATTGCGCCAAGCCGGACTCCAACATGGCCCGCAAGTCGACTTCGGTTTGAACTGCAGGGTTCCACGGAACGAACAACGGTTTGATCTTGGTCCGCAAAAAGTGGTCGGGGCACGACGTGCCCAATTCGGCCAACCGCGGCGCATCGACGCTGCACACAAACCGTAGCATGGTCGGATCGTCTTGGACGGTGGCGATTACACGCCCCGTTTGCGAGAGTCGTCCGCGCAGCCAGGGGAGTAACTCGACCAACACGCGGCGGCGTTCGGCTTCAGCGAGTGGCGCGATCGACTGGCCGCCGAATGTATTCGGGCCTTGATCGTGCGATTCGAGATACCGGGCTGCTCGATCGATCAAATCCAGGCTCAACTCGTAGCAAGTTTTGGGATCGTCGGAGCCGTTGATCAATCCGTGCTGGCCCATGACAACCCCCTGGCAATTCGGGTTCTCTTCCCAGATTTTCTGGAGGCGCAAACCGAGTTCGAAACCGGGACGGAGCCACGGGGTCCACGCGACGTCCCGGCCGAAGATCTCTTCGGTTAACTCGCGTTGACGGCGGCATGCCGCAATCGCGATGACCGAATTGGGGTGGGTATGATCGACGTGGCGAAACGGAATAAACGCGTGTAGCGGCGTATCGATCGACGAAGCGCGTGGATTCAAATTGAAGGTGCAGTGTGAATACAAGCCGACCATCCGATCCTCGATCGGCGTCTTGGGGCCACGCTGAGGATCGGCGTTGTAAATTTTTTGCAGGTCGAACAGTCGCTGCATGTAGAGGGAGGCAAAGTTTTCGCGGGTCGACGTCCGCAAGTCGCCGCCGGATCCTTTGACCCAGAGCACATCGACGGATTTGCCCGTCAGAGGATCGGTTTGCGAGACCTTCGACGACGTGTTCCCGCCTCCTGTGTTGGTGACCCGCCCGTCACTTCCCAAGAGGTTGGAGCGATAGATCAACAAGTCGACCTCATCGCCGGCGGGCAGGTTGGCCTCGGACCACAAGTAATTGACGTGTTGAAAACGAGGGGCGTGGGTCGTCGACATGGGAAACCGCGGGTTGACGAAAAGCACAAGAAACCGGGGGGGAAACTTCGGTTCTTGGATACCACAACCCCCCGTGGATTTCGAGGGGGGGCTCTTGAGGTCGCGGCGGCGATCTGCGCTCAGGATGGGCGCCGGAGTGCCTCGATCGATTGCCTATTGGACCCGATGCTGCAAATAGACGCAGCCCGACTAGACATGCTGAAAGCGGCGGGACATCCACTCGCTACGATCGGAGCGAATCGGCGACTCGGGCTTCGACGGATTCGCCCAGCGCCGCCGAAGCATATCGACCGTCCAACTGACGGGCGCCGTGAGCGTGGTGACGCCTGTAAACGACGCCGTGTACAAGCAATAGGGCTGCAACTCTCCCAGTGTCGCCGGGAAGCCCTCGAGCGTGTCAATCCACTGCTGGGCCTGGTCGGCGATGGCTTGGGGATCGTCGTAGGTTGGGTCGCCGCGGAAAGGATGCGAGCGATTTGCCCAAGTCTCGGTTCGGTTGAATCGCGCTCCGCTGGCAGATCGATGGGAGGCCTGCTGCCACGACCAGGCGACCGAGGGTTGGTTCGCCATCCACCGGTCCGCAAACTGTAGCCCCACGAAGAGCGCAACGAGCATCGCAGCGGCAGCCGAAGCCCACCAGGCTTGACGATCCGCTAGCCCCCCGTGCTTGGAGGCTCGGTTCCCTGAGACGCAGGTGGTTTCGCGTTGGGCGCGGGTAGCCAATGGCGAGGATCCCAACAGCCGGGTCAGCTCGACGAACTCGAGGTACCGCCGACCGCATTCCGAACACTGAGCGCGGTGCTTGGCTAAATCCAGATCTCCGTCCAGCGAACCGCGTCGATCGAGAATTTCATGAATGCGCGTCTCAAATTCCGCGCAATCCAATGCTTCCATGGGCTCGCCACTAATTGCTTTCATGGGACAGTGCTCCCCGCGCCCGCAGGCGATCGATGATTTCCCGTCGCGCCCGATGCACCCACGTCTTGACCGTTCCCAACGGGATCTTCATCTCGTCGGCGATTTCGGTGTACGCCATTTCGCGCTGATGAAACAACTCGAAGCAACGGCGATGCTCGTCCCGCAATTCGGACAACGCCAGCCTAAGTTCTTCCGAGAGCAAGTCGCCGGAGCGTACGAGGTGCGCGTCGTCGCAGACCGGGAATTCCAAAGCTTGCATCAAAGGGCGATTCGCCCGTTCACTCAGTCGCGTTCGACAGCGATTGCCCGCGATGGTCAGCAGCCACGGCTCAAACTCACGTTGCGGATCCCAGCGATGCAAATTCCGGAAAACGCGAACAAACGTCTCTTGAGTCACATCCTCAGCGTCGTGGTGGTGCCGCAACATTCGCAGACACAGGCCGTAAACGCGCGCCTGGAAACGACCTACCAAATCGCGAATCGCGCATTGGCGACCAGCGAGACACTCTCGAACCAGCAGTTGGAGCTCGTTTGGCAAGCGCAGGGCCCTTTCTTGCAAGCAAGTGTACCCGACCGCGGGGAGCCAAGTTTCAGCGGTCGCTGAAAATCTATTCGCTCGCGGTCCAATCTGCTTGCAAAAAAAGCCTGTTATTTCGGGACGATTCCCCGAAACCCGGGGGCAATGCAGCCCAGCAGACGATGCAGCCCAGCCGATCGGCCTATCGCTGATTAAAGAACTTCCTCAAAACGTCGCCGGCAGCGTCCTTGGTGTTGGCAGAATCGGCTTTGGGCCGCGGAGGCAACTTGAGCACTTCCTTTTTCTTTTTCTTGAAGCCAAACACACCGCTTTTTGTCTCGATCTCGCCCGAATCACCCTTGTCGGTTGGATCTTTGTCCGAGAGTTCTTTGTCGACAAGATCTTTGTCGGCAAGTTCACTATCGGAGTCGGAAGGCTTCACATCCGCGGCAGCCTTTTCCGGATTTTCGATCCGATACTTGGTCTCGTCCAAGGCAAACTGTCGAGTTTCATAGAGTCCGGTCGACGATTGATCACCTTGTTCCGTGAGCCAATCGGTGATCGAATCTTCGGTCCAATCGGCCTTCTGAGCCGCGGTGCGGGACGCGGCTTCGACCACATCGCTGACTCGCGGTTTCTTGATCCCGGCTTGCACGTGGTCGATCAAAACCTCGAATTGCAAACGACCGACTCGCAATACATCGCCCACCTTGACGACGTGCGGGCCCGCGAGCTGCCGTTCATTGATAAAGGTCCCGTTGCGGCTCCCCATATCTTCGACGGTTACTTTGCCGTCCTGGATCTTGATCGAGCAGTGCATCCGACTGATCAATTCGCTCGACGGACGCAAATGCGCTTGCTCGCCCCGACCAATGACGAATTCCGGAACTGCAATCCGGATCATGCGACCATCGTTCTTGCCACCGATGACCTTTAGATTGACTTGCATCGACTTCTCCTGTAATGCTGCATCGGCAGGAAATCGGCTGCCCGGTCGATTCCTGCTGCATCCTGTGTGCCAAAAGGCACTGTTTCAATTATAGTGGGGTTGTATCGCATTTCGCAACTGTTTTACCCGGAAATTGTCGGTTTAGGCGGTTTTCAATCACGTAAAGGGCGCTTGGCGCGGCTGGCCAACATGTAGCCGGCAACAAGTGCAACCCGAGGATCAACGCCGCTCAGTCCACGCATTGTTTTCGAACCGGCGGCGCTGAATTCGATCCGCGGCGTCGAGTTCGGCGGTGGTCAATTCCTCGGTCGCCAACGGCAAATTCAATTCCGTTTGCAACTGGCCGATCCAGATGTTTCGAATATCCTGCCAGGGAATTTGGCGTCCCGTGATCTCCGCAACACCTGACAGCTCTGGGGCGGCGTTGGATTTTTGCAACAGGAGGCTGCCATGTTGCAGGATCGCCCCGGCGACTCGTCGTTGGGCACTGCCGCATATTTTTTCCCCGGACAACAAGACATCCCCTGGACTCCTGCGTTGGAAGCATAAAAACGGATGCCGATCGTCCGTCCGGGATTCGGGCGACGTGTAGAGTTTGGCGCCGGATATTCCGCATTCCGCCAGGCTGGCGATGAGCGACCGATGAACTCGGTCGTACAGCTCTTGATGATTGCTGCTGAAGCGGTTCTCACGCGGCAGGCAAAGGCTGTAGGTCAATTCCAGGTCGTGGACGATCGCTCCCCCGCCGGTGGTCCGACGTACGACCGGGCACTCGCGACTGGTCGCATGCGACTCCCGATCGGAGTGCCGTTGAAAGTACCCAAGGGAGAGCGTGGGGCGATCCCATTGGTAGAATCGCAGCGTGCCGCGACCAATCGACTCGATCGATTCCAACAAGGCCTGATCCACCGCCATGTTCCGCGCCCCCGGCAGCGGATCGTGCAGGATCAACCGGGCGGCGCCTAGTTTTGGCACTGTGCTTGGTAGGTTTTGAAGTCCATCAACTTTGCCAGTGGAGCGGAGTCGGAAATCTTGAGCTTGGCGATCCAACCCGTTTCGTACGGATCATCGCCTAACGATTCCAAACGATTGGGCAAGTCGGCGTTGACCTCGGTCACCACGCCGCTGACGGGTGAATAGAGGGGGCTCACCGCTTTCACCGACTCGACTTCGCCGAATTCCTCGCCCGCGGCGACGTCCTGTCCCACCTGGGGCAATTCCATATAGACAAGGTCGGTCAACTGATCGATCGCGAATTTCGAGATACCGACGGTTCCCAGCGTTTCGCCGTTGCGGTTTTCGACAAAGACCCATTCGTGGGTTTCGGAATAAAGGCAGTCTTCGGGTTTCAAGTTGGAGCCCTCGCTAGCGATAACGATCTGGATGACTTCTTAATTTACCGTGCGCCAAACCGGATTGGAAACAGGGTTGTATGGGATTTTCTCGAGTCTTAAGGGTTGGGCCGTTGGTAGAACGGCAGGGGGGTGACCACGGCGTGGTGCCGTGTGCCGCGAATATCGACTTCGAGCGCCGTCCCGGGTTCGGCGACGGTCGGCTCGAGATACGCCATGGCGATAGGCCGTTCCAGAGTAGGGGAAAATCCGCCGCTCGTCACGCCGCCGACGGGGGTGGTCCCGCGAAAGACCGTGGCGCCTTCGCGAGCGGCCCGTCGTCCCTCCAGTTGCAGCCCGACTCGCCGGGGGAGTACCATCTTTCGCGCCGCCACGATCGACTCGCGCCCCACGAACTGGCGATTCTTGAGATGGATAGCGAAGTCCAAGCCGGTTTGGGCCGCCGAGATCGCATCGCTCAATTCGTGGCCGTAAAGCGGCATGGCCGCCTCCAACCGCAGGGTGTCGCGGCAACCCAGCCCGGCGGGTCTCAAACCCTCCGGCGTGCCCAATTCGACGAGCCGTTCCCAAATCGCCACGACGTCCTCGTTGGGGCCCACAATTTCGCAGCCGTCCTCCCCGGTGTATCCGGTCCGGCTCAATAAGACTTCCGCGCCGAACAACTCGGTGCGGAACCCGGTGTAATACGTCAGACTCAATGGTTCGTCACGGCAATGGGGGGCGATCAACGGCAAAGCGCGCGGGCCTTGCACGGCGATCATCGCCGAATCGAAGGTGCGATCTTCGAAGCCCAGATCAAAACCAGCCTGGTGCTGCAGGATCCAGTTCTTCACCTTATTGCGATTGCCGGCGTTGACGACCATCGCAAAAAAATCTCCACCCCCTGCCCGAGCCAGGCGGTACACCAAGATGTCGTCCAGGATCATCCCCTGCGCGTTGGTCAGCAGCGAATAGCGGATTTGTCCCACGTGCATGCCCGCAATGCGGCGCGTGGTCAGTCCCTCCAAAAACATCTCTGCGTCTTTGCCCAGGAACACGAACCGCCCCATGTGGGAGACGTCGAACAGCCCGATGGCTCGCCGCGTCGCCTGATGTTCCTCGATAATCGTCGAGTACTGGATCGGCATCGACCAGCCGGCGAATTCGACCATCCGTCCGCCATGGGCTGCGTGCCAACCGCCCAGCGGGGTCTCCAGCAGAGTTTCGCTCGTTTCCATCGTCTCAGTTCCCCTTGCAAATCAGGAATTTGGCGGACCGATGCCCGTTTCGTGGCGTCGCGACCCTCCGCATTTTACCGAGTACCCGCCGTTCGACTAGTTGGATGGCGCGGCCGCCGCAGCACCGCGCTGGGCAGGGGAACTTGTTCGACACCGCGATGTGCCGCACAATACTCGGATCGGCCGAGCGAATATCAGGTCGACCCAATTACCTCGAAAAGGATCGAACGTGTCTGCTGCGAAATCTGCCCAGGGGGCTTCCGGGCTCCGCCCGATCGTGCTGTATGACCACCTGCCTGGGATTCTCGCCGGGTTTCCCGCGTTGATTTTTTTGACGATCGCCGTGATCGTGTACGTTTTCGGCAGCGCCGACACGGAGCACGCCAAAGGGGTCAACCACATGTGCTTTTGGATCGGTCTTAGCATGATGATCGTGTGGTACGTGGCGTACGGGTTCAACATGCCTCAAGCTCGATTTTGGTTGGTCTTCGGGCTCATCGGAACGTTCATCGGCATCCCGGTGGTGTTGGAGCTGACCGGATTTATCCGCCCGTTCACCGCGCTCGGAACCTGGTTGGGGCGACTGCGACCCGAAGTCAACGCGTCGGCCTGGCTGGTCTTAGCGTTGGTGATGGGGATTGTCTGGCTGATCAACTTCATCTGGAGCCGCACCCATCTGCGGGTGAGAATCGACGAGTCGGGACTCACACTTTATCGCTGGGGGGGGCGGGGTGAACGGTTCGAGTTGATCGGTTTGAAGACCGAAAACGAGCCGCTCGATTATCTCGAGTTGTTTATTGCGGGGATTGGCTCGCTGTCGCTAAAAACACGGATGAACAAGCCAATCTTTACGATGCGCCGTGTGGTCGGGCTGTATCGCGCTCCGATGTTTCCGTTCTTGCGCGGAAAACTGTCTCGCATCGATGAGTTGCTCAGCTACCATGGCAAAGTCATCTCGGTCGACGCGGCGAATGCGCAGGACCTGGTCGCCGCCGAAGACGATGCAGAACACGACGACGCTGAAGATGACGCCGATCCGCACGCCAAAGAAATCACCTGAGCGGGATTGGCCAGGCATGACAACGATCAGCTCGTCGAAGACACCCGCACCCACGTTGCGGCCGGTCAAAATCCGTCGGCATTTCACCCGCACGGCGCCCGGCAGCGTGCTGTATCAATCCGGCGGGACCACGGTGCTTTGCACCGCCAGTCTCGACGACAAACTCCCCCCTTGGATGGGGGCGACCACCTCGGGGTGGGTCACCGCCGAGTACAACATGTTGCCAGGGAGTACGAACCCCCGCAAGGCTCGGGAGCGCGGCGGAAAGATGGACGGCCGGACGACCGAGATCCAACGTCTGATCGGAAGGAGTCTGCGGGCGATCGTCGATTTAGAACGGCTAGGACCGCGGATGGTGACCGTCGATTGCGATGTGCTGGAGGCGGATGGCGGAACGCGCACCGCCTGCATCACCGGAGGATTCATCGCCTTGGTCGACGCGTTGCACTCGATTCGCTCTTTGTGGAACGACCCGCGGCAACTGCCGTTGGTTGACAGTATCGCGGCGATCAGTGTGGGGATCGTCGCTGGCGAGCCAGTGCTGGACCTGGCGTATGCCCAAGATGTCGCAGCCGATGTCGACATGAACGTCGTGATGACCGGCGGGGGGCGCTACGTCGAGATTCAGGGCACGGGCGAAGAGGCGACGTTCAGCGACAAGGAGCTGGGTATGATGCTGAAACTCGCACGGGAAGGGATCCGCCAGCTCACCACGATCCAAGCCAAAGCCCTGGGCTCGAGGTGGCCAGCGCAATGCACCCAACCCGACGCTTAGGGCCCACCGGAAATCGCTCCGACCCGCCGGCCCCTGCATTCTGGCCTCGCTGCCGCCGCGGGGGAACGCCGACCGCGATGAGCTCTTAGCGGTAAATTTCGATCCCGGCCGAGGCCCCGTGGAAGAAGACTTCGTCGCTCTCCGAATACTCCAGGCCGGTCGGCGGTCCGATGAACGGAGTGTAATTTTCCGCCACGGTCGCCATTTGCCAAAGCGCCAGGACGTCGTATCCGACGCGGGCGCGAACTCGGGGCAATAGCTGGTAGTGAGCATAAAAACCGACATCACCCGACGCCGCCCAGGAGGTATCTCGGTCGGTCGCGTCGATCACGACGGTTCCATTGTTGACCAGCAAGGTATCCCCTCGATTGAAATTCAGGAACCCCGCGACCTTCGTGGAGAACGAAAACGAAAGCCGGTAGCCGATGTCATAGAACATCTCCAAACCCAACTGAGGGCCGAACATGAAGTTGGTCATTTCCAGATCGTAGACGCCGGTTTGGGCGACGTTGTTGGTTGCGGTCAGTTGAAATTGCTCGTCGAAGTACAAGTAACGGAATCCCCAGGAAGTCTTGACCACGTCCCAACCCCACAACGTGTCCATCACGTCGAAGGCGTGCAGGCGAACTTGTTCGTTCTGAACCAGCGAGACGTTGTTGTCAAACGCGTTGAGCTGCGCGGCGGTGATCCCTCCGAATGGGACCAGCCCGGCGGTCAACGCGCCGCCAGCGCTGGTCGCTGTGGTTTCGGCTTCCCATGGGGTGAACCCGAAATAAGTCAATTCCAGACCGCTGTTCGCGTCCCAACGATGGCCCAATGTCAAACGGAGTCCGTCGGATGTGTCGTAGGCGGTGACCCCGCCTAAATTGCCAGCCGCGACCCGAGTGTTTTCAATGTCCCAACGGAGGTAGTCCAGCACGGCATAGTACCGAGCGCAACTGACGAAGCCGCAGCATTCGAATTGACTGGATACCTGTGCCAGGTCGTACGGCGTATGGCCGGTTGTTCCGCTGCAAAGGTCGCAGCCGGCGCCGTTGCAGGCGTGGCATATGCCCGGTTCATTCGACGGGAATACTTGGACTTGGGGGTGCATACCGTCGGGCGCGGTCGGCAGGAATACCGGTGTGGCAGCGTCCGCAACAGGCTGCATAGTCTGGACGGGGACGGTCAGGGCGGCCTCCTGCGGTGTGGGGGCATCGGCAATACCGCCGGCGCGGTGCGCCGCGGCGCCGTCCAGGGTTCTCGGCTGGTAACCCGCTTGCTCGACCGCGGAATTGCCGGGGACCGCCGTGCCGACTCGTTCTGCACGATAGATCGTGGGAGGGACGGCTGCGCGGCCGACCGGCGCCGCGGACATCGCTCCGACAAAGGGTGCAGGCGCCGAGCCGTCGTTGGCTCCTCGTCGTCCACCGATCTGTGCGGCGAAGTCGAACGACTCCAATTGAATCGGCTGCGGCCGATCCACTGCCTCGGTATCGCTTGACTCGTTCAGTCCATGGATTCGCGCAACCACCTGATCGGGCGAAACGATCGGAACGGGGTCGGAGGACTGGCTCCAGAGCCCGCTTACACAGGTCGACGAGACCACCAGCCATACGGCGGCGCGGCACAATCGTGTCAAGTTCATGGATCCGGTTCGCTCAAAACGAAGATACGGAGGGTATTCCCTCAGTTTTTTCGGATCGCTGGGGCGGTAATCTTTGACGTATTTGCCGGATTTCTCTGATATGCGGAATCTGCCAGCGGTTCCTTTCGATCGGTATGCGGCGCGACGGGGTAGTCTGGAGAAGCTGTAACCACCCGGTTGGAGCCGAGCGGATCGTGCAAGATATGGCCCTGTTAATTTGGTTTCTCGGCGATTAGGCTGATGTCAAATTGGAACCGCCGGAAACTTCGCCAGGTTGTGGCATGAGCATTTTCCATCGCATTTTGCTGGCCTTGCAAGCGATTCTCACCTTGCCCGTCAATCTCATCGAGTGGGCATGGAACCAGCCCCGTCGTGGGCGGTGCTTGATTTGGGGGATGCCGGCGGTCCTGATTTTGTTGTTCGTGCTGCTGGTATCGATTTGGGCCCGGACCGGACTGCGGGCGGAGCTTTCCAACACGTACATCCAGGCCAATCAATCGGCACAAAAGGAGATTGCCGAGTTGGAGGCGGTGGTGGCGGCGGCGAACGCAGATGCGTCGCTGGTGGATGCGGCGCTTGGCGAGAGTGAGTTGGGGGGGAAACCGAAGGAAATTGAGACGTCGAGCAACTCGTTGTCCGACGAACTGGCGCAGAATGCGATCCAACAGATTCGCCGATACATCCAGCCGCCGCGACGAGGTCCAGGGCAGGACGAACGCCGCTGCCCCGAATTCGAGTTGGATCTCGACTCCGACGGACGCATCGATCGTCTCCGGATGTCGAAAAGCAGCGGCGACCCCGTTTGGGATGCTGAGGTCGAACAAGGGATTCGGGACACGGGGCGGCTTGAGTTTCCGGTCGAGGTTTCAATCCCAGATTCGCTGTCGTTGGCGTTCGACCGGGACGAATATCTATTGGATCGGCAACAATCTGCAGCCCAGGTCTATCTGCGAAAACTGATCGAACTCAATCCGAACAACTTAGATTACAAATACCAGTTGGCGCTGAGCTTCGCGGAGTTAGGCGATTTTGAGCGAGCCCTGTCGTTGATGACGCAAGTCGCGCCGAGTGAAAAGCCGGGACTCCCCCAGGGACATGTCTGGTTGGCGACGCAGTATTTCACGCATCGTTTTTTTCGGGACGAACCGCCGGAATCGCGATTGCGGATGGCGGCTCGGCATCTGCAACTTGCGTTGAGTGTGGACCCCGCAAATTTTGACGCGAACTATGGAATGGCTCAGATCCTGGTTCTCCAGAAGCGGTATGCGGAAGCGGAGCCCTATCTGGAGCGGATTTTCGATAACACCGCCAGTACCCGATCGTTGGGGGTCACACGCGTGTTGCTGCAAGTTTACAAGGAGACCAACCAAACCGACAAATTCAATCAATGTCTGTTGGAGGTAGAGAACCGGCTGAACGAGTTTTGGAAAAACGAGCCCGACAACGAAACTTTTGCCTTCGACTTGGCCCGAGTTCATGTGTGGCGCGAAAGGTACGACCGAGCCATCGAATTGCTGACGAGTCGACTCAAGGAAAATGGATCCGAGGCACAAGTTCGCCTGCGAGCCCAGCTGGCGGACCTGTATTTCCAATGGGGTTCGACGAGTCTGCGCGGACAAACGGCCGTGACCGACGACGCCCTTCAACGATTCGCCAAAGCGCTGGAATTCCAACCGCGGCACCTCCCGACGTTGACCCAATTGGCGACGATGATCGCCAACCAATGGCCAGGCTACGAGCGCGCCGTTCAAATTTATGATCCGATGGCGGACGACGATGCGCCTGCCGCCGTGCTGCGCGAATTGGCGAACGCCCACATCCAGAGCGGCGAGTCGGACTTGGCCATTGCGATGTTGGAAAAGTCTCTCGAGAAAAACCCCAACGATCGGGTCACCGCCAATAACCTGGCGTTTCTGCTGTTGTCGGCGGATCCTCCCGACGCCCAGCGGGCGCTCGAGTTGACCGAACGAGCCTTGCAGAACCCCAGATTCCTGGTCCAGCAGGATCCGCGGATGTTGTCCAGTTTGCTCGACACGCGGGCCGCAGCGCTGGCAAAGCTCAATCAGTTGGAGGAGGCGATTGCGCTGTGGCAACGTGCTCTCGAATTTCGGCCGGGCGAGATCAAGTTCATGCAGTCGATTCGCGACGCCGCGCTATTGTTGAATTTGACCGAATTAGCTGAGACCATGGAACGTGACATCGCCAAGGCCAAAGCGACCCAACCTCAGCCGCCCCAGAAGGCGCCCTAACACCCCCGGACCACCTACCCCTCAAATCGCGAATGTTTGGCCGACGCAATTCGTTCGAAGAAGGTTTTTCGCTGGGACAATGGCTGCTGGCCCCGGTCCGTTGGTCGCGACGGCAATGGCGGCGTTTGAGTCGGCCGGACACGTTTGAAGAACGGCGGAGTGGTTGGTTCTGGGACGCGCTCGCCTTTCCGTTTCGCCTGTTGCTGAGTATCGGCGTATTTATGGTGTCGGGCTGGGCGGGGACTCGATCGCAGTGGGCCTTTTTCTTGGGGATACCCGCGTTGGGCGGGCTGCTGAGTGTGATGATGGGCGCGCTGGCTTTCTCCTACCTCAGTCCGCGCAACTACACCCGTTACCACGGTAACGGATTGATGCTGCTGCAGGAGGAGGACTACGACAACGCCCTGGGGTTTTTGCGCAAGGCCTGTGTGCTGCGGTTTCCCAAGGGATTCGATGGCGTCCCTGCCGCCGAAAAAGACTGGATGGTGGATGTCGGGCAAGCGGTCCATCGCCGCGAGAACTTGGATCGGGCAATCGAATGGATCGAACTGGTTTCGCCACCGCACGCGGTGGGAAACTTCCAAGGGCATTTGTGGATTGCCTCGAGATTGCTGGACTTGCCGGAAGGACCGTCCCCCGAGCAACTGGCAATGGTCGAGCACCACCTCCAGTCTGCCGAACGATTGAAGGATACCTACCGGGACGACCCCGATTTGGAACTCCGTCTCCACGTCGCGTTTGTCAGGTATTTCCAACGCACAGGCAGAATGGCGGAAGCGGTGGATAACCATCACCTTCGCCGAATAGCCGAGCTTGCGCCGGGGGGCTTGCCGGAGTACCTCGCCGTATTAAAAGACCTCGATCGAATGGAGGAGTTCCGTGTCGCCTATCGCGACGGCATGACCCGGTTGACCGAATGGGCTGGGGAGAATCCCAACAATACCGTGTTCCGGATGTCGATCGGCCGTGCCGAGATTTTGAACGGAAGTTATGACGAAGGACTCCAGGCGATGATGCGCGGCCTACGGCAAATGACCGACGCTCAAGCCCGCGGAAGAATGGCGGGCTTTGTTTCCTGGTACTTGATGGAATGGCATCGCGCTGATTTTGCCTGGGAGGACGAGCGCAAGTTCAAGTTGGGGGTGGTCAATCTGTGCAGAGCGCTCCTCCTTCAGCCCCTCAATCCGGATGCGGTGAAGGCCGCGATCGCCCTGTTGCAAGATCCGCGGTTGGAAGGCCAAACGGAGAATTGGCTCGTCGATCTCGTAGGAGAAAAGCAAATTGGACCGCTGGTACAGGCCTTGATCGGAGTGCAGGTCTTGTGGAACGATTCGGAACAGGGGGTCGAGAAAGCCCGCAGTTACTGGTCGATCGCCGAAACGTTGGATAGAGACCGCGTACCTTTGATCCTCTGCCAAATTGCGGGATCGTTGGATCGTACCGACCCGATCCAATTGCAACAGGCGATTGAACTCTTGGATGTGGCGATAAGCAGTTCGCCGACGAACCCTCGGTATCGATTTGTCCAGGCCCAGATCTTGACCGAGGCCCAACAATGGTTGCGTGCCAAGCAACTGTTGGATGAGTTGATTCAGCAAGGGCACCGGAACGGCGATATCTTGAAACTAGGCGTCCACTGCGCCAAGGAACTGAACGATTCCACATCGATTGCCACGTACGAAGCGATGTTGAGCGAGTTGGTCAATTGAGTCCGGCCGTCAGCCCTTTGCGACGCTCTTTTTCCCCTTTATAATCTCGGTCGGCGAGCATATCCCTGCTGGAAGTGCTCGATTCTCCCTAGGGCCAGGCAGCTCGGTTTCATTTCCATTTGTCGAGGTTTCAACGTGGCTATTCGTGTCGCTATCAACGGTTTTGGTCGAATCGGGCGGTTGACCTTTCGCAATCTGATGGCTCGGACCACCGAATTCGACGTGGTGGCAGTGAACGATCTGACCGACAACAAGACGCTGGCCACGTTGCTCAAGTACGACAGCGTCCACGGTCGCTATGCCGCAGAAATTGGATACGACGACGAACACCTCACGGTGAACGGCGAAAAAATTCGCTGCTTCGCAGAGAAAGACCCGCGGAAACTCTCTTGGAAGGACTTGAAGGTCGATGTGGTGGTGGAAAGCACCGGGGTGTTCACTGCCCGGGCCGCCGGCGATAAACCGGGCTACGACTCGCACCTCACGGCCGGCGCCCGCAAGGTCGTGATCAGCGCCCCGGCCAAGGACGGCGGCGACCTGACCTGCGTGATCGGCGTCAACGACCACAAGCTGACCCCAGCGATGCAATGCATTTCGAACGCCAGTTGCACCACGAACTGCCTGGCGCCGGTCGCCAAGGTCCTGCACGAGACGTTTGGTATCGAATCGGGATTGATGACGACTGTACATGCGTACACTAATGACCAGCAGATCCTGGACCTGCCGCACAAGGATCTGTACCGGGCGCGGGCCGCGGCGCTCAATATCATCCCGACCTCGACCGGGGCGGCGAAGGCGGTGGGACTGGTGATCCCCGAGTTGCAGGGGAAGATGACGGGGATCGCGATCCGCGTTCCGGTAAGCTGCGGCAGCATCGTGGACTTGACGGTGAATCTGTCGAAGTCTGCCAGCGTCGAGACGATCAACCAGGCGATGCAGCGTGCAGCGGCGGGGCCTCTCCAGGGGATTCTAGCGTACGCCACCGATCCGCTGGTTTCGACCGACATCATCGACGACTCGCACAGCAGCATTTTCGTGGCCGACTACACGCAGACGATCGGTAGCGACGGCCGAATGGCCAAAGTCCTCAGCTGGTACGACAACGAATGGGGCTACAGCTGCCGCACCGCGGACCTCTGTGCGATGCTGGGGAAGCTGTAGATTGCTGCCACTGGCTCTGCGGTATTTGCGAATTGCGATTGAACCGATGACGTGGACTTTGCCGATAAACTGATCTGGACCGGTCTGCGCCGGTTTTCGGCTTTGTCACAAGGTTCGTTGTCGTTCCAACGCTCGTTGTGGTCGTTCGTCCGTGGTCCTTCCCAAACCCGGCGCACGGTCGACGAGACTCGTGACACAGGTCGGATCGGAATCGCCCGTCACACGCCGCCCAGCCAGGGTCATGTCGCCACAGTTTTTGTACCGCATCCTACTGCTGCCCGCGTTCTGCGCGGCTTGGGGGTGCCAGCATATCGGTCCCCAGACGATTCGAGACGACCGGATCACCTACAACGACGCTGTGGTTTCGTCTTGGAAACAGCAAACCCTGCTCAATATTGTGCGGTTGCGGTATATCGACGTCCCCGAGTTCGTGGATGTGCCGTCGATTGTCAACGGATTCGAAAACGAACGGAGCGGCGCAATCGGTTGGGGCACCGAATTGTATCCGCAGGATACTCCTTCCACGTTCTGGGGGATGGAACTGGGTGGATCGCGGACCTGGATCGATCGCCCCACGATCAGCTACACCCCCCAGACGGGTTCGGAGTTTATTCGCAACTTGACGCATCCCATACCTCCCCTTTCGATTCTGAATCTGATCGAAAGCGGCAACCCTGCCGATGTGGTGTTGGAACTGGCGGTCGATTCGATCAATGGAATTCGCAATCGCAGTTCCGTGGGGGGGGTTCAAGCCGCGGATCCCGAATTTGCCGAGATCATTCGGATCCTTCAAAACGGGCAGGCCTCCGGCTGCATCAGCCTCCGCACGACGGCAGCCGGAAGCAGCGAAGATGCGCAGGTCGTGTTATTCATTCGGTCGGATAAGACGTCGCCCCAACTCGCGGAAGAACTGCAGCGGTTGCGAACAATCCTAGGCTTGGATCCCGAGCTTCGCGAGTTCAAAGTGGTGTTTGGGATGTTGCCGAGTGCACCTAACGAGATTGCGATTCGCACGCGATCGGTTCTGCGAATCATGACCTATTTGGCGTTGTTTGTAGATGTCCCGGCGAACCATTTGGCGGAAGGCCGGGCACCGGATGTGGGCTTGACCGAACAGGAGATGGCGCCCCCCCTGACCGTGCATTCCGGCTGCGAGCGACCCTGTGATACGTATGCCGCCGTCTGTTATCAGGGGTATTGGTTTTGGATCGACCCATGCGATTCGAACTCCAAGCGGTCGATGGTCTATTTGAAACTTCTATTGGCTTTGGCAGATACGATGCCTCGAAATCTTGCGCCAGCTCTCACCATCCAAGCGAATTGAGGGGGGAACCGACGAGCTCCCGCCCCCGGCAAAATTCATCGAACAAGTCCCAGCCGTATTTTCCTTGCGGACCGCACGACGAGCGCATTACGATTCAGCGGTCCACGCTTTCAGCCACCTTGGGCCCCAAAATTTGGCGCGAGAAACGGGACTGGCTATACTTCCGGTGTCCGCGGGGCGCCGGACGTTTTGCCGGATCGTCGGTTCGATCGGGCATATCCTTGCGACATTGGAGAGACATCTATGTTAGCTCCGAATGGTGTGTGGGGCGCTGCCGCCCTGGCATGGTCTGCGTTTTGGCTGCACGATCTGGCCGGGCAGGAAAACTTGGCGGATGTGGTCGAACGCAGCGAGCGAGCTGTGGTCAAGATCTTGGTGGACGGCGAGGACGGCGGAGGCCTGGGGAGCGGTTTTCTGGTCGATCGGGACGGGACCCTGGTCACCAACGTGCACGTACTGGCGGGAGCAAGGCGGGCGATCGCCGAATTTCCCAATGGGGTGAAGCGGGAAGTCCTGGGTACGCTCCTCTTCGATGCGGCCCGCGATATCTGCATTGCCAAGATCGACGGTGAATTCCCGACCCTGCCGATCGCCCGCGAACTGCCGCGGAAAGGCGAACGCGTTACCGCGCTGGGCTCCCCCAAGGGATTGTCGTTCTCGGCGACCACGGGAATCGTGAGCGCCATTCGTCCGGCCGCCGAATTGGGACCCGAAATCGGCCGACCCGAGATCAAAGGGACTTGGATTCAAGTCGATGCCGCGCTCTCCGGCGGCAATAGCGGCGGTCCGCTCATCAACGATCGAGGGGAAGTGGTCGGGATGAGCACACTGGCCTCGCAAGGTTCCGCCCAAAACCTCAACTTCGGCATTTCCGCCGCAGACATTCGCGAAGCGTTCGAGGCTTCCCGCAAACAATCGCTGGTCGCGTTGACCGATGGAATCGCCAAGCTGAAGAGTGAAGATCATGCTGGCGGCGGAATGGGTCCGCGCCCCGAGATTCCCTTGGTGAAGTTGGAGCGATACGTAACGGATTGTCGGGCGAATTTCAAGGAAATCACCCGCGACATGCGGCGCGAACTCACCCGCATGGAAGAATCGTTGCGCGAGATGAAAAAAGGGGAACCTTTCCTCCCGCAAGGGGCTCCGCTGGACTCCGACGTCGTTCGCCTGGTGAATACGCGCACGAAGCGCACCCAATACTTTTTCCGCAGCGATGGAGTGAAAGACCGCGAGGTCAGCCGGATGCAGACGCGGGTTAAGGACTTGGACGCAGCCAAGGACGCGGCGACCGACCCCGCCAACAACGCCGCCCTCTTGCAGCTGCTCTCCACCTACGGACCGCGTTTGGATCCACGCCGCGCGGGCTCGATCGGCTTCATGTCGGAAGCAATCGTGGCCACCGCTTTCGATGACCAGGGGGTCGTGATTGTATACGACGACACGCCGTTTCTCTTGTGGGTCGAATCGGCCGCCGGATTGACGACCGGCAGCGAGCTGACTCCAGCTCCGGTGTACGTTGCCGGCACCCAGACGATCGCCGTCCCCGGGCGTGGAACGCAGGTTGTCACGTTGTTGCAAACGGTGACCGAAACCGATTTGCGCAACGCGATTTTCGGCGGCGCTCCCACCATCGCAGGTGAATGGCGTGTCTGGAAGGACGATACTGGAAAGTTCGAAATCGAAGCGACATTGGTCGAGGTGGATGACCAGGGCGTCTTGCTGAAAAAGCGCGACGGCACCACGATCAAGGTCCCCTTGGGACGCTTGAGCGCCTCCGACCGGCAATCCTTGGGGAAATAGTTACTGGCGTCTACTCGACCCGCAGCTGCAAACTCTCGCTGTGGCTGCTGAATTCGGGCGCGTACATGCACTGGATCTCGGCAAAGCCGGTCTGGTACGCGCCGCGCAATTGGACGCGCGTGGAGTACTCAAATACGTACGTCCCCCGAGGCAAGTAGTCGATAAAAAAGTGGCTGGCCGCGTCTCGCGTCGATTGGTAGTAGGCCAATCCATCCTGGTAGCGGTACTGCGAGAGCACATCGACCGGTTCGGTCCCGCTGCCGCGGTAGTCTTTCAGGTGGACGAACTCCATATCGCGATCGACACGCAACTCCAGCCGCACCACCAATTCGTCGCCGACATGGATCGCTTGATCGCCGACGGCGACCAGCGTCGGCCCCTGGGCGGTGTTCTGCTTGATGAACAGGGCCTTTTTGAGCTGCAGCGGAGTTCCCTCAAAGGCGCTCACTTTGGACATGTCCTCGAAGTACTGCCAATGCACGCTTCCCCAGGCAATTCCCGGATTGGGATTGCTGACTTGGATCTCCGCCATTTCGGGGCGGATTTCGCTGCCGTCGAGGCGTTGGCGATAATATCCGGTTCCCGCTTCGGCTTGTTCCGGTCGGATTTTCAATTCGCCCAGTTGGAGCGTGACCAGTTGATCGGCGGCTAGCCAGTCGCGACCGCGGCCCAACAACGCGTAGACCGCGTCGGAGGTCGCCTTGGTCGTCTTCCAATCCTGGGTTTGTTTCTGCTTGACCAGCCAGATCTGCAGCTCTTCGACCGCCGCTTGGTCCGCGGCGATTTCGTCAAACACTTCGATCATCAGCGCCTGCGACTCGATCGGGGCCCGGTACCACCACCATGTTTCGGCGCCTTCCCGCCAGATTATCCCCATCTCTTCGTCGCTCAAGCTGCGTTCCCGCAACGACTTGACGATTTCGGCCGGCGTCACCTGGTCGCCAAAACGCTTGAGCGCCAGCGCCAGGTGGCCCTGCGGCATCCGGTCGCCCAACTTCGGCCAGAAACGGCGGCCTTGGTCCAAAAAGTACTCGACCGCAGTCTTGTGCTGTGGGTCGATCGGCTGATCCTGCAAAAAGAAGCTGCGTCCGTACAAGTAAAAACAGATCAGCGCCGTGAGGTTGTTTTTGTCTTGGTCCCCCCGAGCCACGATCTCGTGGTGAATCTCATGGATCCATTGATCCAATTCACTTATCGCGCGCAGCGCCGGAGCGATGTCCAGATCGACCCCCAGATGCCGTAATCGAGCGAATCCCGTGGTGATGTAGAGCGTGATGAATTCGTTCGATGGTCCACCCGGAAACCAAGACCAGGTGCCGTCGCTGTATTGGGCTGCCGCCAGCTTCTGCATGGCTCGGTTGATTTCATCGCGCATGCGATTGTCGTCGAACAAGATCCCGACGTTTCGCCGGGCCTGGCTCTCGTGCTTCGCCTCCCACAACCAGGGGGATTCCTGGATCAAAATATTCTTGAGATCCTCGTTCTTCTCCAGGGGGCTATCGAGCGCGTCGGTACCGCGCCACTGGTCGAAGATCGTCCGAATCTTGGGGTTGCTGGTCGCGATATGCCGAGCCAGCGCGTTGGCGTACAAGCGGTTGAAGACTTGCTCGTTGCACTCGTGGGGGAATTCCATCAGATACGGCAACGCCAATACGGCGTACCAAGCTGGGTTGCTGGTGACCTGGACGGTCAAGCTCTCCGACTGCAGCGTGTCCGATTGTGCGGCCAGCGCCAACCGATCGAAGCGAAAGGTCTTGGTCTGGTTGCCGCGAATCGGCAAGGGAAGCGATTCCTTGACCAGCACGCGGCGAGTCAAAACCGGCAAGAAGCCTTCCTCGCCGTCGGACAAACGCTCGGTCGCTCCCACGACTTTGTATTTCAAGGCGCGGGCCCCATCGGGAACCGTCAATCGCCAGGCGATCGCGGTCGACTGTCCTGCGGGAATATCGAACGTCTGGTCGCCGCCGGTCAACCCAAACTCGCCTCCCAACGATGCGTCCGTGGCGGCATCCGCCAACTCGAGTCGAATCGACCCGCGTTGGGCCGTCGGCGACTGATTGCTGACTTTCGCCGTGAATTCGACGATGTCCCCCTCGCGGAGAAATCGCGGCGGGTTCGGTTGAACCATCAAGTCCTTGGCGGTGACCACTTTGTCGACCAGCAGCCCACCGCGGAGCGCGCTGTCGTGCGCGAAGCCCATGAATTTCCATTCGGTCAAGGCCTCGGGCATGGTGAATTCAAGTGCAAAACTGCCGTCGGTCTCGGCCACCACATGCGGGAAGAAGAACGCGGTCTCATTCAAGTTCTTACGGGCGGTGACTTTGGATAGATCGGGCCCCGGCGCTGCAGGAGGTTGTCCGGCGACGCCCGCTGATTTCGCCATCTGCCCTAACGCCTCATCGGCGGCAAAGTTGGCTTCCAACGATCGAGATTCCGCGACGGCACGTTCGGCTCCTTCAATTCCCGTGTCTGCGACGGGTGCCCCGGGGGCCATCCGTCCGCCAAAAACGGCGCCATTCCCTCGTCCGAGCCGCATCATCCGATCGGCCATTCCCCAGCTGGCCAGGATCTCCGGCGAAAAATGACGGTAATACCAGTTCGCATCGGCGTGCGGGGCGTGCCAAAGCCATTCCAGGTAATTCAGCGACTTGAGATGATTCTCAAAGCGGTAACTGTACCGGGCGAAGTCCCGGCGGAAGTCGAAACCGCTGCGCCAGGCATGCGGCAAGAAGGCATCCAACGAAGCATCGTAGAGCGCCGCCACCAATTCCAGGGCCGCAGCCTCGGCCCCCGGTCCAGACACCCGCAGCGTCCATCGATCGCGGCTCCCCGGCTCCAGCTTGGAAACAAAATGCTCCCACTTCAGCACGAGCTGCTTGTTCGACCACGGCACATCGACATAACTCGAATGCAGGTACGCGCGATTCTCCTGGATGTGCGTCACATGGACGGTGAAGCCGCCGCGCAGGGACTCGTCGATCGGCACGCGGATCGCATGTTGCGTCTCGTTGGACGGCGTCCAATACGAGCGGATTACTCGGCCGCGGTGCTCGATTTCCACCAGAGCCTGTCCCGCCTCGTAACCGGTACCCCATAAGGCCAGGTATTCCTCACCGACTTCCCATTGACTCTTTTGGACGCGGAAGAAGTCGGGGACTTTTAGGGCACAGCGGGACGCCTTCTCGTCCAGAACCTGCAGAACCCGCTCGTCGGTCACGCGATTGCCGAAACGATCGCGGGACTCGACCGAGACCTTATACGCCCCGGCCCCCAACTCGAACTTCGCCTGGACCTTGCCGGTGGCATCCGTCGCCACTTGCTGTTGGCCCGCTTGTTCGCCGGTTGGCCAAGTTCGCGGATCCGACCAATCGGGAGGCACATCCGGCAAGCGCTCCAGGTTGGCGTTGGGAATAAAGAAAAACCAGCGCAGGGCCAACGGAATCCGCGTGACCTTGTCTGGTTCGCGCAAGCGATGGACGGTCAAAGTGGCTTCCGCGGCCTGGGGTTCCCCATCGAGCGTCGTCGTGGAAACCTGTATGGAGACCGGGACCGAGGCGGTCTGCCAGTCGTCGACCGTCAGGTTGGCTTGAAGTGCCGTGTAGGCGACCCGGATGGTTCGCGAGTTACTGCGCGTTTCGCCGCTGCCATCGGTGACGTCCGCGTAAATGGTGTAGCTGAACTTGGGTTCGCTCAGCTTGGGAATCGTCCGGTCCGGCGTCGCCTGGAATTCGATCTGAAACGTGCCATCGGGTTGGGTCGTCGCCTGGCCGTGAGCGATCTCCTGAACTTGCGTATCGATCGGCCACCACCAACAGCGCCAATACCACCACGGTGCAATTTGCACCCCGCGCACCACGCGGTATTGAACTTGGGCGCCGTCGATCGGAGCGGAGGTATACGCGGTGGCTCGCCCGGTGACGGTAACGGCGTCGTCCAAACGAGCGGCAGTCTTCGGCGCGTCGACCTCCACAAAGAATTTGGGCCGTTTGTACTCTTCCACATTGAACATGCTCGCGCCGTCGGCCGCCTCGATCGAGCGGATCGACATCTGGCCGGTGCCGCGATCGCGCGGCGCGGTGAAACTGCCGCTGATCGAGCCGAATCGATTGGTGGTCAGCGCCAATTCCTCGACTTGTTGTCCGTTCGGATCGAACAACGCGACTTTCAGCTTGAGATTCGGAATCGTGTGATACTCGTCGTTCGCGTCCCGCCGGAGGACGGCGATTCCCTTAAACTGAATCGTTTGACCGGGACGGTAGATCGAGCGGTCGGTGAAGAAGACGACTTGTCGATGATCGACGTCATAATTGCCGGGGTCCGAGCCGTACAAGTGTTGAGTGGTGGAAAGCTGCTGTTGGCCATGCCGCACGCGCAACAGGAAGGGCAACCCGTTGGCCGGGTTGGCGCGGTAGAGGCCCTGATCGTCGGTGACCACGGTCTTGGTCAGCACGAATTGTTGGCGGCGGCGTCGCTCTTCGGTTTGCCAAACTTCGACCTGGGCGCCGGCGATGGGCTTACCGGTAACCGCATCCAGAATGTAGCCATCGACCAGTCCCCGCGGCGAGGTTCGCGGCACGATCGCCAAGTCGCTGATCCAGATTTCGCAGAAGGCAACGTGGCACTCGGACTGCGAAATGAGGTAATACGACCCGGGAGAAAGATCTTGCGGGATGGGCAGCTTTTCCACGCGTTGCCGGTAGTCGTCCGTGGGGGGGAGCGATGCGGTCCATTCACGCACGGCCTGCTGTTTCAACAAGGCCTGCCGCGCCTCATTGTTCAAATTTTCCGGAGACCAATTGCCGTCGGCAGCCCACCGTTCAAACTGGAAAGGGACCAGACGAAACGAAATCTTGTCGATGTTGCGGTAGGTGACATCGATGGTCGGTGCGGGTTTGCTCCAGACGCGTTCGGTGGCGATTTCAGCGGACTTGGCGACGATCGATCCGATCAGGTTACGGCAGCGGTTGGCCAACAGGCCGTCGGCGTGCCGTTTCAAAGCGACTTCGCAAACCTCCTTGGCTTCCACCAGCTTCTGTTGCGACTGCCATAACTCCGCCAGCTCGGCCGACGCCGCGTTGGAAAGTTCGTGTCCGCCCTGTTCTTGGATAAACCGCTGGAGCGCGGCGGCGAACCGCGCATCCTTCTCCGATCCATACGCCTCCGCGTGCCCATAAACCAACCGTTGCAGGTCGATATCCAGCCAAGCCGAGCGGTCGTCGTCGGCTGCGTGAAACCGCATCAAGTCCTGGAAAAGGCGGAGCGCCTTGACGGTCGGCGATGAGTTGTCCGCGGGCAATTCCCAGGCCTGAAAGTCGGTTGCGGGTCCAAAGATCGGCGTATCCGCCGCCAGATCAAAGGCATCCTGCGGCCGAGACCGCTGTTCCGCGTAACTGTAAAACGTGATCGCCTCTTGCGCCAGGAAGTCGTAGAGCGTGGGACGATACCGATCGGGTGCGGACCCCGCGACGATCAGCATCGAGTACGTTTCGATCGGCACTTTTTGCAGTGAACCGGGATCGGTCAACGCCGCGGTGAACAAGGCCTCCGCCTCCGCCAAAATGCGGTTGAGGTCCCAGGTCTCAAAATCCTCGCTGGGGGGGCCGGCGGTTTGTGTCCGCTGTTGGAACTGCCAACGGTTTTGCTGGTAGTAGCTCCAATACCAATTCGCCAAAATCGCACGCAAGACGGGTTGCATCTGGGGTGGATACTGAGCGAGCTCTTTTTGCAGGAGTTTGATCGAGAACGCCTGGTCGTTTCCCTCCAATTGCGTTTGCAACTGGTATTTCCTGCAGACGGCCAGAATCGCTTCGTCGAACTTCTCGTCCTGGCGAGCCGACGCCGCGATCTTGTCGAGTTCCTCGATCGCGGTCTTGGGCAATGACTTTTCCAACGCTTGTTGCACTTTGGCCCACATGGCTTTTCGGTCATCCTCGGTTCGAACATCCCCATGAGTTCCGGCGAAAAACGCAGACGCCGTGCAGGCTATCGCCAAGCCAATTCCCAGAAGGAACTTGCCGTACAACATGATACCAGTCCTATTTCTCTGTTGAGCTCAACGCGTAGATCCACCAACGTCCGACGTCGCAAGTCGAGTCTTGTTACGCCGCATTCCCAAAATTCTAACGTTTCCCGACGATTCAATTCCAGCGACAGAGTTCTTCGTTTAACGCCCAGCCGGAGGCGCCGGCAAAACTCGTATCAGCGGAGGGTGCGAAGCCGGCGCCTCCGGCTGGGCGTTAAACAAAGTCCAGGGAATACTGAAGCCAAAAACCGTACAGCTTCTCGAAGGGAGCAAACGGTCATTTGATACCGCTTCACGGCTTACCGCTACACCGCTTCACCGCACTACCGCTTCACCGCACTAACGCTTCACCGTCCCTGCTTCTCCGCGGGAGGCACGCGCAGGAGGAACTGGACGACCGTGGCATTGATGAACAAATCGTCCGACTGAGTATCGAAAACTACGTTGTAAATCGGTTCGGGGTAATCGGACAACGTTACCAACGGGACGCCGCGCTCCGTATCCCAGATCTTGAGCCTCAAGTCCGCACTGCCCGTGGCAATCCGTTGGCCGTCGCGCGAAAAGTCCACCGACCAGATCCGTTGACTGTGTGCGGGGACTGAATATTGCACGGTGTTGTTCGTCAGGTTCAAGACCTCCAAATCTCCCCCTTCGTGTCCCGCGGCCAATCGCTGGCCGTCGGGCGAAAATTTCAACCCGTTGACTTGAGATTTCGCTCCGCTGATCTGCGTCACTTGTTTCCACGAGCCCACCTCGAAGAGGCGAACCGTGCCGGTCGCATCCCCGAACGCCAACCGCTTGCTGTCCTGAGAAAAATCGATCCCCCAAGCCCCTGTTTCCAACGGAAGCTGCTGGGCCAACTTGCCGGTCGCCGCGTCCCAGATCGCGACTTGCTTCTTGTTGGTCGACGCAGCAATCCAGCGGCCGTCCCGACTGAATGCGCACTGCTGCAAGCCTCCCGCTTTTTCCAGGCGACGGACCTCTTGCCTGGAGTCCACATCCCAGACCACGACGTCTCCGGCCCAGTTGCCGCCTACCAACAAGCGACCGGGACCGAACGCCAGATAGTTGATCGACCCCTCCAGTTCCGGTAAGTTGTCCAGATGCTGGCCGGTGGACGCGTCGTACAACGCGACCTGCGAAGGTACCTGCCCTCCGCTGGCCAGAATTTTGCCGTCCTGGCTCAGGGCGAACCCGTACACGTAGCCCGACCGTTGTTCGGTGGCGATCCGCTGCATGGAATCGAGACTCCAAAAACGAATCGTCCGGTCCGCCGAAGCGGTGGCGAAACGTCGCCCATCTGGATGGACGGCGATCGCCCCGATGCGATTGTCGTGCCCCAGCCAACGGTGCAACTGGTCACCCGAACCCAGATCCCAGACAGCGACGGCGCCGTCCGATCCGGCGCTCAACAGCCACGCGTCGTCGTGCATCAGTTCCACGGCGAACACCGCGTTCGAGTGCCCCCGCAGGTCGCGCTCCACCGTACCTTCGGTCAAATTCCAGACGCGGGGCGAGCCGTTCTTGCTGGCAGCTACGATCCGCGTTCCGTCTTTGCTAAAGCGAATATCGTCGATCGCCGAATACCCGGCCACGTCGCGAAAATCTAGCACCTGCGGTTCCGCCAGGCTCTCCCCCGTCCATACTCCGACGAGCGCATCCCAGGTCCCCGCCGCCAGCTTCGTACCATCCGGACTGTAGCGGATGCTCACAATCGGCTTGACGCCGAAGTCGACCTTTTCCAGCAACTCGCCGCCAGCGGCGTCCCAGACCGACACCAAACCCAAGACGTTTTGCGGGCCGCGATACCAAGAGCAGAATGCAATCCGTTCTCCACTGGGGTGAAACGCCAAGTCGGCCAGCCCCTGCCCGCCATTCACTTGCTCCCAAAGCCGCTCGCCAGTCGCCAAGTCCCACACGGCTAACTTGCCATCCCGGTTGCAGGTCGCCACTCGCGATTCGGATGGATCGAATCGAGCCGCGTACACCGCCTGTTCGCCGGTCTTGAATTCGCGCAAGAGTTGCAGGGTCTCCGTTTGGAAGAGCCTGGCGATCCCATCGCTACCAGCCACCAGGAATTGCGAACCCCCCGGGGAAAATTCGATCCGGACAGGCGACCAATCCCCGGTGGTCAAAGTTCGCTCCGACGAATCGGCCAGCGACTCCAAGAGTCGCCATTCCCACGTCGTGTGAAGACCGGGCGTAAGTTTCAACCAGCGCTTCGCGTCGGCAGCCTCGCTCAATCGAATCGCCGCATTCGCCGCAGCCAGGTGCGCCAAGTAGGAGGGGTATTCCGCGTCGACTGAGGCATCCCCGAGCGTCTGCTGCACCGCCGGGACGGTCGACACATGGAGCAAACAACACGATGCCACCATCCAACCCACCAAATTCCGCAATCGAGTATTCATCGGAGATTCCCCGCAATGTGCTGCCTCAAACTTTTCTGCCTGAAACTATGCAGCCACGCCCGCCAAGAGCGTGGATTCTTTTTCATCTTTCGTCGTCTGCGACGACCTGCCATGCTTTCGCGTCTCGCACCAACCGCTCGATGTAGTCTCGAAAACTCGAAATCGCGGAATCGAAGGCCTCGAGGTTGCGATAGGTACGAGCCAACATCACGGCGCCCTCCATGGTGACCAGTGCACAGTTCGCCAACTGCTGGGCATCGGTCCCGGCCGGCAGTCGATCGCCGGCGGCGCGAAAGCAATCCGCCACCGCGTTCCGCCAATTGTCGAAATTCGCCGCCAACAGCTCCCGCGTCTTCGGATGCGACTCGGCGAGTTCCAAGACCAGGTTCCCGATCGGGCAACCATGTTGGAACTCGGTGATTAGCAACATCTGACGGTATCCATCCAACAGACCGAAAACTCGCTCCAGCGGATCATCGATCCGCGACCAGATCGGCTCGAGCACTTCCGGTTGGAGTAATTCGAGTCGCAACTCCAGCGTCGCGCGGAGCAGGTCCTCTTTCGTTGGGAAAAAGTGGTAAAGACTCCCGGGGAGGACTTCGGCTCGCCGAGCGATCTGCGCGAGCCCAGTCCGTTCGTAACCCTGGAAGACGAACAGCTCCATCGCCGCCGCCAGGATTTTGCTTCGAGTTTCCGTACCGGATCGCGAGACCATGTTTCCCTGCCAAAACCGCTGTGTATTTGCTTAGCGCCGATCCCATGACCATCTCGCCCGCTTCGGCGAAAAAGACAGGGTTAGGGTGCCGAACAGTCGTGGGATATTTCTTAGTTGGTTGACCAACCAAGATGGCATCTTAAGTGGTGGACTTGCGGGCGTCAACTGGACTGTCAACGCTACCATCGAAAGAAAATTGGATATTTGAGGAAGTCGCGTTAGCCAGATGCGTAACAATCCGCTCGGCAAGCGAGCGGCATTGGGCAGCGAAAAATGCAGGCGGTATCGACTTTTGATACCTACCCTATTTTCCTCGACCCCGCTTCGACGGAGAGGGGAGGGTGAGTGTGCCGATTGACCGCTCGCGCGACGCGTACCGATCCGCTCGGCAAGGCGAGCGGCCTTGAGTTCGTCATTTTTCTGGTGTGGCCAACCAACGTTGCAATCGACCAGACCACCCGGACGGTAAGAACGAGTCAGTCGTTCAGGTCAAAAAGGTCGCAGTCGTGGCAACGCATCTTTGCCGACAGAATCTCTATCATCGCTCGATTTAGCGAAAGCCGTTTCCGTGGATTGGGGCCCTTTTCAAACGCCTTCCGCGAACCGCCGAGCTTTTTCCAATCTCTTTACGCTGGGGAATCCCGGCAGTAAAATAGCCCCTCGAAATTCCGTACCAAATATTTGGCGGGGTAGCTCAATTTGGCGGGGTAGCTCAGTCGGTTAGAGCAACGGCTTCATAAGCCGTGTGTCGGCGGTTCGAGTCCGCCCTCCGCTACTGCGAAATTATCGGCCCGCTGGTTGTTGCCAGCGGGCCGACCTTTTGGGCCCTAGTCCCAGTACCAGGCATTCGATGGGGAAACGGGCTTGGCCAGCGCCGCGTCCAGTTCTCCTGCGGTATCCAACGACTGTTGCTTCAGAACGGCCGCCGATTCGAACTGCACGCCGCCGCCGACGGCGACGACCATATGCCGTTGCCGCCGCCCCGACTTACGGGTCTCGAAGTACCGGTGATTCATCACGGATTCAACGGCGACCGGGACCGCGAGTTTTGCGGTTTGATAGAATCGGCGATCGGGCCGCTCGGAGGTCGGCGGGGCGAAGTAACCGAGTGAGGACTCGAGCTTTTCCGCCGGCAGCGACTGAACGATCAAGGCACTGACCAGCGCCAAGTCAAACACGTTGCGGAGTTCAGCGAAGACCGGTTTGGCTTGTGCCATTGCCGCAAAATGGCGAGTGAAATCCTCGGCGAACGCTTTCGTCGGACCGGTCGAAGTTCCGGTATGGATCCGGGCCCCGTCGCGTCCCAACATTTCATCTTCGCTCAAGACTTTGACCCCCGGGCCACGCAGCGCGAATTTGGTTTTGTCTTGATTGGTCACCACCGCATCGTAATTGACGGTAAACCACCAGCGGGCCATTCCCAGGGCCGGGGGAAGTTCATTCTCGTCCAATTCGATTCGATCCCAATACGAAGGGACTTCGCGGATCGACGGTTCGACGCCCAGGCCGATGCACTTCATGCGGTAGTCGGCTTCGACCAGGATTTGAGCCGCATGACTCCCCGAATCGATGCCGAAAATGTTGACATCCTGCAGACCTAACGCACGTTGCAGCCCTTCGCGAAACGGTTTGTTCGTCAAACGCGTCTCACCCAGAAACTTGCTGGTTGCCGCGAGATTTTCGGCACGCGGGTCGATCGAGCAGCCGAACGCCCCGGAGCCTGCCAACGCATTCCGCAGGCACTCCACCAAGTCGTCGACCAGCAGCACCGGTTGTCCATTCGTCGCGTTGACCCACTGTCCGGAAACATTGCGCGCGACCGGACCTGCCTGGCCCGCCAACACAATCTCACCGGTAGGTGGATCGATCGCCAAGTATTCGACTCGGTAGATGCCACCCAAATGCCGAGCCGCAGGGTCCCGCTGCCCCAGCAAATCGGCCTCCCTCAGTTGACTGGCCAGCCGCGACAGTGAAATTCTGCGGAGTCCATTGTGAGCTGGTGCCTTCAGCGCCGAACCTGTTTCCGTACTTGCGGACTCCGCGCCGCGCCAATCGAACTGATCGTCGGTGCGGACTCGGTGCAACAGCCCGCGGGCATCGACGTAGACCCCCGCCACGTACGGACGGATCGACGCATTCTCTTCATCCCAACTGGGAGGCTCGATCGTCTCCTGGATCAATTGGATTAGATCAGTGAAGTCCGCGGCGGAGATACCGCCTTGCCCGCCCGACATCCCGATTCCAGGTCCGGTCTGGGCCAGCCCATCGTAGGCAGCCGCGCGTTGGTCAAGGTCTTGGATGGCGCCAGCGGAGCGAATCGCGCCGGGCAACGCCGAGGCGCCGGCTTGCGCGGCGGCCAACTGCAACAACGCTCCATCGCGTTCGGGGCCGGACAATTCTTGTGCCAGTTCCCACGCGCGGGAAAACTCGCCGGCATCGATCCGCCGACCGATATCCTCCGCGGTGGGGCCAGCCCCGGGTGCCGATTCCTGTGCGACGGCAGACTGTACCAGCAGGCCGATCGACAAAATGCCCGCTCCCAAGATGCCCGCTCCCAAAATGCCCGCGCCGATCCGGGTCTGCAGGTTTCCGCGACGCGTCTGGCGTCGCACACTGGCATCGTTTTGCTTTGGCATTCTCTCTCGCATCGTTCACCTCGGTTCCTTGTGCAGCCCCTGCCAAGCATCATTAAGCATCGCAGATTTCGGCGGACGGTCAACCTTGTTTCGCCACGAATGCAAAAAGCCGGAGCCCCTCACCCTGCCCTTTTCCCCGAGCGGAGAGAGGGTGCGCAGATCGGCGTTTACACGATCAGCATCGCATCGCCATAGCTGAAGAACCGGTAGCGTTGGCGGACCGCTTCGGCATACGCCCGGCGAATCAGCGGATCCCCCCCAAAGGTCCGGACCATGACCAACAGCGTCGAACGCGGGAGATGAAAATTCGTCACCAGTGCGTCGACACCGCGAAACGCGTAACCCGGTTGGACATACAAATCGGTCCTGCCGGACCAGGCGGAAAACACCCCCGAGTCGTCCGCGGCGGTTTCCAGGACCCGCACCGACGTCGTGCCGACTGCCACAATCCGATTTCCTGCTTCCCGTACCCGGTTGAGCCGGACGGCGTTCTCTGCCGACAAAGAACCCGCTTCGGCGTGCATCGCATGGTCGCCGATCCGCTCGCAGGCAATCGGGCGAAACGTACCGATTCCGACATGTAACGTCACGGGAACGATTTGAATTCCGCGATCGATCAGCTGGCGGATCAGTGCGTGGCTCAGATGCAACCCGGCCGTCGGTGCCGCCACGGAACCCCCGTGTTTCGCGTAGACCGTCTGGTAGTGCTGAATGTCGTCATCGACCATATTCCCACCGCGAATATAGTGGGGCAATGGAATCCGTCCAACTTGCGACAAGACCCGTTCTACCGGCTCGTCCGTCAAGAGCTTCGCCGCCCATACGCCGCCGTCCAAACGAGCCAGCAACACCAGTTCACAATAGTCACGTCCGTCCCGATCTTGCAGGACGATCACATGGCCACTCTGCAGTTTGGATCGAGTCTTACACAGCAGGCGAATCACCCGTTCGGTTCCCTCCCCCGTCGGCTCGTTCTCCAACCACAAACCATGCCACCGCCCCCGAGTCTCACGGCGAAATCCCACGAGCTTGGCCGGCATCACCCGCGAATCATTCAGCACCAACGCGTCTCCCTCACGCACGAATTGCGGTAGGTCGCGAAAGAACGCATGCTCGATCGTCCCGCCACGCCGGTCGACCACCATCAAGCGCGAATCGGTGCGGACCTCCAAAGGATGTTGGGCTATGAGCTCCCGCGGCAACTCGAAGTCGTAATGGTCGGCATCCTGCAAATCAGTCGTCGTCGTCGTCGTTTCCATGGCGGTGCGCTCGTCTACTTCCGTGTTGGCTCAGATAGTATGTCGGACTAGGCTTTGTCCCAGAACTCGCGCGTTGTGCTGGTCAGCGATTTGGGACAAATTGTAGTGTTCGGCGTTGAGCGCGTTCGGGCAATGCAGACGGAGTTTCGAATACGGTGTCGCCTCGTCCAACTCGGACCACCAACCTACCCTAGCAACACGATTCCGACACCCGGGCCACAAAATGTGAAATAAAATACAATTTGTGAATCTGGTGCCGGCGTCGTTTTTGGGAGGATTCGGCAGCTAGCTCGCTTTTTTTGACGCGCCTTCAAAATGCGAGTTGACCTGGGGGGCGCAGCGGATATCCTTGCACTTCCTCGATCCGGCTATCCTCCACAAGGGGTCGAGCCGAAGGGGGCCGAATCCCACAATTCGGCAGGCGCCACGGCGACGAACTTCGGTTGACCCAAACCGGCGAGGGCGTGGATTTGCATCCACAGTACGTCATCCGTTTTCTGTGGCACGAATGCGTCCCTCTGCCTCCCACAGTGGCAGTGGACCGCGCGAAGTATCAGGAGCGGCTTCAACCTCAGAGCGACTCGAAACGACAGTTTTGGTCAACGGCAACGACCCCAATGGCACACGATGTGCCAAGGGTCGTTTTTTTTTTGCGAGTCCTGATCCCGCTCGGCCAGAACTGGCAGATCGCACGTTTCGTTTGGCGCCAAGCCGGAGTCGCCGGCTAGTCTATGAAGATTGATCGCGGCAAGCCGGCGCCTCCGGCTTGGCGTTAAA
>JBGSLW010000394.1:0-22147 GCA_041740495.1 Pirellulaceae bacterium
CTCGCCTCAGCGGTCACCAAAATCGGCGAGGCGACCATCCGCCAGGATGGCAAAAGTTATGGAAGGGTTGGTTCGAACTTCAGGCCATGCTAACCGGTGCACGCATCGCAAAAAAAATCCAAAGATGTGGGTAAACCTAAGCGCTAGCCTGCGGTTTCCGGTGTTGGACGCGCGAAGAAACCGCGGGCTAGCGCCATGCGGCTGATGTTCTGGGACAAAGCCGAGGTCGCCGGCGGACGGTTTCTAATCGCATTTCACATTGGAAACTTCTGACGGGCGGCAGGCGGCTGATGTTTTTTGGGAAAAGCCCAAGGCATTGAGCGAAATGGAGGGGACATGTCCAGAGGCGCAGCGAATTTTTCCGGCGGTTCGGGAGACGAGCGACCGGCCCGCAGCGACTCTCCCAAGGGGGAGGATCGTCCGGCCGCCCCACCGCCCAGTTCGCAGGCCGCCAATGAGCTGGCGGGCGAGTTGCTGGAGTGCGTCGTGCGTGAGACATTGTCTGCCGTCAACGACGAGGCCACGGTCGAGCGGATGAAAACGTTTGCTCGGCGGAATGCCGCCCGGGAGGTCACCGACCCGGAAGTCGCCGAGGAATTGCTGCGGGTAATCGTACAATCGCGGTTTGGCAAGTTGAGTCTCCCCTCGGAGTTGCCGCGGTGGCTGGCGGAAACTTTGCTGGACGATCCCGATGCGTCGCAACGGCTACAGTCGTTGTGGAATCAAGCGAGGCAGGCCGCGCCATGAACGTCGACTATCGGACTCCCCAGACTCTGATCGAAGAACACCAGGGCTTGGTGCTTTCGATCTGCAAGAAGATCCATCGGCGGTTGCCGCCGTATATTCGGTTTGACGATGTACTCTCCTACGGTCAACTGGGGCTGCTCCAGGCGGCTCGTTCTTACAACGACGGGATGGGTTCGACATTTGCCACCTTCGCCTACTATCGGATCCGCGGGGCCGTCTACGACGGCTTGACCAAGATGGCCTGGTCGTCGCGCGCGGAGTACCGCCGCGCCAAGGCCAGCCAGGTGGCGCAGGACGTACTGGAAACCGCAGGTGAACCGACCAGCGCGACCAATGCGGCCGACGACGATTATCGCTGGTTGATTGAAACGTCGGATCGGCTGACGGTCGTCTACCTCAATTCGCATGCCGGCAGCGACGACCAGGCCGCGCTCGACGTGGAAGACAGTCGGACCGTGCGGCCGGATGAGGAACTGGGAAATCGCGAGACCATGGACGCGGTCCGAGGACTGATCGCCAAATTACCGGAGGCCGAACGATCGTTGATCGAGCTGACCTATTTTCAGGATCACTCGTTGGCCGAAGCTTCCGCCAAGTTGGGAAAGAGCCGCTCCTGGGGATGCAGGATCCACGCCAAGGTCTTGGAGTACTTGGGACGCTCGCTGCAGGCCCTGGGACTCGATCCGGCATAAGCGCCATTCCCAATCCCGTGCGGCCTCTCCGCTCGGTCCTCTTTTCGGGAGGACGTCCAGTTTGGAATCACGTTGACTGCATTCCCTTCGTTGAACGCCAAGCCGGAGGCGCCGGCAGGGTCAGTGTGACATTTACAGAGAAGCCGGCGCCTCCGGCTGGGCGTTAAACAAAAAACGTATGCATTCCCTTCGTTTAACGCCAAGCCAAAGGCGCCGGCTTTCGGTGAACTCTTCGTTTAGCGCCCAGCCACAGGCGCCGGCAGGGTCAGTGAGACATTCACAGAGAAGCCGGCGCCTCCGGCTGGGCGTTAAACAAAAGACTTATGCATTCCCTTCGTTTAACGCCAAGCCAAAGGCGCCGGCTTTCGGTGAACTCTTCGTTGAAAGCCCAGCCAAAGGCGCCGGCAGGGTCAGTGCGACATTCACAGAGAAGCCGGCGCCTCCGGCTGGGCGTTAAACGAAAAAACTGAGGAGAGGCCGGCGCCGGTGGCTGGGCGTCAAACAAAAAACCAAGAAACGAAATGGTGCGAGCGTGATCCCAAGAATCTGCCGCAGTACCCCTCCGCGGCGTCAGGGATGACGGGAATAAGTCGGCGTCGATTTATTTCGAATTTTGACGTTTCCACTATTTACATTTCGACAAATCGCGTTAGATTCGTGGACATGACCAAGCGACTCAACAAGCGGACCTCCAAGAAACGTTTCGTCTAACGAAGCGTCTGGTGGTGGACTTGTACGAAGTCAAGAGAAAAGCCCTGCCGGACCCGCGGGGCTTTTTTTATTGGTTGGGTGCTTGTTACTGGTAGCGCGTTTTTTACCGGTAGGGCGTTTGTTACTGGCTGGGGTTCGAAAACAATCACAGGAGCAGGAATCATGGAGGGGACGACGCTCAACCCGGCCGCTGCGTTGCCGCAGCCGGATTGGCTGGCCCGGTTTGGGATTATCGATTCCACGTTGCGGGAGGGCGAGCAGTTTGCCAACGCGTTCTTTTCGTCCGACGACAAGGTCCGCATCGCCGAGTTGCTCGATCAGTTCGGCGTGGAATACCTGGAATTGACCTCGCCCTGCGCTTCCCCGCAATCGGAGCAGGATTGTCGGCGGGTGGCCGGTCTGCCGCTGAAGACCAAGACCCTCACGCACATCCGCTGTGCTTTGGACGATGCCAAACGCGCCGTCGATACGGGGGTGGACGGTGTCGACGTCGTCATCGGGACATCCAGCTTTCTCCGCAAGTTCAGCCACGGCAAGTCGACCGAAGAAATTGTCGACCTGGCCCTGGAAGTGATCACCTGGCTCAAGCAGCAAAACATCGAAGTCCGCTTCAGCACGGAGGACAGTCTGCGCAGTGAACTGGACGACTTGCTGCGAGTCTATCGGGCGGTCGATCAGTTGGGGGTCGATCGCGTGGGGATCGCGGACACGGTGGGGATCGGCACGCCCGAGAGGATCGGCGGATTGGTGGGCCGCGTGCGGCAGGCGGTGTCGGCGGATATCGAGTTCCACGGGCACAATGACACGGGCTGCGCCATCGCCAACGCCTACGCCGCCTTGATGGCGGGGGCACGCTACGTCGATACCACGATCCTGGGAATCGGGGAACGCAACGGGATCACCCCCCTGGGTGGGCTGGTGGCCCGTCTGTATTCGATCGATCCGGGGTTGGTGCGAAAGTACGATTTGAAATTGTTGTACGAACTCGATCACACCGTCGCCCAAATGGTCGGGATCGATGTTCCGTTTAATAACTACATCACGGGGTTCGCGGCGTTCACCCACAAGGCGGGGATCCATGCCAAGGCGGTTTTGAACAACCCGGAGACCTACGAGATTCTGAATCCCACCGATTTCGGCCTGACTCGGTATATCCACGTCGCCCACCGGTTGACCGGTTGGAATGCCATCAAGGACCGAGCCCGCCAGCTGCAATTGGACTTGGACGACCAGCAGCTGAAGGCCATCACGCAGGACATCAAGCAACTTGCCGATATGCGGTCGCTGACATTGGAAGATGTCGACAATCGGCTCCACTATTATCATCAGCAAGTCCGGGCCGCCGCCGAAACCCCGGAACCGATCGCGGAGGCCTCGACATGAATCCCGCACAACAGCCTCGCAATTCCGAACCACAGCCCTGTGCCGCGGCGACCGACGCCGCCGTGGGACGGACGTTGTCCGAACAGATTTTTTCGCAGCACCTCGGCAGCGATGTGCGGGCGGGCGATTTGTGTGTGATCGAGCCCGATGTGGCGATGGGGCACGATTCACTGACCCCCAGCATCATCAAAATCATGCGTGAGGAACTGGGAATTGCACGGGTTCACAATCCCCAGCAGGTTGTGCTGGTGATGGACCATGTCGCACCGGCCTCCACCGTGGGAACAGCCAACGCCCAAGCGACGATCCGGCGTTTTGCCCAGGAGCAGGGAATTCGCCTGTTCGATGTTGGCCGCGGAATCTGCCATCAAGTCCTGGTAGAGGAGGGGATCGCTTCGGCCGGCAAGGTCGTGATCGGTTCCGATTCGCATTCGACCAGCTACGGCGCCGTGGCTGCCTTCGGCGCCGGGATGGGGTCGACCGATATCGCCTTGTGCTGGGGGACCGGCAAGGCCTGGTTCCGCATTCCCGAGACGATCCGGGTTCGATGTGTGGGGCGCTTCCAGCCGGGAGTGGACGCCAAAGACCTGGCTCTTTGGCTTTGCCGGAAATGGAGCATCAACGGGGCGAATTACGCGGCGTTGGAATACCACGGCCTGGAATGGCTGCAGCGGCATGAGCGGCAGACTCTGGCCAGTATGGCGATCGAACTTGGCGCCAAGGCGGGCGTGTTCCCGCCGCAGCCTGGCGACCTCAGTTTTGGAACGATTCCGGAGTGGTTCGGCCTGCAACGGCGGGCGGCGTACCAGTCCACTTGGGACGTCGATTGCGCTGCGTTGCAACCGCAGGTTGCCATCCCGCATTCGGTCGACCATGTCGTCGATTTAGGCGAGATCGCCGGGCAGCCGATCGATGTGGTCTTCTTGGGCACCTGCACCAATGGCCGGGCCGAAGATTTGCGGGCCGCCGCGGATGTGGTCGCGGACAGGTCCCTGGCGATTCGACTGATCGTGACGCCGGCATCCAGCCACGAATTGCAACGGGCGATCGCCGATGGATCGCTGCAGATTTTATTGGCGGCGGGCGCCACCTTGACCACACCTGGCTGCGGACCATGTATGGGGCGCCACCAGGGGACCTTGGCGGAAAACGAGCGCTGCCTTTCCACTGGAAATAGAAATTTTCGAGGGAGAATGGGCTCGCCGGATTCGCAAATTTTCCTGGCGTCGCCCGCCGTCGCCGCCGCCACGGCGGTCACCGGCAGGATCTGCCACCCCCGCGACCTCAGCGACGTTCTTTTTTCACACGATTCGACCTATGCCGAGGCGACTCATGCCTAGAATCTGGAAATTCGCCGACGATATCGATACGGATCAAATCGTCCCGGGCCGCTACGCACCGTACATGCGTCCCGATGAGGACGTGGGGAACGCCGCCTTTATCGAGGCGCATCCGGAGTTCAATCGGTTAGCTGCCCCGGGGGATATTCTGGTCGCCGGGGAGAATTTTGGCTGTGGATCATCGCGGGAGTATGCTCCCCTGGCGTTGCGACGGCGGGGAATCGGCGCGATCGTAGCCAAGAGTTTTGCCCGGATTTTTTTCCGCAACGCAATCAATCTGGGCATCCCCGTTTTCACCGCCCCCGAGTTGGTCGAGCGGATTCAAGACGGTGCGGAAGCTTCGTTGGATGTCGCTGCCGGACAATTGCTGGTCGGCGAAAATGTGTATCCACTGCGCCCGATGCCCGGCTTTGCTCAGCAGATCGTCGCCGCCGGGGGCATCGTCCCCTTTGTACGCAAGTCCGGACGATTTCCCACCGAAACGGCGGCGACAACATGAGCCTCCAACTCTGCTGGATTCCGGGAGACGGAATCGGACCGGAGGTCACCGAAGTCGCGATCGGCTGCTTGCGTCGAGTCCTGCCGCAGGTACGCGTGGTCCGGGCCGACGCCGGCTGGGAGGTCTTCCGCCGTACGGGCGAGTCCGTCCCCGCGACGACGATCGAAATGTTGCAACGGTGTCGAGCCGGCTTGTTTGGTGCCGTCTCCTCACCCTCCGAAAAAGTCGCCGGCTATCGCAGCGCTATTTTGCGGCTGCGGCAGACCCTGCAGCTGTTTGCGAACATCCGCCCGGTCGACGGACGGTGGGGAGTCCGCGGGCGCGAGGATGTTCACCTGATCATCGTGCGGGAGAACACCGAAGACCTGTACGTTCAGCGAGAACGGCAAGACGGAGACACTGCGATCGCCGAGCGTCAGATCACTCGGGCGGCGTCCTACCGCATCGGTCGAGCCGCCGCGGAGATCGCTCGGCAAAATGGACTGCCGCGGATTACCATCGTGCATAAGGCCAATATCCTACCGCTTACCGACGGGTTGTTCCGCGACAGTGTCCGAGCGGCCGTCGCTGACCAAGCAGCCGAATCTGGCTTCGCGTTTGAAATTGAGGAAATGCTGGTCGACATTGCGGCGCTCCGTTTGGTGGAATCCCCGGAACGATTTCAAACCATCGTCACGACCAATGTTTTCGGCGACATTCTGTCGGACCTGGCAGCTTTTTGGTGCGGGGGTATGCAGCGAGCCCCTAGCCTGAATTGGGGCGACGAGGTCGCGCTGGCCGAACCGGTCCATGGAAGCGCACCGGACATCGCCGGTCGCGGGTTGGCCGATCCAACGGCGGCTATTCTCAGCCTGGCCCTGCTCTGCCGCGTGCATTGGCGACTGCCGGAGGCCGCCGCGGAACTCGAGCAAATCGCCGCCGACGATTACTCGGAGGCCCCAACCTCCACCGTCGCCAGGTAGATCGAGCTTTTTCCTTCGTGAGACGAGTAGTAGCTAACCCATAACAGGTCGTCCCGCCAGACCATCCCGGCGTAGCTGGTATCGCCCCCCGACGGCAGTTCCAACGCTTCCGTCAGCGTTCCGGCTTGCGGATCGACCCAGCACAATGCCGTTCGTACCCGCTGGTCGTACAACCGCACGGCAGCCAACAAGCGTCCATCGGGGAGCCGCAGCATCATCGGGCCCCCGATTTTCTGTCCCAGATCGCGCCAGGTCCATTCGGTGAACGGCGCCTGCGATTCGCCCAAGAGGCCGTTCGCCGGTTCCCCATCCCGCCGCAACAAACAGAACGCGCGATCCCCCTCGAAGACCAGCGAGGATTCGTTGGGATACCCTTGATCGAACAACCGATCCACCAGCGTCTCAAACCGTCGGCCGTCCCGACTAGTGTACAAACGTACATATCTCTCGTCGCCGCAGCCGTACCCCAGTCCATAGGCGCGGTCGCCGTGCCAGGTCACTCGCCACAACCAGACGTCGGGATCCGCGACCGGAACCGGCTCGCTCCACTCTCGGCCATCGCGCGAAAACCAGACCAACGATTGGTGCGTTTGCCGGCTGCGGTCATGCAATGCCGCCGCCCCCGACAACATCAGTTCACCGGCGGGGGTCACGGCGAGTTTGGCGTCGCGCAAGTCCGAGGCATCCGATCGAAGCAACGCCGCGGACTCCCAGCGCCGACCGTCGGTTGACCGCAACACGCGCAAGGCCCCGTCCGGCGAGACATGCGCACCCCCTTCGCGGAAAACACAATACCAATGCCCCTCATGCCACACGAGGTCGGTAAACGCGTTGTGCGGGGCCGCGTCCCAAATCCGCACCACCTCCCGCATTCGCAATTCCGATGTCGTCGCACGACTCTCCGAGTCGTGGCTTTTCCCGGCCGCAAGACAACGGCTAGGGTTGGGGTGGGGCCAAGCAACGGAGGCACGACTCGGAGAGTCGTGCGACTTTGGGGTGGCGACGGCACGACTCGGAGAGTCGTGCGACAAGGTGGGAGCTATGCCAAACAGGCTGCCGCAGGCCAGCCAAACCAGACACCGTGTCGACGATGGAAACATCTTGGTAAAATCCTCAGCAGATGATGGGCCAAATTCGATCATACACTATCGGGCACTCGCAATGGATTCGACCGACCCCACGCAAGATCTCTCGCACATGCGACAGGAGTACGAACATCCTCCGCTGCAAGATCACGAGTTACCCGATTCCCCCTGGCAATTGTTCGAGACCTGGTATCAACAGGCGGTGCGCGCGAAGTTGCTCGAGCCGAACGCGATGGTCCTATCGACCGCGACGCCCGATGGTCGCCCCGCGCAACGAACTGTCTTGCTGAAGATGTACGATCCCGAAGGGTTCGTGTTCTTCACGAATTACAACAGCCGGAAAGCGAGGCAGATCGGCGAGAACCCGTACGTGTCGCTGTTATTCCAGTGGATGCCTTTGGCTCGTCAGGTCGAGATTAGCGGTCAGGCTCGGAAAGTTCCCTTGAGCGAATCGGTTCGTTACTTTGCCACTCGCCCTCGCGGTTCTCAGTTGGGCGCCTGGGTTTCCGAGCAAAGTTCGATCGTCTCGTCGCGCAGTTTGTTGGAGGCGAAATGGGACGAGTTGAAGCGAAAATTCGCGGGAGGAGAAGTCCCGCTCCCTTCGTTTTGGGGGGGGTACCGCGTCGCCCCCCAACGATTTGAATTTTGGCAAGGCCAACCCAACCGACTGCACGATCGGTTCGAATACCTGTGCGATCGGGACAGTTCGTGGTCGCGCCATCGCCTGGCCCCCTAACCGTCTGCCGCAACCCAGAGTGGCGCGACGCTCCGCGTCGCGCATCCCCCGCAAGATCGTCGCAAGTTCCCCGAGACTTTCCCGCAGGATCACGTCAGCGTTGCCGCGAGTTCAACGCAACGTTGGCATAGGAAGACACGACGCGGAGCGTCGTGCGACAATCAGGTTGGAATTCAGTTCCCGGGCGAGCGAATTTCGCAGCCACGCTCGGTCAGTCGCGCGTGGACGCGTTGGGCAAACGCCACTGCCGACGGATGATCCGAGTGCAGGCAGGCGGTCTCGGCTTGCAAAGCAATGCGGCCGCCGTCGACCGCTTCCACGCCCCCATGCTCCAGCAGCGATAGCAGGCGTTCCGCGGCCATCTCCGCGTCGGCGACCAGCGCATTGGGTTGATCGCGCGGGATCAAATCGCCGCTGGCCGCATATTGGCGATCCAGAAAGTACTCGGGCACGACGCGCAAGCCACTGCGCTGAGCGATCGCCAGGAAGGGGCTGCCGGCGGGGGCGTACAGCCGTAAGCGGCGATCAAATTGGAGAATCGTCTGACTGAGAATTTTTGCCAACTCGGGTGTGGCAGCCGCCTGGTGGTACAGCGCTCCATGCAGCTTGACGTGGTGCAATTGGGCCCCCAGCTTAAGGGCTCTGTCGGCGACATATTGGATCTGCTGCGCGACCAGGAAGGCGACGTCGACTGCGGGGAGGTGCAGCGGGCGTCGCCCGAACGACTCCGGATCGGCGTATCCTGGGTGCGCCCCGATGGCCACTCGCATCTGCTGAGCGGCTCGGAGGCACGCATCCAAAGCTGCGGGGCTGCCTGCGTACGCGCCCCCACACAGATTCGCCGACGATACGTAGCGTAGCAGCTCGATGTCTCGGGCGATTTCCTGCGGTGTGGTCCCTTCCGCCATATCGCAATTCAAGTCGACTCGCGTCATAGCGACCTCGTTCCCCGGCGAGCCAGCCGCCACCCGATGGCCAAGGCCAATCGGTCCAGGTCTTGTTCCGTCGACGCGGCGGCCTGCCGGGCCTCCTCCCACGTCACCTCCTGGAACGTCAACCGCTGCCCGATGCGAACTTGAGCCAAACGCGGAATGTCGGCGGAAATCACGTAACCTATCTGCGGGTACCCACCGGTGGGTGCGGCGTCCGCCATCAACACGATCGGACTGCCGCCGGGTGGCAACTGAATCGTGCCCGGGATCGTCGGCAAACTGGCCAGTTGGCACTCTGACGAATACTTCAAGGACGGGCCGTCCAAGCGGTAACCGATGCGGTTGCACTCGGGGGTCAAACGAAAGTACTCCGTGAAAAACTCGCCCCGGCTCGCCGCCGTCAACCATTCGAAGTGGCATCCGCGGAGCACACGCAGCGGCAGGTCGGCCGCTTGCCAGTGATCAAACGAACGCCCCGCGCCCCAATCTCCATATCGGAGGCCCGCGGTACCCTCATGAACCTCCAGCACTTCGGCGATGGCACGGTTGAGCACGCCGAGCGTCCCGATCGGAATCCGATCTCCCGCCTGTAGGGCTCGACCCTGCCAGCCGCCAAAGCCAGCTTGCAGATGGGTGCCATGCCCTCCCAGGACTCGAGGGACCTCCAGGCCGCCCGCCATCGCCAGGTAGGCAAAATTGCCGCGTTGCGAACCACGAAATTGCAACAAGACCTTGGGGGGGACGATCACCGGACGATCGAGTGGAAACGGATCACCGCGAACCGTTCCCCGCAAATCGGCTCCGCATACCGCGACCAATGTCGGCGCCGACCATTCCACGGCGGTTCCGTGCCATGTGATTTCCACTAGCGGCGAGTTGGGCGGATTGCCGACCAGCAGATTCGCGGCCCGGGCGCTCTGCCGATCGATCGCCCCCCCCACGGCGACTCCCCAGGCTCGGTATCCACAGCGGCCCAAGTCCTGGATCGTGGCGCACATCCCTCCCCGTTCCACCAGCAGCTCGGTCACGGCGTCGTTTCCTCCGCCCGAAACTCGGTCGCGGAAATCGAATAGAAGCGGACCGAGTCCCCCCACTTCAACAGCGCGGGCGGATCGGCCGCTGGATCGAACAAACGCCGCGGCGTCCGACCGATCAAGTGCCAGCCGCCTGGACTGGCCTGCGGGTAAACACCCGCCTGACCGGCGGCGATCGCCACGCTGCCGGCGGGAACAGCGACGCGCGGAATCGCTCGCCGCGGCAGATGCAATTGCCGTGGCAAACCCTCCAAGTAGGGGAATCCCGGCGCGAATCCCAGCAGGCGAACGGTGAACAGCGTCGCGCTGTGGAGGCGAACAACTTCGCCCGCCGATAGGCCGCAGCGGGCTGCGACTTCCGCGAGATCCGGCGCGAATTCCACTTCGTAACACACCGGCAGTTCGACGACGCGGGCTGGCTTCCGCGCTGGACAGTTCAGTGCGGAGAGGACTTCGCGCACCGAGCTCGTCGTGCGTTCGACGTCGAAGTCCTGCCGCAGACTGTGCACCGCCAGCGATTCCATACCCGGGACAAGTTCGAAGTCGCCGGGATTCAGACGAGAGCCGATCGCCTGGGCCGCGGCAAACACGACGCCCCCGATGCGATCTGTCGGAATCTGGTGGAAACGGACCGACAGAGACGACTCGCCCAACGGCCGAATCTCGAATTGCTCGCACGCCAACCGAATCGCCGAATCGGACTTCACTTCGTCGCGCTCAAGCCCAAGTTGACTTTCAGGTCGATCGGAACCTTGACCCCATCCACTTTCGTGAAGTACTTGACCTTCACCGCTTTGATCGAATCCGCCGCCACCGGGATTTCATACGACTGGGAATAGGTCATCTCGTCGCCGAAGCCAAAGCTCCCCGAGCCCCGTGACTCGGCGGCGTGGGCCGTGCCGCTCGCGTCGACGAACGCCAACTCCTGGATCGCTTTGAACGGCTGGTTGGATTCGAAGTCGATCGACGTCGAATTTTCTTCGAAGCCGCTGCCGATCGACGTGATTTTGGCAGGGGTCTTCCCCAATTGCACCGTCGCGTCGGCCTTGAGTTCGACAGGCGTTGTTTGCTCGGTCAGTTCGCTGCCGCAAATCACGGTCGCCTCTCCCTTCAATGTGATCGAATCGGAATCCTTGGCGGGGAGCGATTCGGCCGAAAACGGAATCGTCACCGACTGATGATCTTCCGAAATATCGGCGAAAACCCCAAAGCTGGATTCTCGCGACTTCAAGTTCTGCCCGGTCGAGTCCTCCATTTGCACCGCTTGCTGCTTGTCGTCCAGTTCCAGGATAAACCGACCCGGCAATTTCACGCGGACGTACACTTGCGTGCCGCTTTGCGTTCCCTGGACCAGCGACTGCTCGTACTCACTCTCCTTGTCGACCGCGGCGATGGTCAATCCGACCACTTGCAACTCCGACTTTTCCTGGCCATACAGCGGCAACAGACCGACGCCGCAGACGATCAGACAACCTGCCATCTTCCATTCGCGAATCATGACACACCTCTCCAGGGAAGTTTGAAAACGGCGATGAACTTCGTCGACGCCACCCATTGTAAGACATCCGCTAACAGCCCGCAGCCGATGAGATAAGCCAGGTCACTTTCCGCGTACTCGTTTAACGCCAAGCCGGAGGCGCCGGCTGACGCATCCGGGCGTACCTACTGAGCCGGCGCCTTTGGCTGGGCGTTAAACTGAGCCGGTTAAACTGAGCCGGCGCCTTTGGCTGGGCGTTAAACTGAGCCGGCTCTGGCTGGGCGTTAAACTGAGCCGGCTAAACTGAGCCGGCGCCTCTGGCTTGGCGTTAAACGAAGAGCATGGAAACGAAGAGCAGGGGCTTGTGCTTTACGGGACAGCTGCCCGCAGGTGACATCAGAATGCAGCGGTGTGAAAGCGCTTATGCGACGCCGAGCGTTCTCAGGACGTTGGCCATGTGGACCGGGCGAATCAAGCCTCGGTCGGTAATGATCGCATCGATGTAATCGGCCGGAGTCACATCAAACGCCGGGTTCTGCACCTCGATCCCTTCAGCAGCCACCCGCCGGTCTCCCCAATCGGTAACCTCGACGGCGTCCCGCTGCTCGATGGGGATCTCCTCACCGCTATCGAGCGTCGGATCGAACGAGGATACCGGCGCCGCCACATAGAACGGGAGTCCGTGGGCGCGGGCCAACACCGCCAGCCCATACGTGCCGATCTTGTTGGCGGTATCGCCGTTGGCAGCGATCCGATCCGCGCCGGTGATCACCGCATCGATCCAACCCTGCCGCATCATGTGGGCAGCCATCGAGTCGCACAGCAACGTCGCCGGGATCTTCCGCTGCACGAGTTCCCAGGCGGTCAGCCGCGCACCTTGCAGCAGGGGGCGTGTCTCGTCGACGAAGACTCGCAGCGGCGCCCCGCGATCATGCATCGTGAACAGCACGCTGAGCGCCGTGCCGTACTCCGACGTCGCCAGCCCCCCCGTGTTGCAATGGGTCAAAATGTTTTGGTAACCGTGTTCGATCAACAGGTCGGCGCCGAATCGCCCGATGGCATGGCACATCGTTCGATCTTCCTCGTGGATCCGCCGGGCTTCCAGGAACAGCCGCGACAACAACTCATTCGAGGGAGTTTCCGCCGGAGCGGCGTGGATTGCCTGGCGCAAGCGAGCCAGCGCCCAGCCCAGATTGACTGCGGTGGGGCGGCAGCCGGCCAGGTAAGCGGTCAACCGCTCCAGCTCGGCACGGAATTCCGAAGGGGGGACTTGCGTAAAGGTCTGCATCCCCACCACCGTCCCGTAGGCGGCGGCGATCCCGATCAGGGGCGCCCCGCGAACGCGCAACGACTTGATCGCCTCCCAGACCTGGCCGGCGTTGCTCAGGACGATGCGTCGCAACTCGGCAGGCAACAGCGTTTGATCGATGACCTCGAGTACGCCGTTGGCATCTCCAAGCCAGTTCAGACTGAGATATTGGGCAGGGATCATGGAGCCTAGCGGTCCGGTGAAATTGTATTAAAAACCACAATTACCGCCAACGTCATTCCAGCGAAGGCTGGAATCCAAAGGCAATTGCTGCTGCTGTCGATCCTGGATCCCTGCCTTCGCAGGGATGACGGGCCTGATTCTCAATGTGCAGCTAACGTCGCCTGCAGCGCTCGATCCTGGATCCCTGCCTTCGCAGGGATGACGGGCCTGATTCTCAATGGGAAGCTAACGTCGCCTGCAGCGCTCGATCCTTCGCCGCAATCTTGTCATACAAGTCGCGCTTAAACTTGGCAAACTTATCGTGCAACGCGGCGTCGGCCGTCGCCAGAATCTGCACGGCGAACAACCCGGCGTTGCGGGGGCCTCCCATGCCGACCGCCACCGAAACGACGGGAACATCCCCCGGCATTTGCACCGTCGATAACAGCGAATCCAACCCCCCTAACTCCTCGGTTGGAACCGGGATTCCCACGACCGGCAACGTGGTGTGGGCGGCGACCACCCCCGCCAAATGCGCCGATCCTCCTGCCGCCGCGATGATCACTCGCAGCCCACGAGCCTGGGCCCCCTGAGCAAATTCGGCCACCACATCGGGCGTACGATGGGCGCTCATCACGCGGACTTCGTAGCCGATACCGAATTCGTCCAAGGCCGCCGCAGCGGCCTTGATCTTGGGCCAATCGCTATCGCTCCCCATCAAAATTGCAACACGGGATTCCTTATTCGCCATGGGGCCATTCTCTCCTGACTAAATCGGATCGTACTTGAGTCCAAACGTTTCGGCCACCGGAAGATTGGTGACCTTGCCGGCGTGGATGTTGACGGCGTTGCGGACGCTCTCGCGCTTGTGCGCCGCCTCCGCCGCCCCTTCCGTCGCCAGGATGATCACCCACGGCAACGTGACGTTGCACAGCGCGAACGTGCTGGTTCGCCCGACCGCACCCGGCATGTTGGTGACGCAATAGTGGACGACTTCTTCCTCGATAAACACTGGATCGGAGTGGGAGGTGGGCCGAGTCGTCTCGACGCAGCCCCCTTGGTCCACCGCCACGTCGACGATGACGCTCCCCGGTTTCATCAGCTTCAGATCGTTGCGCGTCACCAGGCGCGGAGCTTTGGCGCCGGGGATCAAAACCGCCCCAATCACCAGATCCGCTTTTTCGAGTTCCTGCCGGATCACATGGCGGTCGCTGAATAGGACGTTGACGTTGGCCGGCATGACGTCGTCCAGGTAACGCAAGCGTTCCATATTGATATCCAGGATCGAGACGTCGCTCTTGAAGCCGGCGGCGATTTTGGCGGCGTTGGTTCCGACGATTCCGCCCCCCAAGATCGTGATGTGTGCCGGCGCCACGCCCGGGACGCCCCCCAGCAGAATCCCGCGCCCCATTTGCGGACGCTCGAGAAATCGGGCCCCTTCTTGGACGCTCATCCGTCCGGCGACCTCGCTCATCGGCGTCAGCAACGGGAGCCCACCGCGGCTGTCGGTCAGCGTCTCGTACGCGACGCAGGTCGAACCCGACTTGATCATCGCCTCAGTCAATTCCCGATCCGCAGCAAAATGGAAATAGGTGAAGATGATCTGCCCCGGTCGGATCATCCCGAACTCGGGGACCTGCGGCTCCTTGACTTTCACGACCAGATCGGCCCGAGCGAATATCTCCGCGGAGGTCTTGACGATCGTGGCCCCTTCCCGGGCGTACTCTTCGTCGGACAGACCCGAGCCGATACCGGCGTGCGTTTCGACCAGGACTTCGTGTCCGCGAGCCCGCAACTCGGTCACCCCGACCGGCAACATCGCCACTCGATATTCGTCGCGTTTAACTTCTTTGGGCACTCCGACAATCATGGATCGTCACCTGAGCAAGGATGTGGGAACAGCACAACGCACGCGGACGCAGAGCAGACCAGCGGCTACATGGCAAACCGAAAAGTCCAGGCATTTCAACAAAGCCCGCCCCCGCCCGCAAGCCCCGGCGAAAAAAATAGAGGCTCAGCTCTGGAGGAGATCGTGCACCACATGCCCGTGGACGTCGGTCAGGCGGAAATCTCGCCCTTGGTAGCGGTAGGTCAGCTGCTGGTGGTCGAAACCCAACAGATGCAGAATGGTCGCCTGCAGGTCGTGAACATGCACCGCCCCGGGCGTGAAACGCTCTTTCGTCGGCGCCGCCGGATTCCCCTCGGGGTCCGCGATGTTGTAACCGTAGTCGTCCGTCCGGCCGTAGGTGGTGCCAGGCTTCACACCCCCGCCCGCCATCCAAATCGAGAAGCAACGCGGATGATGATCGCGGCCGTAATTGTCGGGCGCAAGCGTCCCCTGACAATACGAAGTCCGCCCGAACTCGCCCCCCCAGATCACCAACGTCTCATCCAACATCCCGCGTTGCCGCAAGTCGTGCACGAGCGCGGCCGAAGCCTGATCGGTCTCCTGGCACTGGCCGCGAATCGCACCCGGCAACCCGCCGTGTTGATCCCACCCTTGGTGATACAGCTGGATCATCGGCACGCCGCGCTCCGCCAACCGCCGCGCCAACAAACAGTTCGCGGCGTAGGTCCCAGGCTTCTTAGCATCCTCGCCATACAGATCGAACGTCGACTGCGGCTCGTCGCGCAAGTCCACAACCTCCGGGACGCTGGTCTGCATCCGATACGCCAGCTCATATTGCGCAATCCGCGATTCGATCTCCGGATCCAACTCCGCCGCCAGTTGCTCCCGGTTCAACTGGGCCAAGGCGTCCAACATCGCGCGGCGGCCCGATCGGCAGACTCCATCCGGATCGGATAGATACAGCACGGGATCTTTGCCGGAGCGGAATCGGACCCCTTGATGCCGCGAGTCGAGAAACCCCGACCCCCACAATCGAGTGTACAACGGCTGGTCCCCCTGACCGGCGGTCACCAGCACGACGAAACTCGGCAAATCCCGCGCGGAGTCCCCCAACCCGTACGAATACCAAGCGCCCAAAGAAGGTCGACCCGCGATTTGCGAGCCCGTTTGAAAAAACGTAATCGCCGGATCGTGGTTGATCGCTTCCGTGTACATCGAACGAACCACGCACAACTCGTCCGCAATCCGCGCCGTGTGCGGCAGCAACTCGCTCAACCAAATGCCGCTCTCGCCGTGTTGCTGAAATTTGAACGGCGAACCCGCCAATGGAATCGAGGTCTGATGGCTGGACATGCCGGTCAACCGCTGTTGGCCGCGGACATGACTAGGAAGTTGCTGGCCATGCTCTGCGTTCAATCGTGGCTTGTAGTCGAACAGCTCCTGCTGCGCCGGGCCGCCGCTCTGGAACAGATAGATCAAACGCTTAGCGGAGGCCGGTCGCTGCCGCTGCGGACTTTCCAGGCTTTTCGACGCCACGGTGGCGGCGCTGGTCTGCTGCCCCAGCTGCGCCAATACCGCAGCGCCAACTCCTCCGGCCGCCTTGCCGAAGAAATGTCGCCGGGTCAATCGCTGCAATGCCTGAACGGTAATATCCATCGATCGTCTGCGGTTAAACCAATGTAGAACAGTTGTCCCCAACTGTTCGTTGCGATTCCGTAAGCCGAGCAATTGCGACAATTGCTCTACAATCCACTGTCCGCCAGTATACGCGACGCGTCACCGCCGAACTCACGCGATAATCGATAATTCGGTGGACGTCGGAATTGTCCGCACACATTCGAATCCATGCTCTGCCCTGCCGCCACTGCTCGCGCCAGCTGCTCGGCGTTCTCGATTTGCGCAAACGAGCAGGGGATTGAGCCGTTTGTGCCGTTTCGGAGGGGAGACCAGGTCGCAATTAGGTCGCCCCAATCACCTCATCGCGAATCGCCGGCGTACAATGGCGTACTACAGACGGGTCTCGGCCGCCATCAACGGTAGAAGCATGCCCTCACGGTACCCATCCATACTGTCGTTCATTCTTTTCATGGCATCGACAAGCTCGGCCCAATGGGTTATCGCGCACCGCGGTGCATCGTACGATTCGCCCGAGAATACCTTGGCCGCCTTCCGCTTGGCGTGGGAACAAGAGGCGGATGGGATCGAAGCGGACTTCCGCTTGACCCGCGACGGCCAGATCGTATGCATCCACGACGAAGACACGCTGCGAGTCTCCGGGACGAAGCTCGTTGTGGCCGAGTCCACCTGGCAGCAACTGCAGGAACTGGATGTGGGCCGCTGGAAAGGCGAATGTTGGTCGGGCGAACGAATCCCGACTTTGAGGGAAGTCTTGGCGTGCATCCCCACCGGCAAGAAGTTGTTTCTCGAACTAAAAACCGGACCGGAAATCATTCAGCCGTTGCAACGCGTGCTGGCCGAATCGAATTTCGATCCAACGCAAATCGTCGTCATAAGCTTTCAAGAAGCGACTCTTCGCGAGTGTAAACGCCTGATCCCAGAAGTGCGGTGCCATTGGCTGACAAGCTTCAAAAGCCAGAATCCGCAATCCGCGGGAGCATTCGCACCGGACTCGACCTCCGTCGTCGATACCCTACGCATTTGTGGGGCGGACGGCTTGGGCTGCCAGGCGTTGCAACCCGCTTTTGACCAAAACTTTATCCACTGTTTGCGCGAGAACGCCATCGACGAATTTCATGTCTGGACGATCGACGATTGGCCGACGGCGCGCTACTACCGGCGCCTCGGTGCACGTGCCATTACGACCAACCGGCCTGCGTTTATTCGACGCGGACTAGCCGCCGTACCGCCGCATGTCATTTTGGTGATGGCCGACGATCAAGGGTACGGCGATACCGGGTTCACGGGCCACCCGCGGCTGCGCACGCCGCATCTGGATGCGATGGCCGCGGAGAGCGTGGTGTTCCATCGTTTTTACGCGGCGGCGCCGGTCTGCTCCCCCACGCGAGCCAGCGTGCTCACCGGCCGGCATCCGTTGCGCGGCGGCGTTCCCAACCACGGCCACAGTTTGCGTCCGGATGAATTGACGGTGGCCGAAGCACTTCGGGCCGCGGGCTACGTCACTGGGCATTTTGGCAAATGGCATCTCGGCTCGGTCCAGTCCGATGCACCGACCAGTCCCGGCGGACAAGGCTTTGACCATTGGCTGAGCGCCATGAATTTCTTCGATGCCGATCCATTTCTGTCGCGCGAAGGTCGTTTTGAACAACTCGAAGGGGAGGGGACTGTCCTGACAATGGACGCGACGCTCGAGTTCCTCGCGCGGCACCAGGACGGCGGACGACCGATGTTCGCCGTCGTCTGGTTTCCGTCGCCGCACCTCCCCCACGCGGAAGTCCCCAACGGCGATGTCGAACCGTACGTTGGACCGCAGGAGGGATATTACCGAGAGATCCAGTTGCTCGACCATCAAATTGGCCGCTTGCGGACCGCCCTGCGGGAGATGGGGATCGCCGATCAGACCGTGGTCTGGTACTGCAGCGACAATGGGGGGCTGAATCCGGAGAGCTCGGGCGGTCGCGGCAAAAAGGGAACCGTCTACGAAGGTGGCTTGCGAGTCCCCTCGTTGCTGGAATGGCCCGGCGTGCTCGAACCGCGGGCGATCGATGTCCCCGCGAGCACGTGCGATATCTACCCGACGATATTGAATTTCGCAAATGCCACGGTGGCGGAACAACCGCAACTGGATGGGATCGACCTGGCGCCAATACTCGCTGGGCGACTGAAGGCTCGGCCGGGGATCGGATTTTGGCACAATTTCGCGGAGGGCCGGAATACTCCCAGCGACGAGCTGATCCGGCAACTCATGGAAGCGCAGCAGGCCGGAGAGCCCCCACCGTTTCCCGACCGTGCGCCCTTCGGGAGTGAATCGAGTTCCCCGATCCCGCTCGATCGGTTCCCCGGCCATGCCGCCTGGAACGCCTGGCCTTGGAAGCTGCACCGGATCGAGTCCGCGACGGGCGGGATCAGCTTCGAACTCTACAACCTGATCGACGATCCGAGGGAATCGAACAACCGCTATTCCGCGGAACCGGAACGCGCCGCCGACCTGCAGTCGCAGCTGGCGGATTGGCAATCGTCTGTGCTGCGCAGTCTGACCAGAACAAAATCCGATAGCAGCAACTAGTCGCCCGGCGCTAACTTGGTGGACCGTCGGACGCCGGAGTACGCGAGAACAAGCCGAACGCCGAAGGCCGTGGACGATTGCACCCTCTGGCGATCGTGCTCGACTCAGCTAGACTTGAGAACATTCGAGCGGCGTGAATCGCTCGATTCTGCTGCCTCGCCAGATCACTGCCTCACGGTGGCTCGCAACGCGGATCGTGCGTTGCAGGCGCCTGCCTGTCCGCGGACACTTCCTGCCACAAACGGATCGTCCCAAGAAGACAACAAGAGAGGGGTGAACTATGTTCAGAAATTCCATGTTGCGATCGACCTGCGCCTCACTGTGGACAGTCTTGGCCTGGGGAGCGCTCGTCGGATCGCTGTTCGGCCAGCCGTCATTGCATTTCGAACGGGTCTCCGACAGCCTGGCGTCGCCGGTGTTTGTCACACACGCGCCGGGAGACTTCGACCGACTGTTCGTCGTCCAACGAGGAGGCCAGATTCGCATAATCGATTTGGCGAACGATACGCTGGTATCCACCGACTTCCTGGCGGTGCCCGGGATCGCGGCGGGTGGAGAGCAAGGACTTTTGGGACTTGCATTCCATCCGAATTACGCCAACAACGGCTACTTTTACGTGAACTTCACCGACAACTCGGGTGGAGACACACGCGTCGTGCGCTTCAACGTGACCGGTAATCCGGATGTCGCCGATCCAAGTTCAGGAGTATTGCTTCTGGAAATCGACCAGCCGCAGTCCAATCACAACGGCGGGTGGATTGGGTTCGGCGCCGATGGCTACTTGTACATCGCCACGGGCGACGGCGGGGGGAGCAACGACACGGGGACCGGGCATACTTCCGGAACCGGCAACGCGCAGGACCTCACCTCCAACCTCCTGGGCAAAATGTTGCGGATCGACGTCGACCGCGACGATTTCCCGGCAGACCCGGCGCTCAATTACGGAATTCCGGCGGACAATCCCTTCGTGGGTGTTGCCGGCGACGACGAAATCTACTTGTACGGGCTCCGGAATCCATGGCGGTGCAGTTTCGATCGTGAGACCTGGGACCTCTACATCGGAGACGTGGGGCAGGGGGCTCGCGAGGAAATCAGTTTGCGACGTTGGAACGCCGTGGGAAATCGGAATTTCGGTTGGCGTTTGCGGGAGGGAATGATCGCGACCCCGGCCAGCGGAATCGGCGGCGATCCTCCCGCCGGCAACGTCAACCCGATTTATGATTACGTCCGTTCGGGGAGCGGTTTCGCCGGAACGTGTGTGACCGGCGGATACGCCTACCGCGGCCCCGTTGCCGATTTGCGCGGCCATTACTTTTTTGCCGACTTCGGATCGGATGCCCTGTGGTCGTTCAAGTTCGATCAATCGCCCGAAGCGAGTTTTGACGGCGCCAACTACAACGCCCGACGGGACTGGACCAGCGTATTGACGACGACGACGGGCACGCTCGATAACATCGCATCGTTTGGGGAAGATGCCGCCGGCAACTTGTACGTCTGCGATATTTCCGGGGAACTGTACCGCTTGATCGGCGGCGCCCTTTCGACGGCGGTCGCGGTCGAGTCGATCGTGCCAATCCATGGTAGCCTGGCCAACGTCGGTTTGACCGAGCTGTCGAATAGCGACGATGTGTACTTGGGCTGCAGTCCTCCAGTCCGCCGGATCCAGCAATCGAGCGAGCCCCAAGTCTGGCTCGAATTGACCGGAACCGCCCCGCACAATTTTCCCCAAGAACTGAGGTTGGATGTGGAAGCCAATGCAACGTCTGCAGAGCTGACGCAAACGATCGAGTTGTTCAACTTCAGCACCGGCGACTACGATCTCCTGGACGCTCGGACTTCGACGACCCAGGATCAACAGGTCATGGTGGATCCGGACGGAAGCGGCGCGGAATACGTCGATGAGGACGGGACCGTACGAGCTCGCGTCGGATGGCTTGCCCCACCCGTACCGACACGGCGGTTCAAATGGCGAGTCCGCGTCGATCAAATCGTCTGGCGATTCGTGGAGTAGGTCAACTCTTGCCCGCGCGCGTTGCGCTCAGCACCGGGATGTGGTCGAAGATTGCCAACGTGCGGGCTTCCGCGTCCAAATCCGCAAACGTGACCCGAACGGTAGGTGCACCCGAGGGGAAAAACGTGTGGTTGCCGGTGTGACGCAGTACGCTGGAGGTCTGATTGTTGACGTCCAACATCAAATCGCCATTTTTGTTGAGGCGGACTTCGATGAATCCGTCCCCCAATTCGGGGCTCGTGTACCGTCCGAGGTAAACCTGCTTCTGGTCATCGGTCAGAAGCACGGTTTGCGGTTTGACGTCGGCGTCGCCCAGTCGCTCGAGGTAAGCCAGTGTCTCCAGCGCAGGCTCGCCACCCGCCCGTGCGTGGGCTAACAACGTGATCCCATGCGGTCCCGGATTGCGCTGGATCCCGGGAGCTGCGGCGATCATCGCTTTCACCGTTTCGGTTTGACCGAGCATCGCGGCGGCGAAGATGTCGAGACGAGCACCGCGTTCCAGCAACAGTTCCGCGATGTTGCGGCGCCCGGTATGTGCAGCGGCGCCCAAACCGGTTTCCCAATCGCCGAAACCCCAATCCCAGGTGGCGTTTACCAGCGCGGGACGCTGGTCCAACAACTCGCGGACGCGGTTGACGTCGCGATGGCACACGCCGACCAATTCGCGAACCAGTTCCGACTTCTGCCGGGGAAACTCTTGCCAGACGGCATCCGTCGGCTGGCGAGCCGCCGCCAGCGCGAGACCAGATAGCGTCGGCACCAGCCCGATACCAGGTACCACTGCCACAAACGCTCGTCGACTGATAGGTACCATCGCCCGTCCTCCGGATGTTTGTTGAGCTGTTAATCGCGAATGCCTGCGAAATTCGAAGCCCTAAATAGGCCCACATCTCGATCGAAGCGCTATGCGGCATGATCGAAGACACGATGCAGTTCGAAATAGTGGTGGTTGTTGGTTTCGAGGTAATCATAAACGTCCTGCAGCAGCTCAGTCATGTTGGAACATCGATGGTT
>JBGSLW010000395.1:0-4558 GCA_041740495.1 Pirellulaceae bacterium
GCGCCAGCGCGGCGGCGCCGCCCGCCGCCCAGATCAGGACGCCGAGGAAGCACCAGAGGGCGCGTTGCGATCGCCTTTTGACAGGATTCACGGGCGGGGGGTGATTAGGGTGAGGTCCAATCGAACGGGGATGTATTAACCGTCAGCCGATAGCGGACGCACGGCGAGTCTGCAATCTGCCGAACCTTCGCGGATGCTGTCAGCTGAAGGTTTATCATCGCGTCAGAACGTAAACGATGGCGCATGTTCGCTCATGGTACCCTGAAACCGCAGGATAGCGCCAAGCGAAGGATGTTCCCACAAGCAGTTAACCGCTCCGGCGTGTTGAAAAAAAGTCGCCGAGATTGTGGTCGGTGGAAAGTTGGCTGCGTCACGCAAGCGAGATTTATCACAAAATTGGGGGACATTTGGCCTTTCCGCGAGCCGCTTTGAGAACAAAAATTGAACGGCAACGCCATCGGGAGCGTCATTCCCGCGAGGGCGGGAATCCAGCGGCGTTTGGTGCGTCGAATCGTTAATCTCCGCCTGCCCGGGGATGACGAAACCGAGTTGCAACGGGCGTTTGTCCCGCGGTTGGTTAAACTACCCGTTAGGATAGGATTTTCCAACCGCATTCAATCGCCAACCGGAGGAGCATCACCTTGAAATCGACTCGTTGCGATCTGCGTTGGCCGATGGCAGTCGCCTGCGCGTTGTTGGGGCTCGGATCGTTGACGGTCTGGACGGCTGCGGCACCGGTGACCGATGACTGGCCGATGTTTCGCGGGAATCCTCAATCGAGCGGGATAGCCGTCGGCACGTTGCCGGAAAAATTGGAGGTCCTATGGAAGTTCGAAGTCCCCCAGGGCTCGTTCGAGTCCACTCCGGCGATTGTCGGCGGCGTCGTGTACTTGACCGAGTTTTCCGGCAAGCTGATCGCGGTCGATCTGGCCAGCGGGGAGAAAAAGTGGGAAGTCGCCACGGAACTTGGCTTCTCCGCATCGCCGTTGGTCCGCGAGGGCTTCATTTACGTTGGGGATGTCGCCGGCGAGTTCTATTGTTTTGATTTGCAGGGGGAGAAAAAGTGGCAGTTCACCGCCACCGGCGAGATCAATTCGTCGGCCAACTTTTTTCGCGACAAGATCCTGGTCGGCTCGCAGGACGCCACGTTGTATTGCCTCAACGCACAGACCGGCGCCGAAGTCTGGCGGCTCAACGCGAATGACCAGATTCAATGCTCGCCGACGATCGTTGAGGATCGCTGTTTTATCGCGGGGTGCGACGGGAACTTGCACGTCGTCGATTTGAACGACGGCAAGGAATTGGGGACCGTGCCGATGTCGCAAACGATGTCGACTCCGGTGGTGTCGGGAGACGCGGTGTTTTGCGGAAGCGAACAGGCCGGCTTTTTCGCAGTCGATTGGCGGAACCTGAAGTCGCTGTGGCACTTGCCGGTCGATGCCCCGATCCACAGCTCGCCGACGATTGCCCAGGGCCGCGGTCCGGGGGGAGCCGACTTGGTGATTTTCGGAGCTCAGAATCGACGGCTCTACGCCTGCCACGCCGGAGACGGGCAATCCGCCTGGGAGTTCACGGCGCGCGGCAAGATCGATGCGTCTCCCGTGCTGGTTGGGGATCGGGTACTGGTCGCCGACAGCAGTGGCCGGTTGTATGCTCTGGCGGCGGCGGAGGGTCAAGTGCGGCAGGAGCTGGATCTGGGAGGCGGGTTTGTCGGTTCTCCGGCGATCGCGGACGGCCGGCTCGTGATTGCCTCGAAACGAGGTGTGGTTTATTGTCTAGGGGCGAAGTGAGGAACAAGGGGAACGATGGCCACAGAAGCGACGAAAACCGAAGTCGGCAGCTACTTCATCAGCAACTATCCCCCCTACTCGCAGTGGTCGGACGAGGCCCTGCCGTGGGTGGAAGAGGCCATGGGTCGGCCGCCGGCGAACGTGCCGCTGGGGCTGTATTTACATATTCCGTTTTGCCGAAAACGCTGCAAATTCTGTTATTTCAAAGTCTTTACGGAGAAGAACGCGGCGGAAATCGAAAACTACGTTTCGGCTCTCGCCCGGGAAATCGAGCTGGTCAGCCAACAGCCGGTGATGGGAGGCCGACCGTTCCGCTTTGTCTACTTCGGCGGGGGGACTCCTTCGTTTCTCAGCTCGCGTCAGTTGACGTCGCTGGTCGATCGGCTGCGCGCCAACATCAACTGGGACCAGGCCGAAGAAGTCACGTTCGAGTGCGAACCGGGGACGCTACAAGAGTCGAAACTTCACACGTTGCGTGAGCTGGGGGTGACCCGGCTGAGTCTGGGTGTCGAAAACTTTGACGATCGGATCTTGGAGGAGAACGGCCGAGCGCACCTCTCAAAAGAAATCTTCCGGGCTTGGGATTGGATCCAGGGGGCCCAATTCCCCAATGTCAACATCGACTTGATCTCGGGGATGGTCGGGGAGACATGGGAGACCTGGCGGGAGAACATTCGCCGCACGATCGAGTTGTCGCCGGACAGCGTGACGATCTACCAAATGGAGCTGCCGTACAACACGGTGTACAGCAAGGACATTTTGGGAAACAAAATCGAAACGCCGGTGGCCGACTGGCCCACCAAGCGGGCTTGGGTCAATTATGCCTGGGATGAACTGCTGGGGGCCGGGTACCACTTGAGCAGCGCCTACACCGTGGTGAAGGACAAACAGAAAGTCAACTTCAGCTACCGCGACAACTTGTGGGCCGGCGCCGACTTGTTGGCCACGGGGATCGCCAGCTTCGGGCACATTTCGGGAGTGCATTACCAGAACAAGCCGGAGTGGGGACAGTACCTCGAAGATTTGCTGGAGCATGGCCGTCTGCCGTTGGGTCGTGGAATGAAGCCGACCCACCGCCAGTTGTTGATTCGGGAGATGATCTTGCAGCTCAAACGCGGTTTCCTGGACCGCGGATACTTTCAGTCCAAATTCGGAGTCGATATCGTCGCGGCCTGGGCGGATGAATGGGCGGACCATCGGGCCGCGGGGTATGTCACTTGGGACGAGCGCGAGCTCCGTTTGACGCGCGAAGGCCTGCTGCGGGCGGATGGGCTGTTGCCGGCGTTTTTCGAGCCCGATCTCCGCGGGGTTCGCTACACATGAGCGACCCGTTGGTCTTCCTGATGGGGGAATTCCGCGCCGAGTTTCCGCAGGATCGTCGCTACGCCGAAAACCACATGTGGGCCCAGCGCGGGGCCGGGGACGGAATCTGGCGTTTCGGATTCACGGCCTACGCCGTGCGGCTGTTGCAGGACGTCTACTTTCTGGACTGGGCGATCGACGCCCCGACACAACTGGATCTGAGGCAGGAAATCGGCTCGATCGAAAGCAAAAAGGCGGAAAGCGCTCTGTACAGTCCGTTGGCTGGCAAACTGATTCGCATCAATCAAAAATTGATGCAAGATCCGACCGCGATCAATACCGATAAGTATGGAGAGGGATGGCTGTTTGAGATGGAGTCTCCCGGGGACTCCCTCCTGCAGCCGGTCGAGTACGTGGCGCACCTCGATCGCGTCTGGGAGAAGACGCAACGTGCGATCAAGGGGCAATTGAACCAGTAATCGGGCTCCACGGATTCGTCCCACCAAGGCAGGTGTGCACGATGAGACAGATGGGGGTCCGACTGCTGACGACGGCATTGATCGCCGCAAGTTTGCTGGCATTGCTCGCTGCGCTGGGACAGGACTTTCTCACGACCCTCTTTCTCTGTCGAGTCCCGATCGCCGCCGCGTGTTTCCTGGGGTTTCTGGCGGTCGCCCCGTACGGGCCGCTCGCCGCGATGTTGGGCGGATTGGTGCGTTTGTCCTTGCCGCGGATGATGTTGGCCGCAGTGGCCACGACGCTCGTGACCCTGTCGCTGATGAAGGCGACCGAAACCGTCCTTTTGTATGGCGGAGACCGCTACGCGCTCGATCGGCTGGATGTCGGGATGGCGTCTCCGCAACTTGGACATTGGTTCTGGAAATCCGGCCTGCGGTTCTGGCAAGGTCTGCCGGCGCTGGGGCTGCTGTTGTCGCTGGTGCTGCATTCACCTCGCCCCGAACCGTTTTCATCGCGGGCCCGGTTGCTGCGAGGGTTGGCAGCCGCGGTCGCCGTCGGACTGACCGTGGGCGCCGTGGAAATCTTGTCTCCACGGCTCGATGACATGCTCCGTCCGCTGGCGCGTGCCCACGGGTGGATTCCATCCGCGGTGCGGGCGTCCCTGGGACCTGGGTACTTCGATCCACAAGACGGGTCGATCCTGGCGGGCCATTTGCAGTCGACCACGTTTCTCGTCGTGGCCCTCTTGGTCTACGCCGCCGGATATTTTCTTTTGCACCCGAGTCGACGCGGCGAATTCTGGCAGCGCTGCCAACGCGCTTTTCCGCCAATCTACTACCTGTTGTTGCTGACCGCGATTTGCGTCTGGCTGTTGACCGGGGCGACGTTCCTGCTGGACCACTGGCGAATTCCCACGTTGCTGGCGGTCGGCGTGTTCTCCTACATGGCCTACCGATGGTTCTTGTTCGACCATTACTTTACGACGCACCCGGTGGAGTGCGCACCGC
>JBGSLW010000396.1:0-19201 GCA_041740495.1 Pirellulaceae bacterium
TCGCCTCCGGCTCGGCGTTAAACGAGGTTGGGGTGTCGCGAATAGTGTGGCAAAGCCGTCGCCTCCGGCTCGGCGATAAACGAGGTTGGGGTGTCGCGAATAGTGTGGCAAAGCCGTCGCCTCCGGCTCGGCGTTAAACGAAATCCATGTTCTGTCTGCTTTTTTCCACCTTCAGCCTTCAGCCTTCAGCCTCAACCCTCAGCCTCAACCCTTCCTCCCTGACAAACGGGACAGAAGAATGTCGCTCTTTGGGCCTGCACGATCCGCTGGATGATCCCTTTGCGGCAGGAGGGGCAGAGTTCGCCCGCCCGATCATAGACGCGGTGGTGGTTCTGGTAGGAACCGGTCTGATTGAGGGCGTTGCGGTAGGTGCCATCGGCGAGCGTGGAGCCCTCCAAGCGAATCGCCGCCCGCAATACTTTCAGCATTTCGCGGTGGACCGAACGCCACTGAGGTGCCGTGAGATTCCGGCAGGGAGTGCGCGGATCGATGCCAACACGATGCAAGATTTCCGAGGCGTAGAGATTACCGACGCCAGCCAGCCGCTTCTGGTCCAGCAAGGCGACTTTCAGCGGGGCGGTCGATCCTTCGAAGCGCGCTCGCAATTCGCCGGGGGTCACCTGCAGCGCGTCCGGACCGACGCGACCCGAGTGAAAACGCTCGGCGAACTCATCTCCGTGGAACAAGGTGATCGAGCCCAAACCGCGGCGATCCCAAAACCGAAGCTCGCATTCGCGAGGCCCCCCCCGACCCTCCAATCGAATGGCAAGTCCCAACCGAAGGTGCTCGCGCGTGGGCGGGTCGCCCAACAACACCAGGCCGGTCATTCGCGGCTCGAAGACCAGCCGTTGCTGATCGTCAAAGACCAAGACGACCCGTTTCCCAAGTCGCTCGACCAACTCGATGCGCCGCCCGGACAACCGCCGGTTGATCGTCGCGGTGGTGGGGGTCACTTGGATCGGGCGCTTGCGGCAAGGATAGCGGAAGACGCGGTCGACTCGGCCCGCGCAGACCTTCAAGATCCCGCGCCGCATCGTTTCAACTTCGGGTAGTTCAGGCATGGATTCGGCGTCGGCGGCCTTTCGACGTGCGGCTAATCGAGTGGGTAATCGTTCGCGGCCTATGGATGTATAGCCGTCAGCCGATGGCGTAGACCAGGAGCCGTCCGCCGAAGGCGTGCGCGATATTGTAGGCCAGCGGGCCAACAAAGAACGATCCCGCTGCAGCAACGGGGCGCCACCACAGCGGGATCGCGGAAGAGGTCGATCGGGGGGGGGCAACTTGAGACTTATCCAGTGCTGCAAGCGCCCCCCGTGCAGTCTGCTACCCCTTAAATCAACAGAGGACCGAACTTCCCGACAGGGTTCGCGAAAAAAAATCGAAAATACTTGGGACTCGACGGAGAAACCCCCGCTTTTCCGAGGTTTTTTCGGTCCGATCCGGCTTGCAAAATTGGCTGTGTATTTTGCCAGGTCCTTGGCAGTTGCGGCTCTTGCGGCATCGCATTTACATCTTTCACAGAATCACAACGGGAGTTACGCCATGGCGCGATGGGGGAAGTCCAAGCGGCGAAATCAACAAGTGCGATCGGCGGAGACGACGCTCGCCGTAGAGACTTTGGAGCAGCGGGCGATGCTCTCAGTCACGGCGGCCTTTTTACCGTCCACCGGCCAACTCACGATTCGCGGCGACGGGTTGGACAACGTCGTCGAGGTTTCTCGCGACGCGGCCGGATCGCTGCTGATCAACAACGGCGCGGTCCGCATCAAAGGGGGAACGCCGACGGTTGCCAATACCGCCCGGATCGTGCTGCTGGGGAACGCCGGCAACGACACGTTATCGCTCAATGAGTCCAATGGAGCGTTGCCCGCAGCGCAATTGATCGGCGGGGCGGGCAACGACACACTGATCGGCGGCTCCGGCGCGGATCAGCTCTTCGGCCAGGCGGGGAACGACACCCTGCTGGGGAAAGGTGGAAACGACTTCCTGTTCGGCGGAAGTGAGAACGACGTACTCACCGGGGGGGATGCCGACGACCTGGTCTTCGGCGAGTCGGGCAACGATCGGATGGTCTGGAATCCGGGGGACGATACCGACTTGAACGAAGGAGGCGAAGGGATCGACACGGTGGAAGTCAACGGCGGCAACGGCGACGAACAGTTTACAGCCACGGCCAACGGCACGCGGGTTCGGTTCGATCGACTCAATCCGGCTCCCTTCTCCTTGGATATCGGGACGTCGGAGAACTTGCTGGTCCAAATGAACGGCGGCAACGACAATTTCGCGGCGACCGGGAACCTGGCCGCACTGATCCAAATAACGGTCGATGGCGGCGCTGGGAACGATACGATCCTGGGCTCCAACGGCAACGACCTGTTGCTGGGAGGGGATGACAACGATTTCCTGGATGGCCAACAAGGGGCCGATGTGGTGTTGGCAGGAGCGGGCGACGACGTCATTCAATGGGACCCCGGAGACGGCAGCGATATCGTGGAGGCGCAGGACGGAAACGATACCCTGCTGTTCAACGGCAGCGCCGGCAACGAAATCTTTCAGGCATCTGCGAACGGCAGTCGCTTGCTGTTCACGCGGAACCTGGGGAACGTCGTGATCGATGCCAACGAGTTGGAGCGGCTTGATCTGCGGGCGCTGGGCGGATCCGACGTGGTGACGCTCAACGATCTGGGCCCGACCGATCTGGTCCAAGTCCAAATCGATCTGGCCGGTGCGTTGGGCGGCGACGCCGGTGATTCCCAAGTCGACACCGTCGTCGTTCAAGGGACGGGGGGGAATGATACGGTCGATTTGTTCGGCTCCGGGTCCACGGTGTCCGTGATCGGGTTGGCGGCATCGATCCAGGTGCTGCGGGCGGAAGGGACGAACGACGCGCTGGTGGTCAACGGCCTGGCTGGCAACGACGGCCTGAACGCCTCCTCGCTTCCCAGCGGAATCGTCAAGCTGACGTTGGATGGCGGCGGCGACCACGATGTGCTGTTGGGTAGTCAAGGCGCCGACATCCTCTTGGGAGGCGACGGCAACGACTTCCTGGACGGCCAACAAGGGAACGATGTCGCCTTGGCGGGCGCCGGAAACGACGTCTTTCAGTGGGATCCAGGGGACGGCAACGACACTCTGGAGGGGCAGGCGGACGAAGATGCGTTGCTCTTTTTCGGTTCGAACGCCAACGAGAATATCAACGTGGTGGCGAATGGAGGCCGAGTCCTGTTTCTCCGGGATGTGGCCAACGTCACAATGGACCTGGATGATACGGAGCGGATCGAGTTTCGTGCGCTCGGCGGTGCGGACAATATCGTGGTGGGGGACATGAGCGGCACCGACCTGACGCGAATCGAACTCGACTTGCGAGGACCGAACGGCGGGGGCGACGGACAGGCGGACACCATCACAGTCAACGGAACGCAAGGCGAGGACACGTTCGGTGCGGCTGGAGATTCCGGTGGCGTGGGAGTGTTCGGGCTTCCGCTCAGCGTGAATATCTTCCAGCAGGAGCAAGCCAACGATCGCCTGACGTTGAACGGACTGGGTGGAAACGACGTAATCGACGCAACGTCACTGGAGGCCAACTCAATCCAGCTCAGTGTGAACGGAGGGTTGGGGAACGACGTCCTGATCGGCGGCGCTGGAAATGACCTGTTCAACGGGGGCGATGGCAACGATCTCGCCTTGATGGGTGCAGGCGACGACGCCTTCGTCTGGAATCCCGGGGACGACAACGACACGCTGGAGGGGCAAGACGGCTTCGATCAGATGCTGTTCAACGGAGCAAACGTATCGGAGAACATCTCGGTCTTCGCCAACGGCGGACGAACACTGTTCTTCCGGAATGTGGCGAACGTGACCATGGATACCGACAACGTGGAGTCGATTACGTTCAACGCGTTCGGCGGCGCCGATATCATCACGCTCAACGACTTGTCGGGAACCGACGTCACCGAAGTCAATCTGAACCTGGCGGCCAACGGCGGCGGCGGGGATGCACAGCCCGATACGGTGATCGTCAACGGCACGAACAGCGATGATGCGATTCTGGTGGCCGGGGACGCCAACGGCGTGGCAGTGCTGGGCCTGGCGGCCCAAGTCAACATCACCGGCAGCGAGGCCGCCAATGACCGCGTGGTCGTCAACGCCTTCGACGGCGACGACGTGATCGAGGGTTCCGGGCTGGCCGCCGGTGCGATTCAGCTGACGGCCGACGGCGGACGCGGAGCCGATGTACTCATCGGCAGCGATGGAAATGATGTACTGATCGGCGGCGACGGGGATGATGTCCTCCTGGGCGGTCTGGGAATCGACATCCTCGACGGCGGCCTGGGCGACGATATCGAAATCCAATAGGAGCCGATCGGTATACGCATTCGCGCCTCGGGGAAGTGGGCGGATTGAAAAACGGATTGCGAGGCGGTGCGATGGGCGGAGTGCGAGGCGGAGTGCGAGGCGGTCCACCAGAAACCGACTTCACTCTCCTCCGTCTTCGGGGGAGAGTCGCCCGCACGAGGCGGGCGGAGAGGGGGCCGCGGCATGCCGCCGACATGGAGCGCCACCTAGAGCCCTCCCCGGCCGCATCGTGCGCCCGACCCTCCCGCGGGTTCATGGATTGCGTCACTTACCGCGGGAGGGTGAAGTCGAGAATCTCGCGGCACTTTGCCTCCCGCGGGTTCGTGGAAAACGTCGCTTACCGCGGGAGGGTGCAAGCGATAACTGCGCGGCAACTGCCGCACACCAGTTCCCCTACTGAATCAGCAATCAATGGCTGAACCGAACTTTCCCTTTCAACGTCCAAAAAAACGGCCAGGTATCGCCCGGGGTTGGAGGGTAGACGAACGGAGTGTTGACGGCGATCACTTGCAGCGGCCGCGCTGCCGGGCCAATTCCGGCAAACCTCCCCGTGCCTCGCGTGACCGTGTATTCCCCTGTCCAGATCGCAGTGTGAAGCATGCCGCAGATGGGGATCAAACGGAATTCTCCTCCGCCGATAAAGAAGATCTCAGAACCGTCTTGGAACGTTTCGGAGACCTCGCCGTTCGTTACCCAATTCGACAGGTAGGGGTCGCTGGTCGGCATCGGAATGGCAGTCCCCAAGCCGTTACTGCGGCCAAAGTTGGATCGCCCTTGGGTGGCATACTCTGCGGTAAACGGGTTGTAGACACCGCTCCCGCCGTCGATGTAGGGTACGGTTTGTGCACGACCGATGGGCGCTACAGCCCAGACCACGGCAACTGGCAGCAACACGGACATTAACTTGAACATCGTTCTCATCCATACACCTCCTAAAAAAACCTGGTTCCCGATCCACTGCGAATCGGGACGATCTCACACGCGTCAATCGGCGACCGGCCCGCGGGAGCGGCGGTCGATTCGACGCTACACGTACAATTAATAAATCAACAAGCCGACCCGCCGCCCGACAGAAAGAACCGGCCGTCCCGGGGTTTCCAAAAAAACTTGGATTCCGTTCTAGTCGGCCGACTCAAACGGATAGTGTACATGTGTACACTTACATCAAGGAAGTTTTTTTGAGCCGCAACAAGCTTGGCGGCGTGCCGTGATCGGGCCGGGGCGCCGGACGCATTTCTCGGCGAACTTTCCACGGCGTATCCCCCTTCCATTGGGGAGAATTGGGTCCGCCCCGTCGAAACGTAACCGTTCACGAGCCGGGGGTTTGGCGCGTTTCTCGGCTGATTCGGCTAGCGCAATGCGGAAGCACACTCTGAAAAACGGGTCTGCCCCCCGAGAAAGTGGCAAATCAAGCTTCGATTCGCGGATTTTCCAATTCCGCCAGGATGCCGCGGAGATGGGCCGGGGTTAGGTTCATGGCTCGCCCCAGCTCTTGGAGGAGTTGCTTCTCCGATTCGTCGATGTTCCCGTCAGCGCTGGCGATCTGGAAGGCCGCGGTTAGTACCAGTTCCTTCCCTTTGTCGTTCAGCCCTCCGGCCATCCCCGAGACCAGTTCGATCGCGCTCGAGCCCTTCTGTTGGACCATTGCGATTTCCTCACGGAGATCTTGTTCGGTCACAGAGACTCCTGCCAGATCCTCAAACGTCGCCTTGAGTTCCAAGACTTCGGCGTCGTCAATCGCACCATCGGCCAGCAGCATGGCGATCATGACTTGCTTCATCGCGACCATAAACATAGCCTGGATCGTCAGCTGCTGTTTGGCGGGGTCGAACTTCAGCACATCGATGTGAAACGTCCCTTGGCACGTCGCGCACTCGACATATTCACCGATCAGATCCAGGGGGATCAACGGAATGAAGTACAGTGTGAAAAACCGGCGGACTCGTTTGTGCTTGAACGAGACTTTGGCGCTGCATTGCGGACAATGAAATTGTCCCCGTTCCTTGGTCAGGGTGATCCCTGTCGTACCGAAAATGATGATCAGGACCATATGCGATTCCTCCAGCAAAACGCGACCTTGGCGCTCGATCCGCTTCCTCTTTCAGAAGATCAACATTCTCGGCCATGTCCCGACAGAAAAAAACCTGGCGAAGGCAATTGTTTTTCGAGACGTTGCATCAGGAAAGCCCGGTAGAGCTCGAGCCGGCAACACCCGGATGCCGTGCCGGTGAAATTGGCGCTACATCGGTCGTCCGTCGATGTACAGGAATTGCCTTCAAATTGGGACGGCGGGTTTATGCGGTGTTGCCGCGATTCGCCGTTGACTCGCGAACTGCGGAAAGTGGCCGGTTAAAATCAAGAACTCGGAACGACATGGTTCCTTGCTCTCGGATTTGCCGTCCATTGCCGTTTCGTTAGAGTTTGATGAGGCCTTTCGCCAAACAGGCGTTCGTACTCGTGGGCAAAACGGCCAAGATGCAAAAACCCCCAATGAATGGCGACGTCCCGTACGCGAGTTTGTTCCGTGTCGGTTGCCAGATCGTGATGTGCACCGTGTAGTCTGGCAATCAAGAGCCATCGACACGGGCTCATATCGTAGATGTCTTCAAAAAAATACGCGAGTGATCGTTGGCCGCAATCGCACCGTTCGCGAAGGTGCGCCAACGAAAAAAGATGCGGGTCATGCCATTCCGCAAGCGATTGGCTTGCCCGAAATATCGCAACTTGGCGGCGGGCCGCACGCAACTTTCTGCCATCCCGATCGTCCGAGCAGGCATCGATGGCGCGAATCACCGACAGCACCAGTTCGTTGTGCAGGAACACTCCGTTTCGCCCATGCGCGGCGGCGTCCCTCAAACTCGAAGCAACGCGAAGGCTGTTCTCAACGACCTGATGAAGCTCGTCGGCGACGGCCGGCGGCATTCGCAAATTGTGCATTCCCTTCCGCGGCAATTTCAACTCGTAACCCAACGCTTCGATTGCCGCCTGCTGCAATTCGCAACGGGAAATCTGAAATGCAGTCCACGGCGAGTTCGGCACACACCGGTAATCAACGGGAGAATTCTCAGCGTAGATTTGCAGATCGTCGGGATGCAACGGTCGTCCATTGACCCACGCGGGAATCCCCTTGGATAGGGTGAATCCAATGTTGATGAGATCCAAAGGGATGCAACCGGACCCAACGGCTGGCAGCGAATAACAACCCCAATCCAGTTGCGCGCTCGCCGACGAGAATCGCCTCAAGACCGCCTTGAAACGACCTCCTTGCAAGAGTCTTTGGTCGAAACTGCTGTTTTTCAGCATTTCCGAGTGAATACTCGGATCGAACGAATCGAGCTCCAGCGACCAGAAAAGGGGCGCCATTCAAAGTTGCTTTCGAAAAACGGATATTCGCCGTCCGAGACAATTATCGGCATTATACTCGGTATCGAATTCTCGCAGTCCCTTTGGGGCGTCTCGAAATGGTGGACATTTCGGCTCACGGTCAATCATCAAGAATCGATGCATCGAAGTTATTCGAAATCGCCCCCGCGAACGGTGAGCCAATTGGTCGGCTGTGGCTGCGAGAAATGGTCAAGACTCGTTCAAAGTACATGGTCGAACTCACACAAAAAGTGCTCACCCAATGAGCGAACGTCGACGCCGTGGTGATGTGCAAACAGCCGGTGAAGGAGCTGCCGGAATCTCGATACCAAACCGGGAGTACGGCGAGTGGTTGATCGACTTTATGAACTTCCGATCGGAATGCTGGCAGTCCTGGCGGCCGTCGGCTTTGTCGGTTCGTATTGGGTGGGATGTGTTTTTCTTCGACCCATCCTGCGGATTTTCGTCCGGTCACGCGGCGGCGATAACTCGGTCGTCGGAACCTTGCTATCGGCCTTCGGTGTTCTGTATGGACTGTTGTTGAGTCTGATCGCAGTTGCGGCGTACCAAAACCTCAACGACGTGGATCGCGTCGCAGGCAACGAGGCTTCGGCGCTACTCGCCTTGTACCGCGACGTCGCCGAATTTCCCGCGCCTCAGAACGCGCAACTCTGCAACGTTTTGCGTGATTATTGTCGGGCGATCATCCACGAGGAGTGGCCCGTGCAACGGCAAGGCCAGATTCCGTTGGGCAGCAACCGGTTTCTCGAGCCCCTTCGCAAGGGCATTCTCGATGTGGAACCAACGTCGCAACGCGATGAGCTCGTACAAGCCGAGGCGCTGAAACACCTCGAGGAGCTGACGGACAACGGGAGACATCGGCGCTTTGCGGCACGCACAGGAATACCGACGGTCATGTGGTACGTGGTGATCGTCGGGACGGTGATTAATTTTCTGCTGATGTGGTTGTTCGAGATGCGGCTTACCGCGCAACTGTTCCTGGGGGGATTGCTGGCGTTTTTTCTGGGAACTTTGATCTTGCTGATCGCCGTCTTGGATCGTCCCTACCGAAGTGTCGAATTTGGGGTTTCCCCCACGGCCTTTGAAATGGCGGACAAGGTCATGTCGCGGGATGTGGCCGAGGCGCCCATCGAAGGAATTCCAGCCAAGGGCTAACACATGGCCGAATTTATCGTTCACGAATTGGAGGGAATGCGATACGTCGAAGCCCATTTGAAACACGAAATGGTGCGGGCCGAGTCGGGCGCTTTTTGTTACCTGTCCGGCGACATCGCGATTCATTCTTCGCTCATCCCGTCGATCGGCGGATTATTCAAATCGCTACTCGCGGATGAAGCCATCTATCGACCGACGTACTTTGGCACGGGCGTGGTCACGTTGGAATCCTCGCTGGGCGGATTCCATGTGCTGAACCTCCAAGGCGAATCTTGGGTGTTGGAGCGTGGGACCTATTGGGCATCCGAGGGGAGTATCGACGTCAACTTCCATCGCGAGCGAATCAGCACTTCGCTGTGGGCCGGCGAAGGACTCGTGTACCTGCAAACACGAGTCCGCGGGAATGGCAAAGTCGTACTGGCAACCCGCGGCCCCATCGAGGAAATTACGCTGAGCCGCGGAAGTCGCATCGTCGCCGAAGGCAAGTACGTCATTGCTCGGACGAGCGACGTGTCATTCAAAATACGCCGGTCGACAAAAAACTTTTTCGGCCAGTACACGTCGGGCGAACGTCGCGTTCGCGTCTACGAAGGTCCCGGCCGGATCCTCTTGAATCCCTCCCCCTATTGGCGTTATCGAATGACCCAGGAACGCGACACCGACTTGATACGACAGGTTTGAACAATCAGTGAACGGAAGGTCATGCACTACCTAGCAACTATCCTCGCGGCGATCGCCGTGATTGCCATCGTCATGTAAGGGTTCGTGGAACTGATCAAGCGATCATTTCAGGATTGAGCGCCGGCCCATAGACTCTTTTTCACCGTCGTACGGAGGAGAATTAACGTGAAACGAATGTCCTACCAAACATGGCACCGATACCTGGCAATTTTTGCCGCGCTATCGCTGCTTGGGGGTACCGCTCATGCTCAGACAAGCAAGCCGAACATCCTCGTGATCATGGGCGACGACATCGGCATCTATAACCTCAGCGCGTACCACCAGGGCATGATGGGTTACAATACGCCGAATATCGATCGACTCGCCAGGGAAGGTGGGCTGTTCATGTCGTACTATGCTCAGCAGAGCTGTACCGCGGGTCGCTCGGCGTTCATCACCGGCCAGCTTCCCTTTCGCACCGGATTGAGCAAGGTTGGTCTGCCCGGCGCGGATCTGGGGCTCCGCAAGGAAGACCCGACGATTGCGGAACTGCTCAAGCCGCTTGGCTACACAACGGGACAGTTCGGCAAAAATCACCTCGGTGACAAGGATGAGTTCCTCCCTACCGAGCACGGATTCGACGAGTTCTTCGGAAATCTCTATCACCTCAATGCCGAGGAAGAGCCCGAGAACCCCGACTACCCGCAGGGCCCTGAATTCAAAAAGAAATTTGGCCCGCGCGGCGTGATCCATAGCTTCACCGGTGGCAAAATCGAAGATACCGGTCCGCTGACGATGAAACGCATGGAAACGATTGATGAGGAAGTGCTTGCCGTAACACAGGATTTCCTTGGCCGTGCGAAGAAATCGGAGAAACCGTTCTTCTGTTGGTTCAACACGACCCGCATGCACAACTTCACCCATGTGAAGGAGGAGCATCTCGGCAAGACCGGCCTCGGTTTTTACGCCGACGGGATGGTCGAGCATGACGCACTCGTCGGGAAGCTACTTGAGACGGTCGACGAACTCGAGCTAACGGAAAACACCATCGTGATCTACACCACGGACAATGGTCCGATGGTTTGCCTGTTCCCGGATTCTGGCACGACGCCCTTCCGAGGCGAAAAGAACACGAATTGGGAGGGCGGCTGGCGCGTGCCGGCCCTGATCCGCTGGCCCGGCGTCGTGAAGCCTGGCTCTAAGTTCACCGACATTTTCGCCGGGGAAGACTGGCTGCCCACGTTACTCGCTGCGGCAGGCGAACCGGACATCAAGGAGAAACTCCTCAACGGACATCAAGCCGGTGACAAGTCCTTCAAGGTTCATCTGGATGGTTACAATCAAATGGACTATCTCTCGGGCAAGAGTCAGAAGGGATTGCGCGATGAGTTCTTTTATTTCAGCGATGACGGCGACCTCCTCGCCTTGCGCTATCAGCGCATGAAGATTCACTTCATGATTCAGGAAGCCACCGGCATTGACGTGTGGCGCAATCCATTCACAACACTGCGCGCACCGATCTTTTTCGATCTCGAAGTCGATCCGTTCGAGCGGGCACAGGAAGGCATGGGCTATAACGAATGGTGGTATCGCCGCGCGTTCATCGCCGTACCGGTCCAGAACATCGTCGGTAAAACGTTGATGTCTTTCCAAGACTTTCCGCCACGACAGAAGCCCGCCAGCTTCACCGTCGACCAAGCGATGGAAGCCCTGATTCGAAGCACCTCACCAGGAAGCAGGTAGTCACATGAAATCAAACACGCGCTGCGCCTTCCTCAGCCTCGTGCTGAGCACACTGCTTTCGACGGTGACCATCGCCCAGGAAATCCTCCCGTTTCCGCCGACTCCGTCCGGATCGACGGCAGGGCTGACGATCCAGGATTCGACCTACAAGAAACGCGTCGAGCCAAAGCGACTTGCCGAAGGGGCGCCGAACATCCTCGTCATCCTGATGGACGATGTGGGACCGGGCACCCCCTCAACCTATGGCGGGGAGATCAATACGCCGACGTTGGATCGCGTGGCAAAGCTGGGGGTCTCTTTCAATCGCTTCCATTCTACAGCCATGTGCTCGCCCACGCGGGCCGCCCTCCTTACCGGGCGAAATCACACGCGCGTCGGCAATGGCCAGATTGCGGCCATCGCCAACGACTTCGACGGTTTCAGTGGCACCATCCCCAAGTCTTCAGCCACGGTCGCCGAAGTGCTCAAGAACTATGGCTACAACACCGGTGCCTGGGGGAAATGGCACAACACGCCGGAAGAGCAGATCACCTCCAAGGGTCCGTTCGAGTATTAGCCCACCGGCTATGGCTTCGAGTATTTCTACGGCTTCCTCGCCGGGGAAGCCTCGCAGTATGAACCGACCCTAACCCGCAACACCACGGCAGTCACCGCGCATCTCCCCAAAGGCTACCACCTCACGGATGACATTGCGCAGGATGCGATCACCTGGCTCCGCGAGCAAAAGGCGTACGCCCCGGACAAGCCGTTCTTCATGTATTGGGCGCCTGGCGCTTCGCACGGTCCGCATCAGGTGATGAAGGAATGGGCGGACAAGTACAAGGGCAAATTCGACGACGGTTGGGACAAGTATCGCGAACGCGTTTTCGCAAACGCCAAGGCGAAAGGCTGGATTCCGCAGAACGCGCAGCTGACTCCTCGTCCCACTTCGATGGCTGCCTGGGATTCCATTCCCGAGGCGGAAAAACCTTTCCAGCGTCGACTGATGGAAGTCTTCGCCGGTTTCACCGAGCATGCCGACTTCAACGCGGGCCGGGTGATTGATGAAATCGAACGCCAAGGCAAACTCGATAACACGCTCATTTTCTACATCTGGGGGGACAATGGTTCTTCCGCCGAAGGGCTGTATGGGACGATCAGCGAACAGCTCTCGCAGAACGGAATTCCGACCCAGATCTCACAGCACCTCGAAGCGCTGGAAGAACTCGGCGGACTCGATGCCCTCGGTGGTCCGAAGACCGACAATATGTATCACGCCGGATGGGCCTGGGCGGGCAGCACTCCGTACAAATCCACCAAGCTCGTCGGAGCCCACTTCGGCGGCACGCGTCAGCCGATGGCCGTCTCTTGGCCGAAGCGGATCAAGGCGGACCCGACGGCGCGGCCGCAGTTCCATCACGTCATCGACATCGTGCCGACGATTTACGAATTGACCCAGATCACGCCACCCAAGGTTGTGAACGGGTTCCAGCAGGATTCGATCGATGGGGTCAGCATGGTCTACGCATTGGGCGATGCCAAAGCGCCCGGAACGCGGAAGACACAGTTCTTTGACATCATGGCCAGTCGCGGCATTTACCACGACGGCTGGTTCGCAAGCGCACCGGGACCGCGCGAACCGTGGGTGGGCGGGCTGCCGAAGGGTATCAAGGAATGGTCGCCGCTGACGGACAAATGGGAGTTGTACAACCTCGAAGAGGATTGGAGTCAGGCGAACGATCTCGCCGCCACGAATCCGACGAAGCTCGAAGAAATGAAGTTGCTCTTCTTACTCGAATCCACAAAGAACAAAAACCTGCCCATCGGCGGCGGCTTGTGGTCCACCGCGATGTTTCATCCCGAAGATGCCCCCGCCTCCACGCTCACGGAATGGACCTTCGATTCCCCCATCACTCGGATGCCAGAGTCCGCTGCCCCCAAGCTCGGCAAACAAGACAGCCTGGTGAGCATGGAGGTGGACGTTCCCGAGAACGCAAACGGCGTGCTCTATGCTCTGGCTGGGTTTTCCGGCGGCATCACTTGCTATGTGAAAGACGGCTTCCTGTGCTACGAGTTCAACCTGTTCGAGATTCAGCGCACCAAGCTCAAGTCCAGCGATAAGCTGCCGACAGGCAAAGTAAAGATTGAAGTCGAATCAAAATTGGTCGGCAAAATCGGCGGGCCGATGGACGTCACGCTTAAAGTGAATGGCAAAGACGTGGCACAAGGACGCGTTCCGGCCGCCATGTCCCTTCACTTCACCTCGAATGCGACGTTTGACATTGGTACCGACCTGGATTCGCCCGTGTCACTCGATTACTACGATCAGGCCCCATTTACGTTCAACGGGACGATCGGCACCACAACGGTCAAGTATTTGAAGAGGTAATACACCATGAATCGTTGTAAATTATTGGCGATTTGCCTGTTCGTAAATCTCAGCGCCATGACGATGGCGCAGACCCAGGATGGTTCGGTATTGCCGTTTCCTCCAACGCCGTTGAGCGAGAGTGTCGCCACGCCGCGTCTGCAGGATGCCAAAATGAAGTGGCCAACGCCGCCGCAGCGGTTGGCAAAGGACGCGCCGAACATTCTGATCGTTTTGCTGGATGACGTAGGCTTCGGCGTCGCGGAGACCTTCGGTGGTGAAGTCCATACGCCGACCCTGACAAAACTGGCAAACGAGGGACTGCGCTACAATGCGTTTCATACCACGGCTATCTGCTCGCCGACGCGTGCCGCGCTGCTGACGGGGCGCAATCATACGCGGGTTGGCTCCGGCACGATCGCCGAGCGCGCGGTGGCTTTCGATGGCTACACGGGCGTCATGCCGAAGGAAGCGGCGACGATCGCCGAAGTGCTGCGGCATTATGGTTACGCCACATCCGCCTTTGGCAAGTGGCACAACACGCCGGCCACCGAGACGACATCCATTGGCCCCAAGGACCGCTGGCCCAATGGCTACGGCTTCGACTATTTCTACGGCTTCCTCGCCGGCGAAACGTCGCAGTGGGAGCCGCGTCTTGTAGAGAACTACAACACCGTCGAACCGCCGCACGACGACCCAAAGTACCACCTCACCGAGGACATGGTGAACAAAGCGCTTTCGTGGATTGATGACCGCCAGGCCTACGCACCGGACCGTCCTTTCCTTATGTACTGGGCACCGGGTGCCGCCCATGGCCCGCACCACATTTTCCCCGAATGGGCCGACAAATACAAAGGCAAGTTCGACGACGGCTGGGACGCCTATCGCGAGCGGGTTCACCAGCGCCAGTTGGAAATGGGCATCATCCCGCCGGGCACGAAGCTCACTCCGCGCGATGAGACCATGGCCGCCTGGGCCGACATTCCGGAGAACCAACGCGCGTTCCAGCGCCGCGGTATGGAACTCTTCGCCGGCTTCGTCGAGCATACGGACGTGCAGGTCGGTCGCATCGTGGACGGACTAGAACAGCGCGGTTTGCGCGAGAACACGCTCATTCTCTACATCGTCGGCGACAACGGGTCTAGCTCCGAGGGACAACAAGGTTCCATCAGCGAGCTATTAGCCCAGAACAACATCCCCAACACCGTAGACCAGCAACTTGCCGCGCTCGAAAAGCTCGGTGGCCTGCCCGTGCTCGGCTCGCCCAAGACCGACAACATGTACCACGCCGGCTGGGCTTGGGCCGGCTGCACGCCGTTCAAAAGCACCAAGCTCGTCGCCGCACACTTCGGCGGCACACGCAATCCGCTCGTCGTGTCGTGGCCGAAGCGCATCCAACCCGACGCCACCATGCGTTCGCAGTTTACGCATTGCGTGGACATTGCGCCGACGATTTACGACCTGCTCCATATCACGCCGCCGAAATCCGTGAATGGTCACCAGCAGATGCAGATCGACGGCCACAGCTTTGCGGCCACGTTTGGCCAAGCGGACGCACCCGCCACAAACACCGAGCAGTTCTTCGACAACAATGGCAGTCGCGCCATTTACAAGGACGGCTGGATGGCGTGTGCTTTCGGACCATTCTATCCCTGGAACACGCCCGCCTCGCTGCCGCGCCTCGCCAAGTGGGATTCTGCGACCGACGAGTGGGAACTTTATGACCTGAAGAAAGACTTCTCACAGTCGAATAACCTCGCCGAGTCGAATCCGGCCAAGCTCGCAGAGCTGCAAAAGGAATTCCTCGTCCTTGCCGAGGACAATCATGCCTTCCCCATCGGCGCGGGCAATTGGCTGCGTCTTCGTCCGCAGGATCGAGTCTCCACGCCCTATCGGAGTTGGACCTTCACCGAGAGCACCCGCCGAATGCCCGAGTTCACCGCCCCCGGCCTCGGCCGCGAGAGCAACGTCGTCGAGATCGACATGGAGTGTGGTGCCGATGCCAGCGGCGTGCTTTACGCCCTCGGCGGTTCCGGCGGCGGTCTCACGCTCTACATGGACCAGGGGCGCCTCATCTATCTCTACAACATGATGATTATCGAACAGTATGAAGCCCGCAGCGCGCAGCCACTTACCGCCGGCAAGCACAAGATCGTCGTGGACACCGCCATCGGCGGTCCGGGCAAGGAAGGCACTGCGGTAATCACCGTGGACGGGAAGGAAATTGGCAAAGCAGAACTCAAACGCACCGTGCCCGCCGCCTTCACCGCGAGCGAGAGCTTCGACGTCGGCGTGGACCTTGGCTCCACCGTCGCCGAAGCCTACGCCGAGCGCAGGCCCTTCAAGTTCGAGGGCTCTATCGAAAAAGTAACGGTTGCACTGAAATGATTTCAGCTCGGCTTGTGGTCATCAGACAATGGTTGGCCGCGCCGATGGGCTAAAGCGTAACCGTTCACGAGCCGGGGGTCTGACGCGTTTTTCGGCTAGTTGGGAATTCGCAACACGATAGCAAACACCCAAAAAACGGGTCGGACCCTCTCGAAAGTTCTAATTCAACGGTCAAATCGAATCGGTGTCGGTCGAGTTGAAGTAACTTGTACGACTGAAACGGATCGAAGCTCTGCTGTGGAGCAACTTTGCATAGGAAGGCGGGTGGTCGGAATCCCGTTGCCATAAGAAGAGGAGTCCGTAATCTCGGCCGTAACGGCGCCGCGGGAGCACCTGGCGCGGATCCAAGATCCTTGATTCTGGGATGCGATCGACTTACCGCGTTGTCGTGATCGAACCGACCCCCTGCCACCAGTAGGCGACCGGATCGCTGGATCCGAGCTCAAAGGGCGCCGAATAGGCGTACATCGTCCAACTGCCCGAGGCGTTCCGGAATTTGCCGGTGCTCTGGGTTCCCTGAATCACGAATTCGGCGATCCATGCGGCCTCGACGATCGGATTCCCCGCGGGCGAGACGCCGACGATGGTCAAGGTGAATGTCCCTGGATTGGTCGCGCCGAAATCGGTTCGGCCATACTGGGTTACGAGCTTCCCGGTCAGTCCGCGAAACACGAACGGTTCACCGCTACCGAATTCGCCGGTGATCGTACCGTTGGGGTTGGCCGTGGCCGTATCGGTGCGGACGGACCCATCGCCGTAATACAAACCCAATTGCGAAGCGACACCCACCGCCCAATGGTCGCGCGGCTCCTGTCCAGGCAATGGCAATCCCGTCGGACCAACACCGGACCCGACTACGGCGAAGGGTCTGGTGATCTGCGCCTCCGCGAATTGACAAACAATGGCCATTCCCAGAATTGCCAAGCCATATTGGGTCGTTCGAACTAGCCGGTTCGTCAACATAAGGTTTCTCCTTGAAAAAAGCGTCGAGGCAACGGTTGCTGCCCGAAGTTTGGAACGCCGATTTGGCGTGCACACCCATGGATGGACGCATCCGTGAATTCGCCATGTGCAAAACCGACGGCGCAGAAACCGCATTCGATCCACTTAAGAGATCACCAAAACGCGCGTGAGGCCGACACACAAAATCGACATTGCGAGAATTTGGGTTGCGAACTCGGCTAATCCAAGGCGATCAACCATCCTCGCTGGATAGTGTACATGTGTACACCTTTCGTTCGGCGATAGGCGGCAACGGCGCAACGGGGGCCCGATTCCCCCATTTCCCTTCTTCCCATCAGTCGCATTCTTCCCATTGCGCCAACCGTTGCACGTAATCCTGACTTTACTGCAACTTTCCTGGCAACTGCTGACAAGATAAGTAAGCGTCGCCGGGGAACACGAAACGAAAAAACCCCGACAAACGCCGGGGTTTCTGCGATTTTATCGAGCGAGGCCGACGGGGCTCGAACCCGCAACCACCGGATCGACAGTCCGGTACTCTAACCAATTGAGCTACGGCCCCTCACCGAAGTGGGGTTGTCGCAGCTGCGCCGCGACGAGGAAATACGATACCGTCGACGGTTCCGTCAGGCAAGGGGCACGGCTGACAATTGGGGTGCCGGCCTGCTGGTCGCCGAGGGAACAAATGGCGCCCGAATATTAGCCGCTTGGCGCTAGCCTGCGGTTTCCCGGGCCCGCCGCGTTCTGCAACCGCAGGCTAGCGCCAGGCGGCTGATTTTGCAGGAAACTGCTACCGGGCGCAGCCCGCAAATCCCCTAAATCCGTCAGGGAAAACCGCCGGAACGGCAAAAAAAATGGCGGTAGGTCGAGTACCCGCGCGAGGCACCAACCTGAATCGTAGGGTTGGATGAATCTACGGAATGAAGGAGACTCCCGTGAACGACATTTTGCGATCCGCCTGGTCCCAGCTGTACTACATTGCCCGCACCGATACGCGGACGACTTTCACCGTCTTGGCGGTGACCGTCCTGGTCGTTGGCTTTTTGTGCCTTCGCGGCAACATTATCAAAAAATAGCGAGGGAACTCTCCCCCCCCACCGCCGCCCGCGTCGTGCAGGCGATTGGGGCGATTGAAATGCATGCGATCGTTAGAAGTAAGGCCGGTCCGGGTCGAGTCCCAATCCACCAATCTGACGCCGGTCGCTCGCCGCGCCGCTCTCATCCCCAGCTGCTGCCTTGGCTTCCGCACGGTGGTACAGCAACGTCGCCAACACCTCGCGGGCTTGTGCCTGCTCTCGCGGAAGGGTCTCCCGATCGACGAACGCCGTCGAGTTCAGCGTGGGGTATTCCGCGAGATGCCGATAGAAGGCTCGGGCCGCCAGCACCGCCATATCGAAATCGGTCAACGAACGAACCCCCGGGCCCGGCGCGCCGAATTGAATAAAGTCGGAAAGGTTGTCCATCAGCGTGGAGGCTCCGGCGGCGTCGATCCGTGCCTGCACCAGTCCGCGAGTGTCCAGCAGCGCCGCCGAATACTGGGCCAACATCATCAGCGTTTCATTGCTGGGGATCGCGCGGAGGATTGCGGCGGGGTCACCGTGTAAACCGGCGACGCGCCCGCGATCGGCCACCGATTCCTCCCGTTTGCCCAATCGTTCCCACAATTTGGCTCGGACCGTGTAGAGCAAGCTCAATTCCGAAGGGGGGCCGCTGGCTGCGGGCGGTGACGGTGCACCGAATTCTCCCGCGGGGGGCTCGTCTTCCCGCACGGCGATCTCGCCATCCAATTCGTCGATGAACTCGGCCAGCTCTTCCGGTGCACGGGCCAGCATTGCCGCAGAGAGAAGCGCTACCAGCTCCAGCCGCGCGGGCGTTCCGAGCAAACTCTGGCGCTCGACGGCAATGATCGCCAGCTGGATCTCCTCACGCGCCAATCCCAGCTCGCGGTTGGCCAGCGCGCGGGCATACGCCAGCCGATTGAGGTCGATCTCGCTGGGGGTCGTCCGTGGATCGGTGCGCGACTTGATCCACTCCAACGCCGCCGCGAACTGCTGGTTGGCTTCCAAGACTCGCAGATGCAGTTGCCCGAGCGGCTGGTGGATCGCCAACGAGCTCGGGTCGCTCTGCTCGACCAGGACGCGACTCAGCCGCAACGCCTCGGTCGGCATCCCGCGCTCCAGCAGCAATTCGACGCCGACGCGCGCC
>JBGSLW010000397.1:0-9709 GCA_041740495.1 Pirellulaceae bacterium
GAATCGGCGAACGGAAAAAAGGCATCGGATGCCAGCACGGCGCCGCGAGCGCGATCCCCCGCCTTGTGGATCGCGATCCGGACCGAGTCGACGCGACTCATTTGGCCGGCGCCCACGCCCACCAACGCCAGGTCGCGCGAAAGGGTGATCGCGTTCGATTTGACGTGCCGCACCACGTTCCACCCGAATTCCAACTCGCGGCGAAGTGCGGCGGTGGGTTGCACTTCGGTCGCGACCTCGGCGCCGTCCATCGGATCGTAGATGCTGTCGCGCGCCTGGACCAAGAGGCCGTCGGTGACCGAGCGATACTCGAGCGACGGCGATTCCGCGGTCAACGAGCCGACTTGCAAGAGCCGGACGTTTTTTCGCCATTTGGGCCGAGTCGTCAACAGGCCGATCGCCGCCGCACTAAATTCGGGCGCGACGATCCCCTCGACGAATAAGTCGTCACCGCAAAGGAATTGGGCCGTCGCCTCATCGACGGTTCGATTCATTGCCACGATCGAACCGAACGCGCTCTCGGGGTCGCCGGCAAACGCCCGCCGGCACGCTTCGGAAATCGAGTCGGCGGCGGCCGCTCCGCAGGGATTGTTGTGCTTGATCACCGCGCAGGCCGGCGAGGGGAACATCCGCACCAGACTCAGCGCCGCGTCGAAATCCAGAACATTGTTGTAGGAGAGTTCCTTGCCGTTCAACTTGCGGGCGTGCACGATGCTGGCAGTGGAACTGGTCTCGCGGGCATACAGGGCCGCCGCCTGATGTTCATTCTCGCCGTACCGCAGCGCCAGTTTTTTTCGCAGCGTAAGTCCCATCCAACTGGGGAATGCCGCCGGCTCTCCTGCGTCCGCAAAGTAGCGAGCAATGGCCTGGTCGTACTCGGCGGTGTGGGCAAAGGCCGCGGCCATCAGGCGACGGCGGAGTGATTCGGTCGTCCCCCCTTGGGCGCGAATCTCCTCCAACACCTCGCCGTATTGCTCCGGCGACGTCACCACCGCGACGTGGCGGTGGTTCTTGGCGGCGGCGCGGATCAGGCTGGGTCCGCCGATGTCGATCTGCTCGATCGCTTCCTCCGGGGTCGCCCCGCGGCGGACCGTCGCGGCGAAAGGGTAAAGATTGACCACGACCAGGTCAAACAACTGGATGCCGTGCTCTGCCGCAGATTCCAAGTCGTCGGCCTGCTCGCGGCGAGCCAGGATGCCGCCGAAAATCTTGGGATGCAAGGTCTTGAGGCGACCGTGCATCATTTCGGGGAACTGGGTGTATTCGCTGATATCGCGGACCGGAATTCCTTCGGCTTCCAGGTGCCGCCGCGTGCCGCCGGTGCTGAACAGCTCGATCCCGGATTCGACCAAACCTTGGGCCAGCCCGCTCAAGCCCAGCTTGTCGCTGACGCTCAGAATCGCTCGTTCGATCTTGGCCACCCAACTCTCCCACTTGCCTGCGCTGGCAATTGCCGCTCCCCCCTAGCTCAAGTCCAATAAAGCTGAGACATTGAAGCCGCGGGCGAGGGCGCATTCTACGGCCAGCGCTCCACTCCTCCAAGGGTCGGCTGGGGATCGAGTCCCCTCCACGCGGAAGTCCTCCCGGGGTGAGTTTCGCCCGCGCGGTTTCACTTGAATCGACGAGCCAGGGAACGTGGGCAAGGTTACTTCCAACGACGCCGTTACGTACAAAGACGCCGGCGTCGATCTGGAGATGTACGAGCAATCGATGGCGCGGTTGCCTCGCTTGATGCAGCGCACGTTTTCGCCGCGCGTCCTTCCGTTGGAGGGCGGATTCGCCGGCTTGTTCCAGCTGGAGAACCCCGCACGACTCTTCGCCCGCCGCTACCGCAATCCGGTCCTGGTCTCCGGCACCGACGGAGTGGGCTCGAAATTGAACGTGGCGATCATGGCGGGGCGCCACCAGACGGTCGGGATCGATCTGGTCGCAATGTGCGTCAACGACGTGATTTGCTGCGGGGCCGAGCCGCTGTTCTTTCTGGATTACGTCGGCATGCACAAGGACGATCCGGATCAGCTAGAGCAGATCGTGCAAGGCGTGAGCGAAGGATGCCTGCAAGCCGACTGCGCTTTGATCGGCGGGGAGACGGCGATTTTGCCGGACACCTACAAACTGGGCGATTACGACCTGGCGGGCTTCTGCGTCGGCGTGGTCGAACGAAAAAACGTGATCGATGGCCGGGCGATTGCGGAAGGGGATCTGGTGTTGGGGGTCGCGTCCAGCGGGTTTCACTCCAACGGCTACAGTTTGATCCGCAAGGTGGTCTTCGACGTGGCGGGCTTGAGAATCGATCAGCACCTGCCGGAACTGGCGGCCAGCGTCGCCGACGTGCTGTTGCAGCCGACCCAAATCTATGCACCCGTGGTCCGAGAGATCCTGGCCAAGTACAAAGTGAAGACGGTGATCCACGGGATCGCCCATATCACCGGGGGAGGCCTGGCGGACAATATCGAACGTCTTTTGCCGGAGGATTGTCGAGTCCTCATCGACACGCAGACCTGGCCCGCGCATCCCTCGTTCGCCTGGCTGCAAAAGCTGGGTGACTTGGCGTCCGACGAAATGTACCGCGTCTTCAATATGGGGATCGGCCTGGCCGTGATCGTCCGCCCCTTTTACGCCGACAGCGTCCGCCGCACCGTGGAACAACAAGGCCTTCAGTGCTGGCCGATCGGCAAAGTCATCCGTGGCCCCAAAGGAGTCGAACTGCAAGGGACCCCCGCCTCGTAAGTGCATCGTCGTCTGGCGCGCCCTGAGTCCGCGAAGGGCGTGGCTGTGGCACGACCTAATTCCCACTTCGAACGGGTTGACCGAAAGCCAAGATCACCGTTGGCTCCCGATTTACCAAGTTGTTCACATCAATCGCCTGCCTTTGAAAAATCTGGTGGTCGATGGCACAAGCCGAGTCAGACAACGTCTTCACACTTGACTTTTCCTTAACGCTCCGGGATTGGATTGCCATATTATTTCACCGTCACCGGCCTTTGTATCTTTGGATCCGCCGAGGGGTCGTGCTGATTCTCACGGGATGCACGCTGTGGCATTTTGCCATCGCACCGCTTGCATTTCCGCTCAGGCTTTGCGTACTTGCATTTGTCGTATACGTCGTGCCGACCGTTTTGTTTCGCAGCATGATGATATGCGTTCTGTCGAAATTGGCTCCGCACGTACATGTGGTGCTTGACCAGACTGGGATCGCATTGAGCGGTAGGGGTAAGACCCAACATGTTGCCTGGTCATCGATTGCATTTTGCGGGGGAGCCGTGGAATACAACGATCTTATCTACATGGACAGCGGAACCTGCCCATGTTGGATCCCGAAGCGTGTATTTCGCGAGCGGCATGAGTTGGAGCAGTTTCGTCGATTTGTCGCCAATCAATTAGGCGGACGCTACAAAATCGTGGGGGGCGAGAGAGGCACGTCGCGAGCGTCAACTCAATTGCCGACTTGAAGCGTAAGTACTGTACATATGTACATCAATGTTTTGATCAAAGCTGCTGGCCGCGGTCGCAACGAGCGAGCCGAGGAGGCAACTCCCCGGCGCAGACAAAGTCTTCTCAGTTCGGATTCTTCGGCGTGTACAGAAACAGCCGCGAGGTCATGCCGCCGGCCATTTGGGCTGGTTGATAGTTGGTGTGCAGACGGATGACAACGCTGTTGGACTCGCCGGGCCGAAGGGCTGAGGTCACGTCCAGATCGATCGGCGCTGGGCGAATATATGCTTCCAGGTAGGGTCGATGCCCGACGAATTGGCCGTTGACCCAGACCCAGGCCTCGGTTTCCGCCGCGAGCGCATATAAACGAACCGGCTGACCGGCAGCGCTGGCCGGGACATCGACTTCCAGGCGATACCAGACCGCGCCCAGGTAGGGAAAACCACTGGGGTCCAAATAGTGGTTGACTGCAAAGAACGGACGGGTGGTGGCGAGCGTTTCCCAATCGTCGTCCGGCCAATCGGGTCGGAACCAACCGTCGAATCGGCCATCGTCGCGCGGGTCGATGCGAAAGCGAGCCATCTCTGGCAAGACCGCGACCAGGTCCCCTTGGCTCCCGCCAGTTCGTTCTACAAGATCCGCGTAGACCTGGCGGCGATGCCCCGTCCCCCAGTAGTAGAAGCCATGCGCTTGGCCCGCCATCGGCTTGGCCTCCGCGCTGATATCCCAATAGAAGCGGCTGATTTCCATAGCGGGGCGAAGGGCTTCGACCATGGCATCGGCCTGCCGCACCGCTTCCGGCCAGTCGGCAGCGAACTCCGCTCGCTCCATCGCCTTGTACGCCAGGAGGTAGTTGAACGTTGCGCGGTCGGCCCGCACGCGGGGCTCGGTCCACGCATCACCCGCCGCCGCCGCCTCGGCTCGGTCCAAGTGAGCATCTAACTCTGCGATCAGCTGGGGAGTATAGATCAGGGAAAGGAGGTGATCGCGATCGCCGCCGATAGGGCTCCGTTCGATCGCGTTTTCCATCGCCTCCCAAAACGCCAACGCCGGCTCGGCCGCCGCACCGTACCAGACGCCAAAATACTCGTTGCGGCAGGCGTCCACATCCAGATCGGCGTCCCACATCATCCGCGCCAATACATAGGTTGGAAAAACCCCCGCTTCGCCGCGGACCGTTCGACCTTCGTTCCAGAAGCCGGCCAGTCCCAATTTCTTGAGGAGGGGCATGTTGTGCTGGTGCCGATGCGACAGCGGAATCGGGGGCGCGCCGCAACCCACCAGGTTGTAGTACAGGTAGTCGTAGAGATAGACGTTGTCGTACATCTCCGTCCAGGTCTTGAGCATGTGGTACTGCCGCTGGGTCATCCAGCTCCGCGGATTGTCGTAGGCGTGGTACGTATCCGACCAGATCGCGGCGAACATGATCCAGATCGACCGATCGGGTAGGAGTCCCTGCGGTGGCGTGTCGCGATTGGCGTATCCATTGGTGCTGAGAAACCGGTCGGGGAACTCGCGGCGAACTTCGGCGGAAACCCGTTGGACCCACTGCATCCATTCTTCCGTCGTACTGTCTCCGGCGGGATCGTTGAATCGCCCGATGAGCGAAGGGAAATTCAAATGTCGCTCCGAAACTCCGGGACTAAAATCTCGAGGCAATCCGTCGTCCGCACCGATTCCCCAGGAGGTCGCGTCCGGGTTCTTGCGAAAATGTTCCTTGATCACATTTGCGGCGAATTGAACCGATTGTTCGCTGGTCAAGTTCGGCATGTGCGGATACACCTGGCCGGCGGCATCCCGCGCGAAGACCGCGGCAAACTCCGGGTTGTCCTTTTCCTGTTCGGGCGGCAGCACCGCGCGCACGCTGCTGTCCCCCGGGACCGCGTGCATCGTGTGCAGATTCATTCCGTTGCGGATTTTCCACCGCGTCTCGATCGGTCGCAAATCGTCGGCGAACCAATGCGTCCACCAGTTTCGCAGTTTAAAGTCGGGGTGTTCCACGACTGCGAGTCCCCGGACCGCAACCGTATCCCGCGGCGGGACGACCTCACCCAGATCGCCCGGCATGTACCAGCGAACACCCAGTCGGTGCAGCAGGCCATACACGGCGTACTCCGTGCCGTGGTACGGCCCTGCATCGTTGCCGGCCAAAACCAGCTTTTGGCCCTGACACAGAATCGCGTATCCCTCTTCTTCGCGAAGCGGTGTCAATCCACTCGGGATTCTTGCCTCGAATTCTGCTGTCTGCAGACTGCGGCCGACCAGAATGGCGGCCCCAACCGGAGCAGGCTCCTGATCGCTGACAATCGCCAGCTGAGCGCCCGACATCTTGTGCAGATACGTTTGTAGTTCGTGTGCAGCCCAAGCGATCTTGGCAGGTTCAGTAGCGGGATCAGCCAGCTGAGGATCCCAAGTTTTCAACGCTTCGACCGCAGCCGCTGCAATCACGATCGTCGCTTGCGGTTCCCCTTGTTGGATCAAGACCAACCCCGGTTGGCCTTCCGCCAGGCCGACATCGCTCCGCAACAGACTGAAGTTTGGCCCCCTGGGCGGATCGACGTCCGTTTGAAGTCCGGCCACACCGGAATTTGCACTCACGGCCAGCCAAACCGCCACCATCCATTTCGCAATTCGCATTCGGTATTTCCTAGAAGCGGTTTAAAAACCCCAAATACAATCGCGAATCGCAAGTGAGTGGGCCTGGCTCCGCTTTTCACGGACGATTCTACTCACTTGCTTGCGCTGCGTGCCAGGCTTTGTCCCAAAACACAGTTCCGCGTCCCATTGAGATCAGCCGCCTGGCGCTCGCCTGCGGTTTTTTGGAACCCGACCCCCGGAAACCGCAGGCTAGCGCCAGGCGGCTGATGTTTTGGGTCAATGGCTAGTATTGATACCGCTTCTGGGAAAACAGCGCAGATGCTCCGATCATAATCAAGGCATGGTTCGGTCGCAAGATGGGTCCACATGAAAAATCGTCACTCGGCCAATTGCCGCAGCACCCAGCGACAGTTGACGACTTTCTCTGCCAAGTCGAGGGGGACATAGAGATATTGATTGGACGCTTCAAAACCGATCCGTGAGTCTTGTTGGGTCAATCGCCACAATCGAGTCGCCAACTCTAACTCGGCGGTCACGACCTCCCGCAATTGTCGTCGCAACGACTCGTGCTGCTGGGCGGGCAAGTTGAGGTCGCGCCACTGGTCGCGGAGCAACACAAACCTGGTTTGATTCACGACCGACTTGAAATGGCATTCGGCCGCTTCCGCCACGCGAAGATCGGCTTGAGCGTCCTGATGCAGTTCGACCGGCGCGGCGGCGACCGCCTGCCGCAGCAGGTCCACGCCATGGCCCCAACCACCGGCGACTCGTTCGAATTGAGCAAGAAAGACGGGGGCGGGGTAGATTCCGCGCCACGCCGCGAGATCGTCGTACGGAAAGCCCGTCATCGTCGCCCGATATCCCGTCGGCGCCAGGTACAACGGATTGCTGGGTCCAAGCAATTGCGGCCCGTGGTAGACCAGGCTTCCGTCGTAGGGATACTGCTGGAATGCCGCGCTCAGTTCCCGCCAAGCCGCGCGGGCCAACGGCCCACCTTCGATCCCATAGTGTCGCAGTGCCAGTTCGGTGAGAACCTGATCGACGTCGGATTGCGGTTGCAGGTTGAACCGCTGGGCGACCTCCAAATTCAACGATGGGTATCCGCCCAAAGACCAACTGAGCATCAGACCATCGACGCCAGCCGTCGCCAGCTTGCGGCAATGCTGGGCCACCAAGTCCAGTACGGGCAAATAGGGAACCGCGGCCAACTCCCAACTGTTGTTGAATTGAACTTTGGCAAACGCCCCCAGCCCGCGGGCTTGGGCCTGCTGCCAGTGACGCAACGCCCGCGGCCCGGGCCCCACCGCGGACAGGGAGTACTCGCCAATCTGACTTCGCACGCCCCCGCGATCCAGCGGCAGGTTCCACTCGCTGACCGACATCAACTCGATTCCCTTCGGCAATAAGTCGATGTGAGCAGTCGCATCGCCGTGCCGATTCCAACCCCAATCCCAGGCGATGACTCGCGCTTGGGGCTGGGAACTCTGAACCCCCTCACGAATGGCAGCATTCACCTCCGCAATGATCTCCGCTTCGGTTCGCAGTCGGCAGCGCGGACACGCGTGCTGCTGTCCGTGCGAAGCACAATTGGTGAGATTCTCCGAGGCGGTGATCGTGAAGACTCCCGCCAATTCGGGGACTTCGCGAAAGACGTGTGCCAAGGCGTTCCTGAGCCACTGCCGAACTTCCGGCGTACTGGTGCACAGCGCGGTGAAGTCCCCTTCGGTGACGCCTGCCAATTCAGGCTGTGGGCGAAAGAAGTGACTTGGCATCGCTCGCGGCTCGTTCTGATACAGATAAATTCCGATGCCGTAGCGTCGCGCCCGCAGCGCCAACCGCCTGAGGTTGGCGAGTCGCTTTTCATGGTCCCGGCCGAATTCCGGAAACGTTGGTCCACCCGGCGCGAGGTCGCGGAGGACGACGTGCAGCCAGACACCGTTGACGCCAACACGAGCCAGCTCGGCCAACAGTCCATCGGGAAACGGATCGAGGCGTTCGTCCAGTAACGGATCGCCGAAGAGTGCGACATACGAGTAAATAAAACGTGTGGCGAAGCGGCCCTCGTCATCGGTCGAATCGCCGTCGGGAGTCGCCAGGTCCCCGACATCCGGAGACGTCGGGACCGCCCACTTGCGCAGAAAATCGAAGCGGGGAACGCCTGGATTTGTCCAGTCTTCTCCCAGCGTTTCGCGCAACTCCTGCTGGATCTCAGCCGATCGCCGAAGGGCCTCGTCGTTCGGAGCCTCCCAGCGCAACGGTTCACAGGCGGGCTTAAGTTGCCCCAACTTGATGAACAGGAAATCATCTTCGCGCAAGATCTCGGCCAGCTCTGCGGGCTTCTTATCCAACAACTGCAACAACTGCTGGTAGGGTAACAGGTGCCAATTTCGTCGGAGGACGGTCAAGTAACTGCGCTGGCGGAACGGCTCGCTGTGTTCACGGGGCGGCGGCAAACCCAAGGCATCGCCGATCGATACGATCTGATCGGGCGAGGCCCCGACCACCGCTGCCATCTTGGCGGGGTCGACGAGCTCCCAATTGCGAAACACAAAGGTGTGCAGGCGGTCGGGAAAATAGGGATACGTGAGCGCCGGCGGCGAGCCCCCCGACGGCAACTCGTCCTGCAGCAACTCCTGAGCGCCAGGACTTGTCCCCAGCCTCGCAGCCGCGCCCGCGGCGAGCGTGGCCGCACAGACCCCCAACCACCCGATAACGACCAACGAAAATACGGTGCGCATGACGGACAACTCCTCTTCTGCCCCAGGGTACTGGCGTCCTATCGGGATAGCAAATCGCCCAACGGATTCCCTTCGCGTTGAGCGTCTGGCGATTGCCAACTTGGCGACTCCAACGCTTGTCAGGCGGTGGGCTTTTTGGCGATGAACCAGCCGAGCGCGCCGGCCCATTGAGACGTCGAATCGACGTGGAATCCGACCGCCCCAAGTGCGTCGACGAATTCAGCAGCATCGAATCGGTCCTCCCGAGGATGCTCGAACAGTTGCCGCCAAGGGAATCTGTTGATGAACCTGGCGAACGCCTCTTCGGCGTAGAATCGCCCCCCGGGCTTCAAGACCCGCCAGATTTCAGCAACCGCGCTCCGCCACCGCGGCACGTGATGGAGGATCGCGAAATCGAAGACGGCGTCGTATTGAGCGTCGGCCAGCGGAATGGATGTGACATCCCCCTGCCAGACCGAGACACGATCGAGTCGTCCGCGGTGGCGTCGCCGGGCGGCCCGGACCATCCGCGAGTCCAGGTCGAAGGCATCGACGTGCGACGCCCCGAACATGTCGAGGACCAGCTGGATCCCCACGCCGCGCCCGCAACCAACTTCCAAAGCGCGGCCACCGTCGATCGGTCCACCCATGGCCAGTAAGCGTTTGGCCTCCCAGCGTCGCTGAATCGACGCGCGGAATGGGTTATTGACCAAAGCGAATTCCAGACGGTTTAACAGCATTGATCGAAAGGGGCGGAATCACTTCGTCAGGTCAAACTGGACTGCCCAGAGTATAACCATCTTCCGCGGTTCGATCGGCAAGCTCGCCGGAACGATCGTGCGCGTTTACGCGTCGCCCAACCGCAAACGCAGCAAGTCAAACCCGGTTTCGCGGTGGGTACTTCGGCGAAGGAACTGGAATCCCAGACGATCGTAAAATGCCCGCCCGATAACGTTTTT